>NZ_RBKX01000001.1:1908554-2226646 GCF_003634615.1 Flavobacterium sp. 102 | reverse complement strand
TGTGAAATCTGTGTTTAAAACTACTTCTTCCCTATTTCAATAATCTCCAAATTCTGAATTTTATCGCCATCAATTTCGAAACGCAACATCGTTCGCACCTGATGAAATCCGTAAATCCCACAAGCTCCCGGATTCATATGCAATAAATTGAGTTTTTTATCAAATTGTACTTTCAGTATGTGCGAATGCCCACAAATGAAAAGCTTCGGTGGACTGGTTTGAATTTCAGTTCGAATGGCCTGATTGTACTTTCCGGGATAACCGCCAATATGAGTTATCCAAACGTCAACACCTTCACAGAAAAACCTATTGTTCAACGGAAATTCCATTCGGGCTTTGTCATCGTCTATGTTGCCGTAAACCGCTAGCAAAGGTTTGATTGCTTTAATCGTATCAGTCACATTTAAATCTCCAATATCTCCGGCATGCCAGACTTCATCAGCTTGGTGAACATATTTCAAAATAGTATCATCAATATGACTATGGGTATCGGAAAGTAATAAGATTTTTTTCAAGGTAAAAGGTACTGAGGTGCTGAGGCACTAGGTTTTGAGGTTACAAATATAATCAATGAAATTATGAAAACTTTAAACATCCAATTTAAAATCCTTTGTACCTTTGCACCTCATAAAACTAGGAACATCCACATTGAGATATTTTATTGAATTAGCTTATAAAGGAACAAATTACCACGGTTGGCAGTACCAACCCGATGCAAGTTCCGTACAAGAAACACTCAATAAGGCTTTATCCATCATTCTAAAAAAAGAGATTGATATTGTTGGTGCAGGCCGAACCGATACCGGCGTTCATGCCAAAAAAATGTATGCGCATTTTGATTATGAAACCGATATCGACAGTAAACTCATAGTTCACAAACTCAATTCTTTTTTACCCAAAGACATTGTCATTTTTGATATCCGAAAAGTACACGATGATGCTCATGCCCGTTTCGATGCTACGAAACGAACTTATGAATACCACATTCACACTTTCAAAGATGCTTTTGAAAACGACGGGAGTTGGTTGCACCAATTGCCTTTGGATGTAGACAAAATGAACAGAGCGTGCCAAATCCTTTTCAAGTATACTGACTTTGAATGTTTTTCTAAAACCAATACAGACGTCAGAACGTTTAATTGTGTTATTTTTGAAGCACACTGGCAACAACTCGAGCCAAAGGCGAACAGGACGGAGTCAAACGGCAACAAATTAGTGTTCACCATAGCCGCTGATCGCTTTTTACGTAATATGGTTCGTGCCATTGTCGGAACCATGATTAATATCGGTTTAGGCAAAATAAACTTAGAAGATTTTGAAAAAATAATTGAAAGTAAAGACCGAGGTCAAGCGGGATTTTCTGTGCCTGCGCACGGTTTGTACCTAACCCAAATTGATTACGACTATATAAAATAATATGCAAGCAAAAGCATTCGATACTAATTTATTCAAACGCATTTTAAAATACACCAAGCCTTATAAAAAAAGGTATTACGGTGTGATTTTGTTTGCCGTATTGCTTTCCGTTTTTGCAGCACTTCGTCCTTATTTGTTAAAACAAACCGTTGATGAATATATAGCACCGAAGGACGAACATGGTTTATTGTTTTATGTAACCATTATGGGCGTTGTGTTGATTTTAGAAACCCTATCCCAATTCTATTTTGTGTATTGGGCGAATTGGTTAGGACAAGATATTATTAAAGACATTCGAACCAAGTTATTCAAGCATATGCTCAGTTTCAGAATGAAATATTTTGACCATGCACCTGTCGGACAATTGGTAACTCGTTCTGTATCTGACATTGAACAAATTGCTCGTATTTTTAGCCAAGGTTTATTCATGATCATCAGTGATATGTTGAAAATGATTGTGATACTGATTTTTATGTTTTATATGAACTGGCGACTGACATGGATAGTGATTTTGGCGATGCCCGTTTTAGTCTATATCACTAGAATCTTTCAGCGAAAAATGCAAGTGGCTTTTGAAGATGTTCGAAATCAGGTGGCCAATATGAATACGTTTGTACAAGAGCGCGTTACCGGAATGAAAATCGTTCAGCTTTTCAACCGCGAAGAAATCGAATACGAAAAATTTAAGGAAATCAACCAAAAGCACAACAAAGCTTGGATTAAAACCATTCTTTACAACTCTATCTTCTTCCCTATCGCCGATATCATTTCGTCATTAACGTTAGGCGCCGTGGTACTTTATGGCGGTTTTCATATTTTAGATGGTGATAAGTTTACCACTTTTGGTGATTTGTTTTCCTATACAATGTTCATCGGGATGTTGTTTAACCCATTGCGTCAAATTGCGGATAAATTCAACGAGATGCAAATGGGAATGATAGCCGCCAATCGTGTTTTTGACATTTTAGACACCGATAAAGACGTTCAGGAAGACGGAAGTGTTGTGGCCAGCCATTTCAAAGGCAATATCCGATTTGAGAATGTTCGATTTGGTTATAACGATAAAGAAGAAGTATTAAAAGGTATCAATCTAAACGTTAAAGCAGGTGAAACTATCGCTATCGTTGGTGCCACCGGTGCCGGAAAATCTACCATTATCAATTTGCTGAATCGTTTTTATGAAATTAATTCGGGGACAATTTATGTCGATAACCAAAATATTAACGACTTCCAATTGGAAAGCTTACGCCAACAAATTGCCATCGTTTTACAAGATGTTTTTCTTTTTGCCGATACAATTCACAACAACATTACGCTTAACAATCCGAATATTTCACGGGAAGAAGTGATTGAAGCAGCAAAAAAAATCGGCGTTCATAAATTCATCAAAACATTGCCCGGTGGTTATGATTATGACGTTAAAGAGCGAGGTGTGATGTTGTCTTCCGGCCAACGTCAATTGATTGCTTTTCTTAGGGCTTATGTGAGTAATCCGAGTATTTTGATTTTAGACGAAGCGACTTCATCCATTGATACGTATAGCGAGGAGTTAATCCAAAAAGCGACTGAGCGAATCACGCAAGGCAGAACTTCTATCATCATTGCACACCGTTTGGCTACCATTATAAATGCAGATAAAATCATTGTGATGGACAAAGGCCAAATTGTAGAAGAAGGAACACATCAGGAATTGGTCAACAAAGCACAAGGTTATTACAAAAATTTATACGATTCACAGTTTGCCGTAGAAAGCTAAATTTTCAAAATAATTCCGTAAATTCGCAATCTCAAATAATCAAATAAATTTTATAAAAATAGCAAGAACATTAGCGACTGCATTTTTACATTAAATAAATAATTACAAAAAAAATGAAATACGATATTATTGTTTTAGGAAGTGGTCCGGGCGGTTATGTTACTGCGATTCGCGCGTCACAATTAGGCTTTAAAGTAGCCGTTATCGAAAAAGAAAACCTTGGTGGAATTTGTTTAAATTGGGGTTGTATTCCAACGAAAGCACTTTTAAAATCGGCACAGGTTTTTGATTACCTAAAACATGCTTCAGATTACGGTTTGACCGTGAAGGAATTTGACAAAGATTTCAACGCTGTTATCGCTCGTTCTCGTGGCGTAGCTGATGGCATGAGTAAAGGAGTTCAATTCTTAATGAAGAAAAATAAAATTGACGTTATAGATGGTTTTGGTAAAATAAAACCGGGCAAAAAAGTTGCTGTAACGGCAGCAGACGGAAAAGTAACTGAATATTCAGGTGACCACATTATCATTGCTACCGGTGCTCGTTCGAGAGAATTGCCGAATTTGCCACAAGATGGTATAAAAGTAATTGGCTACAGACAAGCGATGACTTTACCAACACAACCAAAGAAAATGATTGTCGTGGGTTCAGGTGCGATTGGCGTTGAGTTTGCTCATTTTTACAATTCAATGGGTACAGAAGTAACTATTGTTGAGTTTTTACCCAACATTGTTCCGGTTGAAGACGAAGACATTTCGAAACAAATGGAACGTTCTATGAAAAAATCAGGCATTACCATTATGACCAATTCTTCTGTAGAAAGAATCGACACTACCGGAAAAGGCGTAAAAGCATTTGTAAAAACTGCTAAAGGCGAAGAAGTTTTAGAAGCGGATATTTTGCTTTCAGCCGTTGGAATCAAAACCAACATTGAAAACATAGGATTAGAAGAAACCGGAATCAAAACCGATAAAGATAAAATTTTAGTCAACGATTTTTACCAAACTAATGTTCCGGGTTATTACGCCATTGGTGATGTAACGCCAGGACAAGCTTTGGCTCACGTTGCTTCAGCAGAAGGAATTCTTTGTGTGGAAAAAATCAAAGGTTTGCACGTTGAACCTTTAGATTACGGAAACATTCCGGGCTGTACTTATGCAACGCCTGAAATTGCTTCTGTAGGTATGACTGAAAAACAAGCCAAAGAAAAAGGATACGAATTAAAAATTGGTAAATTCCCTTTCACTGCTTCAGGTAAAGCGAAAGCCGCCGGAACTCCGGATGGTTTTGTCAAAGTAATTTTTGATGCCAAATATGGCGAATGGTTAGGTTGTCACATGATTGGTGCCGGTGTAACCGATATGATTGCGGAAGCAGTTGTAGCTCGTAAATTAGAAACTACAGGACACGAAATTTTAAAAGCGGTTCATCCACATCCAACGATGAGTGAAGCGGTGATGGAAGCAGTAGCCGATGCTTATGGAGAAGTGATTCACTTATAGTATTCGAAAAAATAAAGCATAAAAAAACCATCCGATATTGGATGGTTTTTTTATTGAATCAAATTGAAAGATTACATTTTAGCTTTTAAAGCTTTGTACTTATCAGTCATTTCCAAAGCATTATAAACACTTAACAATGTCTTTTTAGCCGGTTCATTGGTAGGCTCTAATTCTACCGCTTTTTCAAGATGAGGCAAAATCAATTTGAAATTATCTTCTCTTAATTTTTTAATCACTTCGTAGCGTTTGTTGTCTTTTTCAGAAGTCCCTAATTTGTTTAATTCAGTAACCCATTTTTCGTCAGCTCTTAATTTTAATTCGGCTAAATTCAAATGAGCATTGAAATAATTAGGGTTAATTTCTAAAGCTCTTTTATAATGTTTTTCAGCTTCGTCTAACTTATTCGCATTGGCACTGATTACGCCTAAATTGAATACCAAATCTACATTATTAGGATTCTTACTAAGTGCTTCATTAGCTAATTTTGAATAGGTTTCAAAATCATTCATTTTTAAATACAAATCGGCTTCCGTCAATATCAAAGATGTGTCTTCCGGATTGGCTTGACGTGCTTCTTGAACTGCTGCTTTAGCTTCTTCTACTTTGCCTTTTTGCACTAATATCAGCGCAATATTTTTGAAAATTTCACCACGTTTTGATTCGGTTTTCTCATCTCTAGGTTTTGAATGCGTTTTTGTAGTATTTACAGAAATATCACGAAGGCTTTTGTTAGTTCCGAAGTTCTCTTCTTGCTTTAAAGTATTGTTAAAGGCAAAATAAAGTGTTCCTTCACCAGTATAATTAAGTGCTTTTAATTCACTGTAATATTGGAAAGCTTTGTCATAATTAGCAGCACTAACGGCATAACTCGCTGCGAAAAATAATTTGTCTGCATCTTTTTTATCTAAAAGGTACAAAGAGTACAATACATCCGAAGCTTCTTGGAATTTTTGTTGTTGACCCAAAGCAATCGCCAAATTGATAATATCAGATTTATACAACTCTACTTTTTTCAAAATATCATCAGTATAAACTTTTTTACCGGTCTTTTTCTCATATTCTAAAGTACCATTCAGTCCTTTCTCAATATCAACAACCGTTTTGGCACTCACTACTTGGGCTTTTTGAGCTTCTGTAACAGTTGGTCCAAAAGACATAATCTCTACCAAAGGCAACATGGCTTTGTAAAATCCGGCTGAAACTTTATCGCCTTCTTCAGTAGCCAATCCTTCAAGTCTTGCCAAAGTACTTTTATACTCTATGACATCACCCGGTTTAGGCGCTTCTTTGGTATAAATTTTCTTTAACGTCTTAAGCTCGTCTTTTTGAGCAAAAGCGGAAACAGAAACTAGTATTGTTGAAGCCAATACAATGTGTTTAATTTTCATGTGGTATTATTTTAAATTATTCTTGAGTTTCTTCCTGACTGTCTTCAGAAGTTTCGGCATCGTTACTTTCTTCGGCCTCAACACCGTCAACGATTTCTCCTTCTACATCTTCCACTTCGTCTTCTTTCATTACTTTGGTTACTGCTGCAATCGAATCATTTCCTTTGATATTAATCAAACGAACTCCTTGTGTAGCTCTTCCCATAACTCTTAAATCAGACACTTCCATTCTGATGGTCAATCCTGATTTGTTGATAATCATCAAATCATCTTCATCAGTCACGGCATTAATAGAAATTAACGCTCCGGTTTTTTCAGTGATGTTTAAGGTTTTAACTCCTTTTCCACCTCTGTTGGTGATACGGTAAACATCTTCTCCATCTTCATCTACCAACTTCGTTCTTTTTCCGTAACCATTTTCAGTTACTACTAAAAGTTGCGTATCATTGATGTCATCTTTGTTGACAGAAACCATACCAATTACTTCATCTTTATCGTCAGCTAAGGTAATTCCACGTACTCCGGAAGCGGTTCTTCCCATTGGACGCGTTTTCCCTTCTTCAAAACGAACCAACTTACCTGATTTCACCGCCACTAAAACTTGGCTTTCTCCATTGGTCAATTTGGCTTCCATTAATTCATCATCTTCTCTAATTGTAATGGCATTGATACCATTTTGACGCGGACGTGAATATTGCTCCAACGGCGTTTTCTTCACTTGCCCTTGTTTGGTCGCCATGATTACATAATGACTATTGATGTATTCTTCGTCTTTTAAGTCTTGCGTGCAAATGAAAGCTTTTACTTTATCATCACTTTCGATATTGATTAAGTTTTGAATCGCGCGACCTTTGCTCGTTTTGCTTCCTTCCGGAATTTCGTAAACGCGCATCCAGAAACATTTTCCTTTTTGCGTGAAGAATAACAAGTATTGGTGATTGGTTGCCACGAATAAATGTTCCAAAAAATCTTGGTCACGAGTACCGGCACTTTTTTGTCCAACGCCACCTCTATTCTGCGTTTTGTATTCTGATAAATTAGTACGTTTGATATAACCGGCGTGAGAAATTGTGATTACTACATTTTCATCGGCAATCAAATCCTCGATACTCACATCGCCACCGGAATATTCAATTACAGAACGACGAGCATCACCATATTTATCTCTTATTTCTACTAATTCATCTTTAATCAATTGCATTCTTAATTCTTTACTTGCCAATAAATCTTTCAAGTGTTGAATTAACTTCATGATTTCATCGTATTCCGCTCTTAACTTGTCTTGTTCCAGACCGGTTAATTGACGCAAACGCATTTCAACAATCGCACGCGCTTGGATTTCAGATAAAGTAAAACGCTCAATCAATTTGGTTCTTGCTTCATCACCGTCTTTCGATGAACGAATCAATGCAATTACTTCGTCAATATTATCTGAAGCAATGATTAACCCTTCTAAAATATGCGCTCTTTCTTCCGCTTTGCGCAATTCAAAATTCGTTCTTCTGATGACAACATCATGACGGTGTTCAACGAAATAATGGATTAATTCTTTTACGTTCAACATTTGAGGCCTTCCGTTTACCAATGCGATATTGTTTACACTGAAAGAAGACTGCAATGAGGTAAATTTGTAAAGTGTATTTAAAACCACATTTGGAACCGCGTCACGTTTCAATTCGTAAACGATACGCATTCCGTTTCTATCCGATTCGTCACGAATATTGGAAATACCTTCAATCTTTTTGTCATTGATCAAATCGGCAGTTTTTTTAATCATGTCTGCCTTGTTGACTTGGTATGGAATTTCAGAAACAATAATTGCTTCTCTTCCATTGGATTCTTCAAAAGCAACTTTGGCACGAATCACAATTCTACCACGTCCTGTTTTGAAAGCTTCACGAACACCTTCATAACCATAAATCACACCTCCGGTTGGAAAATCCGGTGCTTTGATATGTGTGATTAATTCGTCAATTTCTATATCATTATTGTCAATGTACGCTAAAGTACCATCAATTACTTCTGTTAAATTGTGCGGCGCCATATTGGTCGCCATACCAACAGCAATACCGGATGCTCCGTTAATCAATAAATTCGGAACTCTGGTTGGCATTACCTTTGGCTCATATAAAGTATCGTCAAAGTTCAATTGGAAATCAACTGTCTCTTTGTCGATATCTGCCATAATGTCCTCTGACATTTTTTTCATTCTGGCTTCAGTGTAACGCATCGCTGCAGGACTATCGCCATCAACAGATCCAAAGTTACCTTGACCGTCAATTAATAAATAACGTAAACTCCATTCTTGTGCCATACGAACCATGGCGTCATAAACTGAAGTATCGCCGTGCGGGTGATATTTACCCAATACTTCTCCAACAATTCTTGCGGATTTTTTGTGAGCTCTATTTGAAAAAACGCCTAAATCATACATTCCATATAACACTCTTCGGTGTACCGGCTTTAAACCGTCACGCACGTCAGGTAGCGCTCTTGAGACAATTACAGACATCGAATAATCGATGTAAGCTGATTTCATTTCATCTTCGATGTTAATAGGAATTAACTTTTCTCCGTCAGACATATTTTATAAATTATTAATAAAAAATTAGTTTAAATTCAAAACGTGCTAATATAGAATATTTATAGCTTTTAGTACTAATTTTAGCCCACAAATTTCAATGATTTATTAACAAAATAGGCTCTTTTTTTGGTTAATAAAATAGTTACACCACTACTTTTATTATTGGCTTTTTTTTTGTCAATTAGCTGACAGTACATTTAGGCGGAATGATTTTTGTTAGAACCATTCATAATAACTAAATTTACATTACCAACAACCCTAATTTATATGGATGATAATTTTTCACCAAGAGTCAAAGATGTTATAACCTACAGCAAGGAAGAAGCATTACGTTTGGGCCATGATTTTATTGGCACTGAACATTTGATGCTGGGTATCCTCAGAGATGGAAATGGTAAAGCAATTGCCATTTTAAATAACCTGTCTATAGATTTAGAGCATTTGCGAAAGAAGGTCGAAATCTTAAGCCCGGCGAATCCAAACGTTGAAATAAGCAACGAAAAAAAGAATTTACACTTGACACGTCAGGCCGAACGTGCCTTAAAAACAACATTCTTAGAGGCAAAGGTATTCCAAGCGACTTCCATAAGTACTGCACATTTGCTTTTGTGTATTCTAAGAAACGAAAATGATCCTACAACCAAACTATTGCATCGTCTGAAAATAGATTATAACGTAGTTAAAGAACAGTATTTGAATATGACACCAAACGAAGAAGATTTTACAGATAACCTGCCTAGAAATGAGTCATTCAATGATGATTCTGGTCAAGATGACAGTTTAAAAGAAGGTAGTTTCAATAATCCGGCTAATAAGACTAATAAAAAATCGAAAACTCCGGTATTGGATAATTTTGGTCGTGACTTAACCGAATTGGCTGAAGAAGGCAAACTCGACCCGGTAGTTGGTCGTGAAAAAGAAATTGAGCGTGTGTCTCAAATTTTAAGCCGAAGAAAGAAAAACAATCCGTTACTCATTGGTGAACCAGGTGTTGGTAAATCTGCCATCGCCGAAGGTTTGGCTTTGCGTATTATTCAAAAGAAAGTATCGCGTATTCTTTTCAACAAAAGAGTCGTAACGCTTGATTTGGCTTCGCTTGTTGCCGGTACAAAATACCGCGGACAATTTGAAGAAAGAATGAAAGCCGTGATGAACGAATTGGAGAAAAACGACGATATCATTTTATTCATTGACGAAATCCATACCATTGTTGGAGCCGGTGGTGCCACAGGTTCGCTAGATGCATCGAATATGTTCAAACCGGCGTTAGCGCGTGGCGAAATACAATGTATCGGTGCTACAACACTTGATGAATACAGACAGTATATTGAAAAAGATGGTGCGTTAGAAAGACGTTTCCAAAAAGTAATTGTAGAGCCTACTTCGGTGGAAGAAACGATTACCATTTTGAACAACATCAAAAACAAATACGAAGACCATCATAACGTGATTTACACCGACGAAGCCATCGAAGCGTGTGTTAAATTGACCAACAGATACATGTCGGAGCGCTTCCTTCCGGACAAAGCGATAGATGCTTTAGACGAAGCCGGTTCGAGAGTTCACATTACTAATATTGATGTTCCGAAACAAATTTTGGATTTGGAACGCCAGTTGGAAGAAGTGCGTGACTTGAAAAACTCTGTCGTTAAAAAACAGAAATACGAAGAAGCAGCAAAATTACGCGACGACGAAAAACGCTTAGAAAAAGACTTAGCCATTGCGCAAGAACAATGGGAAGAAGATTCAAAAAACAACAGAATTCGGGTAACCGAAGACAATGTAGCCGATGTAGTATCGATGATGACCGGAATTCCGGTGAATCGTATTGCCCAAACGGAAAGCAACAAATTGGCTCATTTACCTGAATTGATTCAAGGAAAAGTGATTGGTCAAAACGATGCGGTTTTGAAAATATCCCGTTCTATTCAACGCAATCGCGCCGGATTAAAAGATCCGAATCGCCCGATTGGTTCGTTTATTTTCTTAGGTCAAACCGGTGTTGGTAAAACCCAATTGGCGAAAGTGTTGGCCAAAGAATTATTTGACTCAGAAGATGCTTTGATTAGAATCGACATGAGTGAATACATGGAAAAGTTCGCAATTTCAAGATTAATTGGTGCGCCTCCGGGTTACGTTGGTTATGAAGAAGGCGGACAATTGACGGAGAAAGTTAGAAGAAAACCATACTGCGTAGTGCTTTTAGACGAAATCGAAAAAGCGCATCCTGATGTGTTTAATATGATGTTACAAGTGTTAGATGATGGTTATTTGACGGATAGTTTAGGCCGAAAAATCGATTTTAAAAATACGATTATCATCATGACTTCGAATGTTGGAGCACGCCAATTGAAAGACTTCGGACAAGGCGTTGGTTTTGGTACGGCTGCGAAAGTAGCACAAGCCGATGATCATTCGAAAAGTGTAGTAGAAAACGCTTTGAAAAAAACTTTTGCGCCTGAGTTCTTAAACAGAATTGACGACGTAATCGTATTCAACCCGTTAGAAAAACACGACATCGATTTGATTATCGAAATCGAATTGAAAAAATTGTTTGCTCGTGTAGAAGAATTAGGTTATAAATTGAACCTTTCTGATACTGCCAAGGCATTTATCGCTGAAAAAGGTTTCGACAAACAATTTGGAGCTCGTCCATTAAAAAGAGCGATTCAAAAATATGTAGAAGATGCTTTAGCCGAAGAAATTATCACTTCTAAAATAGCGTCAGGCGATGAAATTTTTATGGATTTAGACGAAGCTTCTCAAGAGTTGACCGTTACGATTCAAAAAGCTGAAAAGCCAACAAAATAAGATCATTTTAATCTTTAAAAGCCACAAATTATTCAAATTCACGCCATTTAATCAGTGAGAATTTGAGTAATTTGTGGCTTAAATTTTTTATCAAATGCCAATAAACAAAATCATATTAGGTTCCGAAGAATGGTGTTCTTTTCCCGAACTCGGAATTCCTGCTATCAAAGCCCGTGTTGATTCGGGTGCGAAAACTTCGGCACTACACGCCATCAACATTGCTCCATTCCTGAAAGATGGTGAAAACTGGGTAAAATTTGACATCAACCCTATTCAGAATAACCTCAAAACCGTGATTCATTGTGAAGCCAAATTAGTCGACAAACGCATTGTCAAAAGCTCGAGTGGCTTTCGCGAACAACGGTATGTAATCAAAACCAATTTATCTATCGGAACCGATATTTGGGAAATCGAAATGACTTTAACCAACCGAGATTCCATGGGTTTCCGAATGTTGTTAGGTCGGGAAGCGATGAGCGGCAGAATATTAGTCGACCCGGAACAAAAATATTTATTAGGACATACCTCAATCGAAAATTTAAAGGATTTATACCAAGATGCTATCGCCATTAAATCAGGTTTGCGCATTGGTGTTTTGGCCAGTAATCCGGAACTGTACAGCAACAAACGCATCATGGAAGCCGGCGAAATGCGTGGTCATGAAATGCGCTTTTTGAACATCAAGGAATGTTACATGAAACTCGATGCTGATAAACCCGAAATACATTATCGCGGCGGAAAAATATTAGACAATTTCGATGCGATTATCCCAAGAATTCGTCCGAGTATTACCTTTTACGGTTGTGCTTTGACACGCCAATTTGAAGCGATGAAAGTCTTTTGTTTAAATTCCGCGGCAGCGATAACCCAATCACGAGACAAACTTTTTTCGCTTCAATTGTTATTACACCACGGCGTAGATATTCCCACAACCGGATTTGCAAATTCACCATTGGATACAGACGATTTGATTAAAATGGTTGGCGGTTCGCCATTAATCGTAAAATTATTGGAAGGCACTCAAGGAAAAGGCGTTGTTTTAGCCGAAACCAAAAAAGCAGCCGAATCGGTAATCAATGCGTTCAAAAGTTTAAATGCCAATATTTTGGTACAAGAATTTATTAAAGAAGCCAACGGAAAAGATTTGCGCTTATTTGTTGTAGATGGCAAAGTCGTAGCCGCAATCCAACGTGAAGCCGCTCCGGGAGAATTTAGAGCCAACATCCATATGGGCGGCACTGCTTCGGTGATTAAACCAACAGTTGAAGAAAAGAAAATAGCCATCAAGGCTGCTAAAGCCATGGATTTGAAAGTGGCCGGTGTTGACATTATTCGTTCGTCCAAAGGTCCGTTATTGTTAGAAGTAAACTCTTCACCCGGATTAGAAGGTATAGAAGGCGCTACTAATAAAGACATTGCCGGAGAAATGATAAAGGCGATTGAGAAGAATTTTAAGAAGTAGGCAGAAATCAGAACACAGACAACAGAAAGCAGAAATTATGAATAAAAACAGACTCGAAGCCTTTAGCGATGGTGTTTTAGCGATTATCATCACCATTATGGTATTGGAATTTAAAGTTCCGAATAGTGTCAGTTACGAAGCTATAGTTCCGTTACTGCATAAATTTTTGAGTTATGTCTTGAGTTTTATCTATGTTGGTATTTATTGGAATAACCACCATCACATGATGCATACGGTGAAAAGAGTTAATGGGAAAATTCTTTGGGCCAATTTGCATTTGCTGTTTTGGCTATCGTTAATACCTTTTGCCACCGCTTGGATTGGTGAACATCACTTCGCTCCTTTTCCGATGATGTTTTACGGATTTATTCTTCTTATGAATGGTTTGGCCTACTTCATTTTACAAAATTTAATCCTAAGTCACCACGGTAAAGACTCTTTATTGTCAAAAGCATTGGGCAAAGATTACAAAGGAAAATCTTCTCCTATTTTGTATTTAATTGCTATGCTTTGCGCTTATAAATTCCCTTCTATCGCTGGTGGAATCTACATTTTTGTAGCTTTGATGTGGTTAATACCCGATAAAAGAATTGAGCGGATTTTTAACGAAAATGACTAACCATGAATTTACCATCACAGATTATCATTGGATTTGTAGCGGCATTACACCTTTACATTCTATGGCTCGAAATGTTTGCTTGGACGACTCGCGGACGCAAAGTTTTTAAAACCATTCCCGCAGACCAATTTGAAAAAACTAAAGTCATGGCTGCCAATCAAGGTTTATACAACGGCTTTCTCGCCGCCGGTTTGATTTGGTCACTAATAATTACTAATACTGATTGGAGTAAAAATATAGCATTATTTTTCAAGTTGTGTACTTGTAGCCGGAATTTACGGAGCATTAACCGCTTCTAAAAGAATTTTTTACGTACAAGCGGTTCCTGCGATATTAGGATTAGCGAGTTTATTTTTATGGTGAAATTTTTGAGTTTAAAGTTGGTGGTAGGAAAAGAAAAATCACCATAAAAAAACCACGTCTTTCAACGTGGCTAACAACTCAATTAACTTATCAATCTATTTATTCAAATGGGCGTAAAGTTCGTCTTTGAGGAATAACAATTTGGCCTTTAATTCATGCACAAAATTGTCGTTGGCTATTTCCGAACCCATATTGATTCGGTGAATTTGGTGTTCAATTTCGTGATACTCATCAAATAAAGTTCTGAAGTGTGCATCTGAAATTTTCAGTTCGTGAATTCTATCTTTAAATTCAGGAAATTCATGTAATAAATCGTGTTTTTCCATGGGTTGGGAGTTTAAGTGTTAATTATTGTTTAAAGTGGTTTGTTTACTAATGACAATTGGCATTTGCTTGGACAAATAAATTTAAATTGCTGGGTGAAACATAAGCGATATCTAAACCCATGCCTCGCAATACAAATAAAAGGCCTATAATAACGGTTATTAAAGGTACTATTTTTTGCAATTTGTTTCTAAATGGTAACGACAAAATTGTGCTTACATAAACCACTGCACTCATTAACGGAATAGTTCCTACCCCATAAAGTACCATATAAGTTACTCCTAAAGTCACATTTTGCATCGCTATAGCACCAAACAAAGCTGCATAAACCAATCCGCAAGGCAATAAGCCGTTGAAAATACCAATAGTAAAAAAAGCATCAGGTGTTTTGCGTTTGAATTGACTTCCTAAACTACTTTTTACTTTAGATATGACTTTATAAATTGGTTTAGAAAAATTGTATTGGGCAAATATTTTTTCCGGAATTATCGCAATTAAAATCATCAGAACACCTAAGACAATTGAAAATCGTTGTTGCATTCCCGCGAGATACAATCCTCTTCCCAATAATCCGAAAAGCAATCCTAAAGTCGCGTAAGATGTTAATCTTCCGGTGTGATAAAGTAGAATTTGGAATGCTTTTTTTGTTGAATCATTTCTGTCTACCGGCAACATCATAGCAATCGGTCCACACATGCCAATACAGTGCAAACTGGAAATTAAGCCGAAGATAAGTGCGGTGTAAAGCATTTTTTAGATTATTAGCCTTCTTAGATGGTTAGACCTGTTAGAAATAGATTTCTTCCTTATTCAAATAACTTTTTCCTTCGTATTCCCACGCGACAGTAATACCCCAAAGACCGTCAACCAGATTGTTTTTAGGTATGAGCAAATCAAAACCGGACAGAGAAATAGGGATTTCAAAATCCAGTTTTTGGTTAGACGGTCTATATAGGGATACTTTTCCTTTAATTTTTGAATAGTCTAAATTCTTGGGGAAATTGACTGTTACTCCTGCAGCGTTTTTATCAATAGCTACTTTCTCTGTTAGATTGTTGGCATTTTGAATGCTTTCAATATTACCCTGAACCAGTTTCTCTTTTTTATAATATTGCTCAGTAACCATTTCGTTATCATATTGACTGTCTGATTGTACTTTGACCACAAAGTATAAAATGAAGCCCATGAATAGTGCAATAGCTATGACAATTCCTTTTCCCCAATTGATTTTCATGACTCTATTTTTTAGTTGAAATTTCTCGGACCCACAAAATTGGTCGTCGCCGTTTCGATTAATTTATTGTTATTGTAAACCTCAATTTTCAATTCAACTTTTTCGCCTTGTAAATTGCTTTCCAGAATTTTGACGAAGAAAGTTCCTTTGGTCATTCCTTGTTTTGGCACTTTAGCAAATGGACTACCTACGAGTTTGATTTCGCCTTTGGGCTCTACTAACTTGAAAGTGACATGCTCAAATTCCTTTTCGGTTTTATTGATAATATCGTAATTATAAATGTTGCTAATCTTGTCACCATCATGTTGGAACATTTGTCCCGGCGCATGTAAAATAGTGGCCTCGACATCATTTCGCAAAAATAACATTCCGATAAAAACACCAATTAAGATAGTCAAAACGGCTATGTAACCTTTCATCCTAGTCGTTAATTTGAACGGTTCTTTCTTTACGATTTCATCTTCACTTGCATAACGAATCAACCCTTTCGGCAAACCAACTTTTTCCATAATGGAATCGCATTCATCAATACAAGCGGTGCAATTGATACATTCTAATTGTACGCCGTTTCTAATGTCAATTCCGGTTGGACAAACATGCACGCAGACTTTGCAATCAATGCAATCACCTTTGCCTAAAGCTTTTCGGTCTTCATTTTTATTGAATTTGGCCCGACCGATTTCTCCTTCGCCACGAACATGGTCATAAGCGACATTGATGGTTTTATTATCCAATAAAACACCTTGCATTCTACCATAAGGGCAAGCAATTATACAAACTTGCTCTCTGAACCAAGCGTAAATGAAGTAGAAAACCCCTGTAAAAATCAATAAAGCAATGAGCGTACCGGTATTTTGCGCCGGTCCTTCTTTGATGAATTCAATTAGTTCATCACTTCCGATTAAGTAGGCCAAAAACACATTGGCAATGACAAACGAAATGATGAAAAATACTATCCATTTGGTTACACGCTTTCTGATTTTTTCAGCATCCCAAGACTGTTTTGACAAGCGAATTTGCTGTGCTCTATCACCATCAATCCAGAACTCAATTCTGCGAAAAACCATTTCCATAAAAATAGTTTGCGGACAAAACCAACCGCAAAAAATACGTCCGAACGCTACGGTAAATAAGGCCAATCCCACTACTCCAATAATCATGGAGATTACGAAAAGGTGAAAATCTTGTGGCCAAAATGGGAAACTGAAAATATTAAACCTTCTGTCGATTACATTAAAGAGTAAGAACTGATTGCCATTGATTTTGATAAACGGTGCTGATAGCAAAAAGGCTAACAATAAATAGCTGACTATTTTTCGTTTATTATAAAACGGCCCCGAAGGCTTTTTGGGATGGACATATACTCGCTTCCCTTTCTCATCAATAGTGGAGATACTGTCTCTAAAACTTTCATCCGGTATATTGTTTTCCATTTTGTTTTTGAATTAAAGATTTAATTCGAATTATTTTGCCACTACAGTAGTGCTGTCGGTTGTTACTGCTGCTTCCGCTTTTGGCGCTGCTTCTTCTACCCATTTTTCTCCTTCGGCTGCTTTACCTCCAGCAGGTTTTGTACCTTGTAAACTAAGTACATAACTCGCTACTTTTTGGACTTCTTTAGTACCAAGAGTTTTTGCCCAGCCTACCATAGTTGGGTTGTTTTTACTTCCTTCGGATATTAATTTGAAAACGTTTTTAATTCCGCCTCCATTTATCCAATGGTCATCAGTTAAATTTGGCCCAACAACACCACCACCATCAGCTTTGTGACATGCGGCACAAGCATTAGTATAGATTTCTTTTCCTTTAGCCAAACTCTCAGCATCGGTTAGTAAAGTTACTTTGTCAAAAGTGATCTCCTCTTTAGGCGAATTGAGCTTGTTTTTTTCAATTTCAATATTGGCTGCAGCTACTTCCTGATCGTATTCCTGAGCTTGAGTGTAGTCATCCATTACATGGAATCTCACCAAGTAAATCACTCCGAAAATAATGGTTGCATAGAACAAGTTCACCCACCAAGGCGGCAACACATTGTCTAATTCTTTGATACCGTCATAATCATGATCGAGCATTACATCAGCTTCTTGTTCGATAGATTTAGAACGGGTCATGCTTTTCATGATGTTTTGCACCCATTTACTTTCGGTAAAAGAAACCGATTGAGCTTCTTCCAATTGCTTGCGTTGTTCGTCAGTCAGCATGTGATAAGTTACATTATCAACTGCACTAACCACAATCTCGATGGCAACCAACAAGAACAAGAAGACTACTAGAAATAGAGAAACCATTGGGAACTTAATGAAAGCCGGACGGTCTCCTGAGTCTATGAAATATTCCAAAGCACCAAAAACAAAGGCGAAAATCAGTGGAACTCTTACGTATGATGGAAATAATTTTTTCATTTTTATACTTTTAAAGTTGGAATAATTAGTCTTCCAACGGAAGGTTACTTACTTTTTTGATAGTTTCCTTGCTGTAGGTCATTGCCCAAACGGTGAACAAGACAAAAGCGGTAAAGAAAATCGTCAGAGAAATAATTGGGTAGATTTCTACACCCGCAATCGTTTCTAAATTGTGTTTTACATATTTCAACATGACGCTTATTTTTTAGATTTTACTTGTGTGTCTGTTCCTAATCTTTGCAGATAAGCAATCAAGGCTACAATTTCTCTGTCTTTCAACGGAACCGTTGCATTTCCAAAAGATTTTTTGATATCCGGATTTGCTAATAATTTGGCTTCTATTTTAGACGCTTGTTCATCAGAAATTTTAAGAGCATTTGCCACTTCTTCTTCAGAATAAGGAACTCCTAAAGTTACCATCGCTTCCAATTTAGCTTGTAATGTTGAATTGTCTAATTTGTCTTTAATCAACCATTGGTACCTTGGCATAATTGATCCCGGAGAAATACTTTGCGGGTCATACATATGATTGAAATGCCAAACATCATCTCTACCTCCATTGAATGGTTTTCCTGGAACACCTTCTCTTGCTAAATCCGGACCGGTACGTTTAGAACCCCAAAGGAATGGATGGTCATAAACATTTTCACCTGATTTAGAATATTCACCATAACGTTCAACTTCTGAACGGAAAGGACGAATCATTTGAGAGTGACAGCTTACACAACCTTCTCTGATATACAAATCCCTACCTTGTAATTCAAGCGGCGTATATGGTTTTACAGCGGCAATCGTTGGAATATTTGATTTTACTAAAATAGTAGGCAGAATTTGAATCAAACCACCAATTAAAATAGCTATGGTAGTGTAAATCATAAATCTTACCGGTTTTCTTTCTAACCAAGCATGCCATTTTTCACCTTTCAAACGGTTTGGACTAATGACAGCTAGTGCCGGAGCTTCTGCTGGTTCGTCTTGAATTGCTGAACCTTGTTTTACTGTTTTCACAATGTTGAAAACCAAAACAATTACACCTATTAAATACAAAGTACCACCGATAGCACGCATCCAGTACATTGGCATAATTTGAGTCACCGTTTCCAAGAAGTTACCATATTGTAAAGTGCCGTCCGGTTTGAATTGTTTCCACATTGAAGCCTGAGTAAATCCGGCTACATACATTGGCAATGCATAAAGAATAATCCCTAGAGTACCAATCCAAAAGTGGAAGTTGGCTAATTTTTCAGAATATAATTTCGATTTAGTCATTCTTGGAATCAACCAATAAATCATACCGAAAGATAAAAATCCGTTCCAAGCTAAAGCTCCAACGTGTACGTGGGCAATAATCCAATCGGTAAAGTGGGCAATAGCGTTTACGTTTTTCAAGGAAAGCATTGGGCCTTCAAAAGTTGCCATACCGTAACCGGTAATCGCTACTACGAAGAATTTCAATACTGCATCAGTTCTTACTTTATCCCAAACCCCACGAAGGGTTAATAATCCATTAATCATACCACCCCAAGACGGTGCAATCAACATTACTGAGAATACGACACCCAAGTTTTGTGCCCAATCAGGTAAAGAAGAGTACAATAAATGGTGTGGTCCTGCCCAAATATAGATGAAGATTAGTGACCAAAAGTGAATGATAGAAAGTCGGTATGAATAAACAGGTCTATTAGCCGCTTTTGGCACAAAATAGTACATCATTCCCAAGAATGGCGTAGTTAAGAAAAAGGCAACAGCGTTGTGTCCGTACCACCATTGTACCAAGGCATCTTGCACTCCGGCATAAACAGAGTAAGATTTCATGGCAGAAACAGGTAATTCAAAACTGTTAAATATGTGAAGGACGGCAACAGTTACGAAAGTCGCAATGTAGAACCAAATGGCCACATAAATATGACGTTCTCTTCTTTTGATAATTGTACCAATCATATTGATACCAAATACAACCCAAATCAAAGCAATAGCGATATCAATCGGCCATTCTAATTCGGCGTATTCTTTTGAAGTTGTATAGCCCAACGGTAACGTAATCGCCGCGGCTACTATAATTAATTGCCACCCCCAAAAGTGAAGTTTGCTTAACAAGTCGCTAAACATTCTGGCTTTTAACAAACGTTGCATTGAGTAGTACACTCCGGCAAACATGGCATTACCCACAAATGCGAAAATCACTGCATTAGTGTGTAAAGGTCTAAGACGCCCAAAACTTAAAAAGGAAACTCCGCTGGTTAGGTTGGGAAATAAAAACATAAATGCTAATAATAGCCCAACTAGCATACCTACAATACCAAAAACGATACTGGCGTAAATGAAGTTCCTTACAATTTTGTTGTCATACTGAAATTGTTGCATTTCCATAATTATAATTGTTTTTCTTCGGTTATATTAATTTGATTTTTGTTAGTTTCTTTTACTAGCTCGTCGTCAAAAAGCATTCTGACGGATGGTGTATAGTCGTCATCATATTGACCGCCTCTTACTGCTTTGATAAAAGCGTAGAGAAAGAATACAGCGACTACAATACTTATCGAGATTAACATATAAATGACACTCATACCTCTAATTTGTGTTAGACAAAATTACTTCTGCGATTATTCTTAAAATATGACATTTGTCATACTTCGGGTTTTATTTTCTGTTGGCAAAAACATTACTCATAATGGTTACAAAACTTACTATGGTTATCGTACTCAAGGGCATTATGATGGCAGCGACAATTGGCAATAAATTACCGGTTACGGCATAGCTTAAGCCGACTACATTATAAAGCAATGACAATCCAAAACTCAAGTAAATGGTTATCATAGCGTTTTTAGAATATTTCAAAAAGAAATCAATCTTTTCAAACTGACTTGCATCTAAAATTCCGTCACAAGCCGGTGAAAACACATTCACATTTTCAGAAATAGAAATCCCAACATTACTTTGTGCCAAGGCACCGGCGTCATTGAGACCATCGCCTATCATTAATACATTTTTACCTTCTTTTTGAAGGTTATCGATGTAAGCTAATTTCTGTTCGGGTTTTTGGTTAAAGGCCAAAGTAGTTTTTTCGGGAAGCATTTTTTCTAAAATGCTGCGTTCGCCGTCGTTGTCTCCTGATAATACAATTAAATTGTACTTTTTGTCCAAATTCTCAAACAATTGTTCTAATCCTTTTCTGTATTGATTGTTAAAAACATAACTACCTTTATATAAGCCGTTGATTTCAACATGGACTTTGGTTTTCTTATGGGTGTTTTCACTCATGTGCTGCAAAAACTGTGAGGAACCTAATTTGATCGTATCCTGTCCGATTTCGGCGAAAATTCCTTTCCCAATGACCTCTTCAAAAGAAGTTGTTTCCATTTTATCTTGTGGTGGAATGAAATCATATAATCTTCTGCTCAACGGATGATTGGAACCTCTTAGTACATTCTTTAATAATTTCATTTCGAAATCATTTAAAGCGATACCTTCATAGGTTATCGATGTCTTTTCATTGGTGGTAATGGTTCCGGTTTTGTCGAAAACAATGGTGTCCACTTTTGCTAATTGCTCTATGACAATGGCATTTTTAAGGTATAATTTTCGGTTACCCATAATCCGTAATACATTGCCTAAAGTAAATGGAGCAGTTAACGCTAATGCACACGGACAGGCAACAATCAATATAGCAGTGAATACATTAAAAGCTGTGGAAACATCAATAAAAATCCAATAAATAAAAGACACTACAGACAATAGCAACAAAGTCGGTGTAAAATAACGACTGATTTTGTCGGTAATGGATTTGTGTTTTTGGTCGACTTTCTTCTGGAAAACATCGTTGCTCCACAATTGGGTTAAATAACTTTGGGACACCGAAAACAAGACTTCCATTTCGATGACTTTACCCAATTGTTTTCCGCCGGCAAAAATCTTATCGCCTGATTTTTTATCAATAGCAACTGCTTCTCCGGTTACAAAACTGTAATCTATGGAAGCTTTTTCAGAAATCAGAATACCGTCTACCGGAATTAATTCTTGGTTGCGAATTAATAGCCTATCGCCTTTTTTTATATCGTAAACCTGAACTGCTGTTTCTTTTCCATCGGGTAAAATTTTAGTGATTGCGATTGGAAAATAAGATTTATAATCGCGCTCAAAAGAAAGAAAATCATAGGTTTTTTTCTGAAACAATTTTCCCAACAACATAAAGAAAATCAAACCACACATACTGTCAAAAAAGCCTTGACCATAACCAAATGCGATGTCTACTGTACTTCGAATAAACATCACTACAATTCCTAAAGCGATAGGAATTTCGATGTTTAACATGCCTTGTTTCATACTTTTCCACGCCGCCACATAATAGATGGAAGCCGAATACAAAAATGCCGGAAGTGACAAAGCAAAAGTCAGCCAGCGGAAAAATCCCTTGTATTGCTCAATCCAAAATTCATTGACTTCAAAATACTCGGGAAACGATAACAACATGATGTTTCCAAAACAAAAGAATGCCACTCCTAACCTATAAATTAGGGAACGGTCAATCTTCTTTTTGCCTTCGTCAAAATTTTCTAAACTGATGTAGGGTTCGTAGCCAATAGAACAAAGTATCTCAACAATTTGTTTGAGATTGGTCTGCTCAGGATTGTAAGTGATTCTTACTTTCTTATGGGGAAAATTAACTTGAGAAGCACCTATTCCCGGCTGAAGCCTTTGTAGATTTTCCAGAATCCAAATACACGAACTACAGTGAATATGAGGAAT
The DNA here is from genome assembly GCF_003634615.1 of Flavobacterium sp. 102. NCBI lineage: Bacteria > Pseudomonadati > Bacteroidota > Flavobacteriia > Flavobacteriales > Flavobacteriaceae > Flavobacterium > Flavobacterium sp. 102. The sequence goes on along the minus strand of NZ_RBKX01000001.1, from coordinate 2,204,039 downwards.
GTAAAGTGAAACAATAGCTGTTGTACTTTCTTGGAATTCGAGAAGTTTGTTGACAATTTCTTCATTGGCTAAAAAATCATATTTGCCTTTAATATCTTGTGGTGTAGCGCCCGGCGCCGATTGAAAATCATAATAACAAGACAAGTCATTTTGACTAAAGATTTCGTAAACTGTTTTACAACCGTTACAACAAAAACTTCTGTCGTCAAAAAGAATCTCGTCTTTTTTTATGACATCATTACCACAATGGAAACACTGTGATGTATTCATAATTTGCTCATTTTACCTTGGACAAAGGTCAAGTAAATACTAAAATTAAAATATGATAATTGTCATACTTTCAATATATTTGTAAAAACAAACCCAAAATCAATATGAGTAAATGTGAACAATGTATCGTGAGGCAATTTAGTTCTCTAAAGGCATTGACAAAAGATGAGTTGCTCAAAATGGCCGACTGTAAAACTTCTTATACCATTAAGAAAGGAGATCCTATTTTTGAAGAAGGCGAAGTGACTAATGGTATTTATTGTATAAAAGACGGTGTTTGTAAATTGTCCAAATTGAGTTCCAATGGTAAAGATCAAATTGTAAAATTGGTCAAACCCGGAGAATTGTTAGGACAACGTTCCATGATTAGCGAAGAACCGGCAAACTTAAGTGCTGTAGCTTTAGAAGACATGGAAGTTTGTTTTATTCCGAAAAACGAGATTATTCAGTTCTTCAATCAAAACAATCAGTTTTCAATGAATTTAATGAAAACCATTTGTGGTGATTTGAAAGATGCTGATGATCACATGGTTAGTTTGGCCCAAAAGAATGTAAAAGAGCGTTTAGCCGGAACATTAATTTATTTAGATGAAAATTTCGGTAATGATACTGACGGTGCGCTTAGGCTTCAACTATCTCGTGAAGAATTGGCCGGAATTATTGGTACAGCTACGGAAAGTTGTATTAGATTACTTTCTGAACTTAAGAAAAGTGGCTTGATTGATTTGATAGGTAAAAAAATCAAAATTGTCGACAAAAACAAACTCCGTCGTATAGCCGATTAATTTTCTCTTCTAGCAAAATCTATTAATGAGGCAACTTATCTTTTATAAGTCCGTATAAAAATGTCCCAAAAATTGCCCCTAGTAAAATTAAACCCACACTTATAAATCCGGCACCAAGAAGGATAAAAATTGGTCCGGGACAAGCACCAACCATAGCCCAACCTAAACCAAAAAGAGTGCCGCCAATCCAATAACGGATATTGCCTTTTTCTTTGTCCTGAATATAAATTGAGTTGCCATCAATGTCTTTCAATTTTTTTCTTCTGATAATTTGAATACCAATCAAACCTGTTACCACAGCCACTCCAATTATACCATACATATGAAAAGATTGGAAATGGAACATTTCATAAATTCGGTACCAAGAAACAGCTTCAGCTTTGGTCAAAACAATTCCGAAAATAAAACCAACGATTATATATTTTAATAATTTCATATCTTAGAAAATTAGAGGTAAAATAAAATGAGCCATAATTAAGCCACCAATAAAAAAGCCCATCACGGCTTTTAAAGATGGTAATTGCAGATTACTCAATCCCGAAATGGCGTGACCCGATGTACAACCTCCGGCATATCGCGAACCAAATCCAATCAAAATCCCACCGATAATTAAAATCGCTATCATTTTAGGGGATTGGAATATTGCATTTCCGAAAAGTGCGTCAGGTAACAATTTTCCATTGGGTGCCTCAATTCCCATTGCTGTTAATTGTTCAATAGTTTTTGGATTCAAATCAACATTCGAAGCATCACTCAAAAAATGTACTGCAACAAAACCACCAAGCATTGCTCCGGCAACTACAGCCAAATTCCAGCGTTGTGATTTCCAGTCCCAATCGAAAAAAGCTACTTTTTTTCCAATTCCGGTCATCGAACATAACGAACGTAAATTAGAAGACATACCGAATACTTTTCCAAAATAATTAAGAGTCAGCATTATCATTCCGATAAGGAAACCGGAAACAGCCCAATGCCAAGTATGTGTGATCAATTCCATGCACCTATTTTTTTACAAAAATAGAAATATTAAAGTGTTTCGTGACATAAAATTTATTGAAATAAAGTATTTTTGACTTTAAATTAAATAAGACAATGAAAAACTATTCCATAGAGATAAAATGGACACTTCGCTTTATATTATTGGTATTGGCTTGGGCAATTGGAGAAAAATTTACCGGATTACATGACCAACATATCGATCAATATGCGCTTTATACTAATCTTTTTGCTATTCCTGCTTTGCTGTTTTATTATTTAGCCCTAAAAGAAAAGAAAAAATATGTTTACAACAACAATATCACTTGGTCTCAAGGTTTTGCAAGTGGTGTTGTGTTATCATTTTTTATTGCCTTATTGATGCCCATTGCACAATTTGTGATTTACAAAAGTATCAGTCCCCATTTTTTCGAAACCATCATTGAGTACAAAACCAAAAGTCCTTTATTATCACGTCACGTCACTTTGAAAGATGCTCAAAGTTATTTTAACTTAAAAAGTTATATGATTCAAGGCGTCTTCAGTGGATTGTCAATGGGAATTATTACCGGAGCTCTTGTTTCATTACTCTTGCGAAACAAAAAATAAAATTGCACGGTTATTGTATTACCGAAAAAAAATAATCAACCATGAAATCAAAGATTACTACGTCAGTTCGCCTTTTAGGCTCGGGTCACGAATACCAAAAAAAAAATAATTTATTAATGAGTAAAAAAATAGTTCATTTTACCCTTTTAGCTGTATTCATTTCACTTTGTTCTTCTTGCGTAAGCACACGTTCAACCTTGAAAAATGTGGATAATACTGCGCCTAACCCAACATTAAAAGAAAACGTCTTTGTTTTAACTGAATACAGTAAGGATAAAAAATACGGATATGACCCGGATTATCCTGTAAATGTTTTCTATAAAAGTGCTAAAGACGAAAACCTCAACGCAGAAAGATATCTCAAAGCTTTAACAGGCCCAAATGGAGAAAAAATAACCTTTACTAAAATAGAAAGTTGCTGTCCGTTTCCGACCAAAAGAACTGAAGTGGGTGCCGGTTTTCTGGACATTTACGAATTGCAGTGGGAGGGTCAAAAAAAACCGATAAAACTTTACATAAACATTTATGAAAGAGGTTATTTGCTTGTTCCTATTGGACTTTCAACCCAAAAATAACTTGACAAAATAACTATAAAAATTACCAAATTATTCATAACTTAGCGATTTTTAAATCCAAAATTTATGAATATAAACACCATTCCACAAATCAAAAATACCGATAGTGGAAATTTCTTCGTATTAGCTGGTCCTTGTGCCATCGAAGGAGAAGACATGGCGATGAGAATTGCCGAAAAATTAGTTGCTATAACTGATAAATTAGAAATTCCATACGTTTTTAAAGGGTCATTTAAAAAAGCAAATCGTTCCAGAATTGACAGTTTTTCGGGAATTGGCGATGAAAAAGCTTTAAAAATCCTTAGAAAAGTTTCAGAAACATTTCATATTCCGACAGTTACCGACATTCACACCAATGAAGATGCCGATATGGCGGCGCAATATGTGGATATACTACAAATCCCTGCTTTTTTAGTTCGCCAAACCGATTTGGTTGTAGCTGCAGCCAATACCGGAAAAGTGGTCAACTTGAAAAAGGGACAATTCATGAGTCCGGAAAGCATGAAGCACGCCGTTCAAAAAGTCTTAGATTGCAACAACCAAAACGTAATGGTTACTGATAGAGGAACTATGTTTGGCTATCAAGACATGATTGTTGATTTTCGTGGTATTCCAACGATGCAACAGTATGCTTCAACCGTACTTGATGTTACCCATTCTTTACAACAACCAAATCAAACCACGGGTGTAACCGGCGGAAGACCCGATATGATTGAAACAATTGCCAAAGCAGGAATTGCTGTTGGCGTAGACGGGATTTTTATTGAAACGCATTTTGATCCGGCGAATGCCAAAAGTGACGGAGCGAATATGCTACATTTAGACTATTTTGAAGGTTTAATGACCCGATTGGTAGCCATCAGAAAAACAATTAATTCTTTTTAATTTTAATTACAAGCCTTGAAAAAGACATTTTTATTTTCATTCGTGACATTATTCGCGTTGATACAAACTGTTTCTGCGCAGGAAAAAATAGCCAACCCAGATAAATATACTGCCCATAACAAAGGAAAGTTTTATGTGTTTTGGGGTGGAAATCGAGAAAGCTTTTCAAAATCAGATATCCATTTTAAAGGAGACAATTACAATTTTACCTTACACAATGTTGGTGCGAGTGACAAACCTAAAGGTTGGCAAATTGATTATATAAATCCAGCCCGAATGACCATCCCGCAAACCAATTTAAGAATTGGCTATTTTATTAATGACCATTATAATATTTCAATTGGATTTGACCACATGAAATATGTTATGGATCAAAATCAATTCGTAAATATAACTGGTGAAATTAACGACGGAACTGCTTTTGATGGTACTTATAACAATGAACTTATCCAGCTCACAGAAAGTTTTTTAACTTTTGAGCATACTGATGGTTTGAATTATGTAAATACTGAATTTTCAAGAGTTGATGATATTTCGAAGTTGCTTAATATTAGCAATACCGATAAATTTCAGCTGAATATTACAGAAGGAATTGGAGCCGGTTTTTTATATCCCAAAACAAATGCCATGTTATTAGGCAAAGAAAGACATGACGATTTCAATGTTGCCGGTTACGGACTTTCTGCTAAAGTGGGACTAAATTTTACCTTTTTTAAACACTTTTTTATTCAAACTGAATTAAAAGGAGGATATATTGATATGAATAACATTAAAACAACACACAATGATTCAGATAAAGCTTCGCAGCACTTTTTCTTTTTACAAAGAATTATAGCTTTTGGAGGCATTTTTAAAGTATAATTTTTCTATTGACAACCGACCAAAAAACCACCATTATGAAAAAAATTACCTTACTACTATTAATCTTTTTCTTTTCACTCCAGGGTTATTCTCAATTAGCCCTGGAAGGATTTGAATCCACAACAGGACCTGATGCTCTTCCTGGCACAACTTGGACATTAGGAACAGGAAATTGGGCTGTCTTTGACAATGGCATTGGAACAGCACAACGTTGGGGAATCAACAATACGATCAACGATCCTCCGATAGTATATCAAGGCACAAACTCGGCTTACATCAATAGAGAAACAATGAATATTGGAGACATTTCCGAGGACTTTTTAGCTACTCCTTTAGTTACTATTCCTGTAAATGGACAACTTCATTTTTATACCCGTTCATTTGCTTCGGGAAATCAAGGAACCGTTTATCAGATTAGGGTTGCGCCGGCTACGGCATCACAAACTGATCCGGCAGCTTATACCATAATTCAACAATGGACAGAAGCAGATTTAACTGCAACTTTTAATTTATACGAAGAAAAAGTGGTCAATTTTCCGGCCATTTATCACAACCAACAAGTTTATGTTTCCTTTGTTAAAGTACATAACCAGCAAGTAGCCGGTCTAACTGGCTCTGGAGATCGTTGGTTAGTGGACAATGTTAGTATTAATGAACAGTGTTTAAATCCAACAACATTAACAGCAACAGTAACTTCAGAAAGTACTGTAAGTTTAAGTTGGGGAAATCCAAGTGGTGCCACTTCATGGGAAATTGAAGTTGTCCCAGCAGCCGGAACACCAACCGGTGTTGGAGTCGTTTATACAGGAACTCTTCCTTATGTAGTCAACGGATTACTTCCTAATACTTCCTATAAATTTTATGTTAGAGCAATTTGTTCAACTGGATATCTAAGTGAATGGGTTGGTCCATCTACTATTTTTACAACTTCTACTGCACCACCGATATGTGGTGGTAATTTCGTGGATGAAGCCGGACCAACGACAAATTATGCCAATAATTCAGATTCAACGGTTATCATTTGTCCAACAATTCCGGGAGAACAAGTTACAGTAACTTTTACTTCATTCAATACTGAAGCCACTTGGGATGCTTTGTATGTATTTGATGGAAATTCAATTACAGCACCACAAATTGCCAGTACAAATCCTGCCGGGAATGTTCCCGGAGGTTTAGCGGGAGGTTATTGGGGTACCGCAATACCTGGACCTTTTACTGCTTCAAGTCCGAATGGCTGTTTAACCTTTAGATTTAGAAGTGATGGTTTTGCAAATAATCCGGGATGGATATCCAATGTTACATGTGCTCCACCACCCGTTTGTCAGCAACCAACTGCATTAACTGCAAATGATATTACTCCAAACTCCGTTTCGTTTGGTTGGACTAATGTTGGAATTGGTACTTCATGGCAAGTCTTAGCTTTACCGTGTAATGCTCCGGCACCAACAGCAGCTACAACAGGTTGGACAGAAACAACTTCAAATCCTTTTATAATCACAGATTTAACTTCTGCCACTTGCTATAATTTATATGTAAGAAGCAATTGTGATACTGATGGTGTAAGTTTATGGGCTGGTCCAAGAAGTATAACAACATTAGTTGCGCCACCGGTTTGTGGCGGAAATTTTGTTGATACAGGAGGTCCAACTGCTAATTACCCTAATAACTCAGACTCAACCGTTACCATTTGTCCAACCATTCCGGGTGAATTGGTAACTGTAACCTTTACTTCATTTAACACTGAAACCAATTGGGATGCCTTATATGTATTTGACGGAAATTCGATTACAGCACCTCAAATTGCCAGTACCAACCCTGCCGGAAATGTTCCCGGAGGTTTGGCCGGAGGTTTTTGGGGAACAGCTATACCTGGTCCTTTTACTTCTTCAAGCCCGACCGGCTGTTTAACCTTCAGATTCAGAAGTGATGGTTTTGCAAATAATCCGGGTTGGATAGCTAACATAACCTGTGCACCTGCTCCGGTTTGTCAACAACCAACAGGCATAACGGCTACTACAGTTACTTCAAATTCAGCTATAGTGAGCTGGACAAACGTAGGTATTGCCACTTCTTGGGAAATAATAGCCTTACCGTGTAATTCTCCTGCACCGACAGCGTCATCAACAGGATGGATAACTGCAGACACCAACCCATTTACATTAACGGGATTGAATCCTACAACATGTTATGACATATATGTAAGAGGCAATTGCGGAACTGATGGGGTAAGTTTATGGGCAGGCCCAAGAACCATCACCACTCAAGTTACACCACCTATTTGTGGCGGCACTTTTGTAGATGCTGCAGGACCTACAGCCAATTATGCCAACAATTCAGATTCTACAGTTACCATTTGCCCAACCAATCCCGGTGACCAAGTGACCGTTACTTTTACTGAATTTGACACGGAAACCAATTGGGATGCCTTATATGTTTTTGACGGAAATTCAATTACAGCCCCTCAAATAGCAAGTGATAATCCAGCGGGGAATGTTCCCGGTGGTTTGGCCGGAGGTTATTGGGGAACAGAAATACCTGGTCCTTTTACCTCATCAAGTGTTGATGGTTGTCTAACTTTTAGATTTAGAAGTGATGGATTATTTAACAATCCTGGATGGATTGCTACTATAACTTGTAATCCTCCTCCAACTTGTCCAAAACCTACAGCATTGGTCGTTTCAAACGTAACCCAAACAGGTGCTACAGTAGCTTGGACTGAAAATGGTTCAGCTACATCATGGCAAGTTTTATTTTTACCGGCTAGTGCGCCAGCTCCGGATGCTTCAACCCCTGGTTGGGTAACAGCAACAACTAATCCTTTTGTTTATGACGGATTAAGTTCAGGAACACTTTATAAAGTATATGTAAGGGCTTTTTGTAGTGATGCCGATATTAGTTTATGGTCAAATTCGGTAACTTTTGCCACTTTAATTTCTAATGATGAATGTGACAATGCAATTGTGGTGCCGGTAAATCCGGATACTTCTTGTGCACAATTTGTTTCGGGAACAATTATAGGAGCCACAGCTTCATCTGAACCGAACAATTGTGATGGTACAAGTGATGACGATGTTTGGTTTTCATTTACTGCCACCGCTACTGATCATTCCGTTACTTTAAACAATGTTTTAGGTAGTGATACCTTTTTATTACATACAGTTTATAGTGGAAATTGTAACCTTTTAAATCAATTGTATTGTAGTGATAGTAACCAAAGCATTGCCAATGGCTTAGTCGTAGGTCAAACCTATTATGTCAGAGTATATTCATGGACTTCAACTCCCGGACAAACTTCTACCTTTGATATTTGTATCGGAACAATTCCTCCGCCAATTTCAACCAATAACACAACCTATACAACACTTCAGTTGGTAGAAGATGTGTTCTTGAATTCTACTTGTGCCAGTGTTTCAAACGTGACCTCTTCAACAGGTAATAATTTTGGTTCTACCAATGGTATTGCCTATTTTAATCAGAATGGCTCAGGATTTCCTTTTAGTGAAGGAATCGTTTTGACAACAGGAAATGCCATGAGTGCGCCAGGTCCAAATACAACCGGTCTTGGTGATGGTAATGAAGCTTGGACAGGAGATGCTGATTTAGAGGCTATTGTTTTAGCAGCAACAGGCAACCCAATGAATTCAAGAAATGCCACCAAACTGGAGTTTGATTTTGTTCCTTTGGTGACTGAAATTAATTTTAATTTCATTTTTGCTTCAGAAGAATATGGAATATTCCAATGTGATTACTCCGATGCTTTTGCCTTTTTACTAACGGATATTTCAACTGGTGTAACTACTAATTTAGCAGTTATTCCTGGGACACCGACTCCGGTTTCAGTAGTAACCATAAGAGATGAACTTTATAATGATGCCTGTGGTTCGGTTAACGAGCAATATTTTGATGCCTTTTACGGATTTGGAGGATTAGATCCTTTGGGCTCCCCGACCAATTTTAATGGGATTACAGTTCCTCTTGTAGCAACTTCTCCTGTTATACCTGGTAATCAATACCATATTAAATTGGTTATAGCAGATAGATTGGATAACAGTTTTGACTCTGCAGTTTTTCTTGAAGGCGGTAGTTTAGATATTGGAAATATTGAATTGGGCGAAGACTTTCTTCAAGCTAATAATACTGCTTTGTGTTCAGGGACAAGTTACACTATTACATCAGGTTTGAATCCTGCTCTTTATAGTTTTGTATGGACCAATGGAGTGGATATTATTCCTAATGAGACAGGACCAAACTTAACAATTACCCAACCTGGGGTTTATGGGGTTACCATACAATATACAGGGACAACTTGTACCTCAAGTGATTCAATTACTATCGAATATTATGATCCAATTGTACCGGGAACTCCTAACAATTTAGTGGTTTGTAATGCTTCTGGTTTTGCTCAATTTGATTTGGGTGAAAATAATAGTGCGGCTTTAGGTGGTTTAGATTCCGGTACGCACAATGTAAATTATTATACAACCAATGAAGATGCAATAGCTGAGACAAATGTTTTACCATTATTATATACCAATACTACAGCTAACTCTCAAATCATTTATGTTAGAATAGAAAATAATGTAACCGGTTGTTATGCTATTAGAACCTTTAATTTAATTGCAAATTTAACCGTTACTCCTACATTCCTTTCTCCGGCACCAATTTGTAGCGGAGATTCAGCGCCAACATTACCAACAACCTCATTGAATGGGATTGCGGGAACATGGTCGCCAGCATCTGTAGATAATACTCAAACTTTAACTTACACCTTTACGCCTAACGAAGGACAGTGTGCTAATCAAACAACATTAGTCGTTACCGTTTATCAGAATTGTGCATTTGGAAGTTACGCCAGTGCGATATGGTTAAACAATTGTGAAACCGATAACTTCTTTAATACTGTCGGTTCAGGATCTTCTATTATTGGACCAGTTCAAAATATTTTCCCTAATACTGATTTTGGTACTTATGTTTCCAATTCAAATACCTTCAAATTAAGAGGTGGCGAATTAAAAACATTTAAAAGTGCTACAGCGAATGTTTGTAGCGCACGATTAAATTATAGAATTTATCCAGCTTCAGGTACTCCGGGAACGTTTACCGTAATAAACTTACCATTCCTTGATGAATGCGGTGGCGGTTCATTCCCAAGTGGTGGTCCATGTAATGCAGGTGATCAAAAATGGCAAAGAATAGTAACCGATGCTGAATTGCCGGTTGACTTGACAGCATTCCCTGCTGGTGATTATGTGATAGAAGTGTTTTATGACATTACCGGTGATGTAAATTCAACATCTCAATGTGATGACACCATTTTGATTAATAACAATGGTGCTAATTTTATAGCTACTTATACTTTACAAGCCAATCCAACCTTCATATTCACGAATCCATCTGATTGTACTACTGCTGACGGAACTATTACAATAGGAAGTTTGGCTCCAAATACAACGTATTCATTAACGTATTCTGATGATAGTGCACCAATTGGACTAATTACAATTATAACTGATAATAATGGTACCTATACCTTAACCGGATTAAATAATGGTAGTTATTCAAACTTTAATTTGACTGTTAACGGTTGTGCAATTAATACCACGAATGTAATTAGTTTAAGCGGCTCTTCAACAGCTCTGACAACAAGTACAAATCCTTTGACTTGTGGCGGAAATACAGGTACAATTACCATTGGTAATTTAGTTCCAAATCAAACTTACGTTGTTACTTATACAGATGACACTGTCTTAGTCGGCCCTACAAATTTGACTTCAGACTCGAATGGATTAATTGTATTAGCCGGACTTAATGCCGGTGTTTACAACAATTTTAACCTAGGCAATACCAATTGTACTTTTAGTTCAACGCAAGCAACAACATTAGTTGATCCCGGAGCTCCTATAATTACAGTGAACAGTGAAAGCATTTGTAACGGTCAAAGTACAACTATTACTGCCACACCTCAAGTACCGGGAACTTATAGCTATGTTTGGACTGTTCCTGCCGGATTTGCAAATCCGGGTAATGTTGATACTTTCACTACATCAGTTCCGGGTGATTATACAGTAGTTGTTACACCGTTAGTAACCACTTTTTGCAATGGTAGTTTTGAGAACCCATTGGCTACAGGTCAGTTCCCGAATATGCTCAATGAAAATGCAGTTCCTTGTTGGGATACAACAGCCGCTGACGGAATTTTGGAAGTATGGCCGGCAGCCGGATTTGAAAATGTCTTTGCCTACCAAGGCAGTCAGTTTATAGAAATGAATGGAACTACCACAGCCACAGTATTCCAAGATTTTACCACTTCACCGGGCACTCAATTACAGATTTCTTTTGCGCACAGAGGTCGTCAGGGCAATGATACTGTTGGCGTTGAAATTGGTCCTGTTGGTGGTCCTTATATAAATATTGGGAATTTCACTGACGGTAACACAGCATGGGTTTTACACAATTTAACGTATACTACACCACAAGTAGGTGGAAATAATTATACTTTACGATTTGTATCGGTATCCAGTGCAGGTTTTGATCCGTCTGTGGGTAATTTCCTAGATGCTGTTAATGTAACTTCATCAGGTTGTAGCTCATCTCCTGTAACAGGAACTGTAAGTTTATCACCTGCTGTGAGTTTGAATTTGACTTCGGCCAATAACGAACAAACAGTTTGTATAAATACCCCTATTTCAACTATTAGTTATGCTTCAACTAATGCAACTGATGTTACCGTTACAGGCCTTCCTTCAGGTGTAAGCGGAACATTTGACTCAGGAACAGGGGCATTTACTATTAGTGGAACTCCTACAGTAACCGGTACTTTTAATTATATTGTTACATCTTCTGTTAGTTGTAATACTGTAACCTTAAATGGAATTATAACCGTAAATCCATTAGCTGCTTCGACCTTTACTCCTATTACCATTTGTAGTGGAGATGCTGTAGTGTTACCAACCCTTTCTATAGAAGGATTTAGCGGTTCATGGAATCCGGCGACAGTTGATAATACACAAAACGGCACTTATATATTTACGCCAACTTCAGGTCAGTGTGCTGCTTTGGGTGCTGTAACTGTAACTGTAAATCAACCTATACTTCCAACATTCGACCCAATTGCGGCAATTTGTAATGGTGGACAATTGAATCCACTTCCAACGACTTCCAACAATGGCGTTACAGGAACTTGGTCTCCGGTTTTGAATAATACCCTAACCACTACTTATACATTCACGCCAACTAACGGTAGTTGTGCATTGCCAACAACTTTGACGATTACTGTTAATGCGAATGTTCTACCAACATTTAATGCAATTGCTCCTTTGTGTATAGGAGAAACAGCACCTTCATTACCGCTTACCTCTCTCGAGGGAATAACCGGTACATGGACACCGGCGGTAATTGACAATACAACTTCTGGAACTTATACATTTGTTCCTAGCGCAAATCAATGTACTACCAATGGAAGTTTAACTGTAACGGTACAAAGTGGTTTTGATTTTGAAATCACCGGAAATTGTGTCGGTAATGATTTCGTACTTGAAGTAACAGCAGTAAATGACACCTTTGATGTTGACACCGCTAGTTTTAATTGGTTTACCAATGACCAACAATTAGTAGGCACCAATTCAAGCACCTTTAATGTTAGTGAATACCTTAATTCAACAACAATTGTTGAAGAGTTACCAATAACATTCTCTGTAACTGTAACTGATGCTAACGGTTGTACCAAAAATGAATCTATCACATTAGACAGAATCTCTTGTAGTATTCAAAAAGGTATTTCAGTAAACAATGACGGTAAAAATGATTTCTTTGATTTGACCCAATTGAACGTTAAAAACCTTACTATCTTCAATCGTTACGGAATGAAAGTTTACAGTAAAAACCAATACCGAAACGAATGGAAAGGTCAATCAGAAAAAGGAGATGAATTACCGGATGGTACTTATTATTACGTAATCGAATTTAATAGCGGTGATGCTGCAAAAACAGGTTGGATTTATGTCAATCGTGAACAATAATCAATTAAAAAGCCCCGAAATTCGGGGCTTTTTTTTAATATAATGCCTTGGCTTCTTCAATTACTGAAATCAAAATAGCATTGTCAATCTTTTCTAAATTATAATAACGCAATGACTTAATCGTATTTCGACCTTTGTCAGCAATCAAATATTCTTGATTGTTTTTCAATTGAAAACCTTTAGCAAAACCAACATCCACAAATTGATGCTTATGACTTGCATTGAGATAACAGAATGGTTTCTTCTTATAATAAAAATAAGGAATTCCCCATTTGTATTCCAAAGTAACTTCGGGTAAAGTATGCTCGACAACCGCGACAATATGAAGTAAAATATCTCGGTACTTTGCAGGTTGCTTAAGTATGTATAATTCCGTTGGTTTCAATTACTTCTTTTGTCAATAATTATTCTCCGATGCATTAATTGGCTTTATTAAGTGAAGCGTATTTATACAATCTTATATTAAGCCAAAACAACAAACTGAAAATCAAAACAGCTCCAAAACCATAGCCAATATTGAAGAGCATTTCTTCTTGACTGTCGATTAGCTTTTTAAATGTACTGTAAACACCACTTAATAAAACAACAAACAGAAACAAACTGAGTATTTGCAAAACATAAAATAAAAATTTCTTCATCGTTTAAGAATTAATCGATTCCGTATTGATCAAACAAATAAACCAAAGCAGTCATCGTTGCGGCTCCTAATTCCAATTCTCTTTTATTGATAGCGTCAAAAGTATCATTAGCCGCATGATGGTAATCAAAATACCTTTGCGAATCAGGTTTCAAACCGGCTTTTACAATTTTGGCAGAAGTCAACGGACTGATATCGGAACCGGTTCCGCCTTTGACAAAACTATGAATGAGATAGGGTTCAAATAACGCTTTCCAATTCATAATCTTATCAAAATTATGGTCATCACATTCAAAGAAAAATCCTCTTGGTGTAAATCCTCCGGCATCGCTTTCTAGTGCAAAAATATGGTTTTCCTTATTCGTTTGAGACAATTCTTGGTAACGCTTTCCTCCTTTTCCACCGTTTTCTTCGTTCATAAAAAGAACTACTCGGATGGTATTTTTAGGTTTGTAATTCAGTTTTTTGAAAAGTTCCACCACTGCCATGCTTTGCACACAACCAGCGCCATCATCATGAGAACCATCTGCTAAATCCCAAGAATCCAAATGTCCGCCAACAACCATAATTTTTTCCGGATGCACTGAACCGGTGATTTCTCCAATGACATTGTAGGAAAGCACGTCGTCATATTGCTGGCAAGATTGTTTAAAATAGAATTGCAGTTTGCTGTTTTCTTTAAGTTTTTGACTCAACAATTCGGCACCATTCGTACTGATTGCAGCCGTTGGAATGTACTTTTCTTTTGGCAAATCACCATAACTTTGCGTTCCGGTATGTGGAAAATCATCTAATCTTAAATTCATCGAACGCACAATCGTCGCAACCGCGCCAAACTTAGCTGCTTCTTTAGCTCCGGCATATCGTTGGTCTACACAATGTCCGTAAGATTTAAAGGTTTCAATATTTTCGGGTTCCATCGGGCGATTGTAGAAAACTATTTTACCTTTGATTTTGGCTTCGCCTAACGTTTCGAGCTCTTCCAAACTTTGTACTTCGATAATTTCTGCTGTTAATCCATTTTTCGGCGTGGCAACAGAACCACCTAACGCACAAATCGGAACGCTGATTTTACTCTTTTTATCCAAAATATAAGCCGTTTCCTTTTCACCTCTAACCCATTTTGGCACCATCACTTCTTGCAAATAGACTTTGTCTAAACCCAAAGTTTCCAATTGCTGCTTGGTGTAAACCACACCTTTCTCAGCTCCTACAGAACCCGACAAACGTTGTCCAATTTTATTTGACAGATCATCCAACCAAGCATAACATTTCGAATCCGTTAAAGCCAATGTGTAAATATCTTTAAGCATTTGCTCGTCTTTGCTTTGAGCAAAACCTGAAACTGTGATAAAAAATGCAACACCGAAAAGAAGCTTTTTCATAGGAATAATTTTTATCAAAAATAAATGAAAAAACATTTGGTCAACGAAAAAATATTCATTTACTTTGTTTTTCAAAGTACTTTAATATGGAAACTAAAGATTATTTAAAAGACATTCAGGACATCAAACAAATGATGACGCAATCTTCGCGATTTATATCCTTGAGTGGATTGTCAGGTGTACTCGCGGGCGTGTATTCTTTAATCGGCGCTTGGTTAGCCTATAAAACCATTTACTTTGACACTTCGACTGGCGGTTCTTATAGAGATTTAGTCATTTCCTATGATGCGGTTTACCGATTATTGATTATCGGTTCTTCGGTTATGATTTTATCTATTTTAACCGGACTATTTTTAAGTCTGAGAAAAGCGACAAAAGAAAAAGAAGCATTTTGGAACCCAACGTCTAGAAGATTATTGATTAATTTTTTAATTCCGTTATTAACCGGTGGCTTTTTTATAGTATTCTTGATAGAGAAAAACATATTGGAACTTGTTGCGCCCCTAACCTTAATTTTTTATGGATTGGCTTGTGTGAATGCGAGTAAATATACCTTAGGAGATGTTCGTTACCTAGGCATTTCACAAATATTGATAGGCTTGCTTTCTACTTGGTTTTTAAGTTATGGTTTGCTGTTTTGGGCTTTAGGCTTTGGTGTTTGCAATATTTTATACGGAAGCATTATGTATTTTAAATATGATAGAAAATAAGTAATGAAAAAAGCAATTGTAATAATCGCGGGTTTGTTGATTGCCTTTTTTGTTTTGGCAAAGGTTAACGCAACACAAGTTGAAAAAACGTTAGTCAAATTAGACCAAAATATCCAAGAGTCATTGCGTGACGGCGACATCATTTTCCAAACTTCACAATCTAAACAATGCGAAGCAGTCAGAATTGCGACCAATTCAAAATTCTCGCACTGCGGAATTATTTATGACATTAAAGGCGAAAAATATGTTTATGAAGCCGTTCAGCCGGTTAAAATTACACCCTTAAAAGAATGGATTTCACATGGTCAAGGCAATGCTTATTTGGTTAAAAGATTAAAAAACGCAAGCGCTATACTAAACACTTCAGTTCTTGAAAAAATGAAAGCCTATGGCAGTCAGTTTAAAAACAAAAATTACGATCTGTATTTTGAATGGACCGATGATAAAATCTATTGTTCTGAATTGGTTTGGAAAATCTATAAAAATGGTGCCGGAGTAGAACTTTGTGGATTGGAAAGTTTGAAGAGTTTTAATTTGGATAACCCAAAAGTAAAAGCCATATTGCAGGAACGTTATGGTAATGAAATTCCTTTGGAAGAAAAAGTAGTTGCGCCATCACAATTAGTTGATTCACCCTTATTAGAAACTGTAATTGACACTTATTAATTTTGAAAAACATCATCCAAAATATCAACAAAGCTTTTGATCATCGCATACGCCTTGGCATTATGTCAATATTGATGGTGAATGAAAGTGCCGATTTTAATATGCTTAAAGAACTTCTTGGTGTCACTGACGGGAATTTAGCCAGTCATACCAAAGCCTTAGAATCCGAAGAATACATCATGATTGAAAAACAATTTATCGGTAAAAAACCAAATACCAAATACATCGCCACAGCAGCCGGAAAAAAAGCTTTTCAAGATCATATTGAAGCGCTTGAAAAATTAATATCAAAAAGCTAAACCTATTTTTTTATCTATTTACTTTGAAAAACAAAGTACTTTTAATTTTATTTATGAAAGATTTAATCATCGAAAAAATGTATGAGTGGAGCAAAAAGCCCTACCAAAAATTCTTCAAAAAAAGTGAACCTTGGAATGTTACGCCTAAAGAGCTGATTTTGTATCCTCAAGAAAGTCTGGGATTTCATATGGGTTGCTTCCTACTAAAATACAATTTCGAAATGCAACCCAAACTCGAAGATCACGATGTCATTCATGTATTGACCAACACCGGCGTTTCAGTCATTGAAGAGATTGGGATGCAATATTATTTATGGGGCAACGGTAAAAAAAGCGCCTATATGTATATGGTGATTTTCATCGGCACGCTCTTCTATCCTGCTCAATTTAACACCTTTTGGGATTACTACAAAAGAGGTCAGAAGGCACATCATTTCTACGATTTAGATTTTGAAAAAATGCTTCATATTCCGGTTAAAACCATTCAATCCACTTTTAACATCAAATAAATGAACATAGTTTTAAAACTTTTCAATCAAAACAAAAAAACCAACCAATTGTTGCTCCTTTATAGTATTTATTGTCTTTCGCTATTACTGGTCAGAGCCAAATTAACCAATTCTATTTACTTGTTCTTCCTGATTTGGAATCTATTCCTTGCCGTTATTCCCTATGTGATTTCTTCGCATTTATTGACTTTAGACTTAAAAAAAGTTTCAAAACTCAAAGTCTTGGGTATTTCAGCTATTTGGTTGGCTTTTATACCGAATGCGTTTTACATCATTACCGATTTAGTGCATTTGGCCAAATCTGACGGACACATTTTTTGGTTTGATCTCATTATTGTAAGTTCTCATGCTTTGATCGGTTTTGCCTTCGGATTAATGTCATTGCACCATTTTGAGAAAATAGCTCAACAATTTATCCCTGTTAAAAAAGTCAACTTTTTCATTCCTACTATTTCCATTCTCTGTGGAATAGGGATTTATATAGGACGAATTCTTCGTTATAACAGTTGGGATATCATCAGCAATCCTATTGACTTGGCTTTTGATTTATTTCAAATAATCATTTCAATTAAATCTATACTATTCTCCATTCATTTTGGCGTATTCATCTATTTCTCCTTTTTAATCAAAAAGAATTTAACATAAACTATTTACTCATGGAAACACAACTCATTATCAAAACCGAAACTCCAGGACGATTTTCAACCTATCTGGCTATGGGCTCTTTTAGCATTGGCACCTTTCTTTTTCTAATTCATTTCATTCTTCCGGAATTTGGATTACTTTATTTAATTGGTTATTTCTATTTGCTTTTCGCTTTTTTGGTAAATCTACTTGTCTTTCTGAATTTGCTCTTTCAGTTTTTGATAAAACCCGAAGAACGAGAAGCTTTAGCCATCAAAATGCTGATTATGTTAGCTAATATTCCAATTGCATTACTTTACCTCTGCATCGTATTTCACAAATTTTAACCCTATTTAAACGCAACATCATGGAAAACCAAGAATTTCAAGAACACCCAATTACAGAAGCAAAAACATTCTTTCAATCGGCAACCGCCAAAATGATTATGGTGGGTTTACTCACACTCTTTTTACTGATTCCGCTTTTTTTTGTACAAGATTTGATCTCCGAACGTTCCCAACGAAAATCGGAAGTCGTCAAAGAAATCTCCAATCTTTGGGGAAGTGATGTGGCATTTTACGGACCGATTTTACGAGTGCCGTACAATACTTATGAGAATTTAAATGTCATCGACCAAAAAACCGGAACAGCAACACTTCAAAGAAGAGCCACCACCAATTACGCCTATTTCTTTCCGAATGAATTAGCCAATATTTCCAAAGTAAAGAAAAATGAATCTTTAAAACGAGGTCTTTTCAATCCGGTGGTTTTCACCGCTGACATGAATTTTAAAGGGAATTTCAGTACGCCGAATTTTGCCAAACTCAATATTCCGGAAGAAAGTATTCAATGGGATAAAGCGACCATTATCGTCAAGACCACCAATCTCAAAAGCATCAAAAGCGAGCTAAAGATTCAGTTAAATAATGAAAAACTAACTTTTGAACCACAACCGGATGACAAAAGTAATTACAGCGTTTTGGCCACCAATATTTTTAATTACAAAGTCTTAGCTACAAATAATCAAATTAATTTCAACTTTGGTATCACTTACAACGGAAGCAACAGTATCAATTTTATTCCAATTGGAAAAGTGACCAATGTGGCCATCGACTCCGATTGGGAATCACCAAGCTTTGAAGGTTCCTTCGCCGCAAATGACACTACCAAAATCATAAACAAAGAAGGCTTTCACGTTGATTGGAAAGTTTTAGACATTAATCGCACGTTTTCTCAGCAATACGCGAATGTTTTACCGAATTTGGATGATTACCTCTTTGGTGTAAAATTAATCGATACAGTCGACGAATACCAGCAAAACGAAAGGGTTTCCAAGTATGGCTTTCTTGTAATCGGTTTGACGTTCTTGATTTTCTTCTTAATTCAGTCGATAAGCAAAATCAACATTCATATTTTTCAATACTCGATGATTGGAATCGCCTTGATTATGTTCTACACGCTTTTGATATCCATTACCGAGCACAGTAGTTTTAGTTTGGCGTATGCCATTTCGGGAATTGCGGTAGTGGTTATGATTACGCTCTATTCGATTTCGATATTGAAAAACAGAAAATTCCCGATGTTTATCGCAACGTCACTTTCTGTTTTATACACCTTCATTTATGTGATAATCCAAATGGAAGATTATGCTCTTTTGGTGGGAAGTATTGGCTTGTTTTTCATCCTTGGTGCCGTGATGTATTTCTCCAGAAAAATTGATTGGGGAAAGTAAATTTTTAAACTAAAAAACCTGTTCATTCGAGCAGGTTTTTTTTTATTTAAAATTGTCGAAATCTATTTCCCAATCAAGCCCTTTTCGATACCAAAGTTGCCCATGTGAAACTTCCAACGGACAATCAAAATTATTAGTATATAAACTTCCCGTTCCTAAACCTTGAGGCATTAAATTATTTTGCAAAAAAGTAAATTGGGCAATCGCGTTCAAACCCACATTACTTTCTAAAGCGGAAGTAATCCACCAACCAATATTCAATTTTTCGGCAATGGAAATCCATTCCAATGTACCGCGAATTCCACCGATAAAACTCGGCTTTAAAATGATGTATTGCGGTTGGATTTTTCGCAATAAAGCTTCCTTATCTTCAAAAGAAAACACACCGATGAGCTCTTCGTCTAAAGCAATAGGCAAATGCGTCTTTTTACATAAAACTGACATCATGTCAGTATTGTTTTTTTGAATCGGTTGTTCTATGCTATGTAACTTAAAACCAGTTATTTGATTTATTTTATTTAAAGCTTCATTTTCAAAAAAAGCACCATTCGCATCGACTCTAATCTCAATAGTATTTTCATCAAAATTTTGACGAATAAAGCGCAATAAAGCCAACTCTTTGTCGAAATCTATGGCGCCAATCTTTAATTTTATACACGTAAAACCTTGGGCAATTTTCTCTTCAATTTGACGCTTCATGAATGCTTCATCACCCATCCAAACGAGTCCGTTAATGACGATAGATTTGTCACCTGAAGTAAATTTAGACGGAAATAAAACAAACGGATTTTCGCTTTTAAAAGACAAAAAAGCCATTTCTACTCCGAATTGAATCGAAGGAAACTCCATTAATTCTTGCCATAATTTTGATTCTCCCAGATGGATATTTTGACAAACCCATTGCAATTTTTCTTCATAATCGGGACGATCATCTGCCGATAATCCACGTAAAATGCCACACTCGCCTATGCCTTTTTTACCGTCTTTTTCAAGTACAATAAACCACGTTTCTTTGTCGGTCAAAACACCTCGAGAAGTACCCGAAGATTGTTTGAAATGAAGTATATATTTATGGTAAGTGGCTTTCATTTTATTAGTCTAAAACACGTAGAATCTTCTTAAAATCATTCGTGGGTAATCCTCTTTTTTCAAAGGTAGAGAAATCAATTTTAACTTGCGCTGCCCAAGATTTTCCGGTGGACAAACTTTGATTGCGGTACTTTTTATGAAGGTCTTTGGCTTTCGAAAGTCTGTCCGTGAACAAATACACATGCGCCAAATCAAGATTGAAAATGATTTCTGAAGGGTTTAATTTTAATCCTTTGCTATACGCTTCTTCAGCTTTTGAATACTGTTTTGACAACAAATAATAATCGCCTAATATTTTATAACCCTTATAATCCGCTCGATTCTTAGCAATGACTTCCGATTGAATTAAATCAATGGCTTCATTGGTTTTTCCTTCATTAAACAGCTTTGTCGCTTTATCGCAGATAACTTGGCTCCATTTATTTATTTCACCCGATTTGGTCAAGCTTTCTTCGGCAGCAATTTCAATGGCTCTATTTTTTTCTGAAGTTAATAGTTTCTGAAAATCGGCATATTTGTATTTTGCCGTTATATTTTCCAGAAACAAACCATAAAACTGATCTTTTTTAGCCAGATAGTTCACAAATTCTAATTTGGAAGCCATTGCTAGTATTTCTTTTTTACTTTCCACTTTCCAACCGCTTCTCAAACTATAATTCACCCACGGCACAACCTCCAAAATGATTTTTTCTTTCATCACCCAATTGTCGCTTTGAAACCCAAACCACAGATTTTGAGCGCCTTGATTCATACATCTTGACTTTTCCGTCAGGAGTTTGACCGCTTTATTTACCGGTTCGTCTTGAGATACACAAGCATTTTTAACAACACCGGTTTTCTCGTATTGCAAAGCGTCATTTTCATTGGTAAATACATAAAACTTGCACTTATCATCACCTGAAATGGTAGAAAGTAAAAATACAGTTCCGGCAGCGCCTTGGCTGATTCCTGTTGGATCCGGAATGGCTTTTAAAACCGAAACCAAACTCGAACTGATTTTTTGATTGTCATCTAAAAGCGAAATGCGATAGACTACTTCGGTGGTACCAACAGGGAAATCGGCTGTTTTAATGGCTTTGCGTTTTCCGGCATTGAGAATAATGGTTTCATTGGTCGTTCTGATATTGTCCCAAAAACCCTCATTGCTTTGTGCCAAAGCTAAAGATGTACAAACCAATAATAACCCTAAAATTGAAAATTTCATCATATGTTTTTCGTTCCTAAAACAAGAAGAGTGCCAAAACTGACACTCTTATTTTCTTTGTAAATTTTATTAAAGCGAAATACTTTCTCCTATTTCGAGTAGCATCAAGTCTTTTCCGGCGTCGAAGAATTTCTTTTTGGCTTCGTCATGGTTGATTACGATAAACCCAAAGGTATCAAAATGACAGCCCAAAATCTTATCACAATCGACAAAATCGGCCGCCATGATTGCATCTTCAACATCCATGGTAAAACAATTCCCTATTGGAAAAACGGCTAAATCGAGTTTGGTTCGCATTGGAATCAATTTCATATCCATCGTCAAAGCCGTATCGCCTGAAATGTAAATATTTTTATGTTCGCCTTCGATTACAAATCCGCCCGGATTACCGCCGTTACTGCCGTCGGGAAACGAACTGGAATGTGCCGCGGCGACATATTTCACTTTACCAAAATCAAACTGCCAGCTTCCGCCATAATTCATCGGATGATATGACAAACCTTTGTTTCCAAAATGAGTCGCGATTTCCCAATTGGAGATAATCACTGAATTGTTATTTTTTGCCACTGTTTCAACGTCTAAAATATGGTCGAAATGAGCGTGAGTAATTAGAATATAATCTGCTTTTAAAGCAGCAATATCAATATGAGCGGCTTTTTCATTTCCGGAAATAAAAGGATCAACAAGTAAATGTTTTCCTCCAACTTCAATTCCGAGGCATGAATGACCGTAAAATGTAATTTTCATAGCTGTTCTTTTAAATTAAACATAATTTATCACCATATCTGAAATAAAGAAAATCAGACACAACGCCAATAAAACAGAAAGTAGAAACGTGCTGATTGCTAATTTCTTCAATTCGGGATCTAATAGTTTCGGGTTTCTATTTTTATAAACGGTGATTAAATGACTTATCAGAGGAAAATAAGCAACCACGAAGATATATTGGTCAATATGGAAGTCATTTAAAAAAGCAAACAACAATACCAAAACCATAGCGAAAATCACTAGGAAAAAATGATATTTTTTAGCCGTTGCGCCACCCATTTTTACAACAATAGTGTTTTTTCCGGCTCTTCTGTCGCTTTCTTCATCGCGCATGTTGTTTAGATTTAACACGCCGACACTCAAAAAGCCAATGGCTGTTGCCGGTAATAATAACAACCAATCAATGGTTTTCGAGAACATAAAATATACTCCGAAAGCACTTACCAATCCAAAGAAGATAAACACAAACAAATCGCCGTAACCTCGGTATCCATAAGCACCTTTTCCAACAGTATAGCGAATGGCCGACGCTATGGCCAAAATCCCTAATATTAAAAAGATAAAAGAATACAGCAAGTAACTTTCTTTAAAAGCAAAATAAATTAGTAAAATCGCAAAAACCAGAGTAATCAATGAAGTAATCACCATGGCTTTCTTCATGGCTTGCGGCGTGATAATGCCACTTTGAATGGCACGTTTTGGTCCAACCCGGTCTTCGTTATCTGTTCCTTTAACGCCATCGCCATAATCATTGGCAAAATTGGATAGAATCTGCAATCCCAAAGTAGTCAGCAAAGCAAAAATAACGATGTTCCAATTGAACATTCCTTGTGACATCGCATAAAAACTTCCGACGATAATTCCGGATACCGAAAGTGGCAATGTTCTAACTCGCGCGGCTTCAACCCAATGTTTCATATAATTCAAATTTTTAGACTTCTTAGATTTTTTAGACTTCTTAGATTACATTTCTAAAAATCATCTATTTACTTACATCCAATTGCTGTTTGAGGTTTCAATTTCATACAGCCAAAGGTTTACATACTCGTTGATTTGATCAAATTTCCCTAACTGAAAAGTAATATTTCCGCCGGCGGTATGCATCGTCAACGAACCTATGTTCAAACTTTTGTGCCAAAACAACTGCGAAGTTGTAATAGCTTGTATTTTTTCAATTTGGATGATATCATTATCAATATCCCAAGCGCCGCTTTGTTTGATAATATGATTTTCATTGACAAACAATCGATAATTTCTGTAACCGAAGAACAGTAAAACCAACATGAAAATAGTGTAAAACACCGCAACATTTACATATTCGAACACTTTCGGCTCTGCATATTTTCCAAACAAAAAATAACCTGTTAAAGGTAATACAATTGTCAGGAATATAGAAAACACCAATTTTCGAAAATTAGGTTGCATCTTGGCTCCTTTTTCCGGCAGTTGCTTGAACAATAATTTTAAAATTTCGTCTCGTTCAAAAGCATTACAACCGGGAATTTCGATAAGTGATTTATTATCCTTTTGTTCGTTGCTGATGGCTTGCCTTATCTTTATTTCGAGCACATTCAGCTTTTTTTGAAGATAATTTCTGGACACTTTGACAATCTGGACTTTCTCAGGTTTCAGGATAGTACTTTGGGTGTTTATTAAGCCATAAGTCAACATTAACGAACCTTTTTGTTGGGTTACCGTATAATCAAAAAACTTAATGAGTGTTCGCCCGATATTGATTAAAAAGACAATACTGAACATTATCAGGACAAATACCAAACCTGAATACCACAGCGAATTGTTGTCAACAAAACCTTCCAAGCGTTCGGTATTGATTACATCTTCTGCTCCGGCTTGGTGTAGGTTTTCATAAATCGTGAAAAAGAAGGTTAAAATTAATCCAACACTTTTTACATAATTAGAAGTAATTCCAATTTTGAGTAAACTCACCAAATTAATTTTAAGAAACGGAATGGCTTTGTATTCGGGCTTTGCTTCTACTATATCTTCTGAGACCATTGACCTTTTACCTTCATTTTCAAGCAATCTCGATTTTAACACAATCGCCAATTGATGAGATATGGCTTTGATATTGCCTTCTTTTTTATCACTTCCGGCGGTGTCAACATCTAAAGCGTAAACGCCGATTAGCCTTTGAATCAAATTTTGCTTGATATTAACCTGTTGGATTTTGTGCAATTGGATAGACGTTTTAGTTTTATTGATAATTCCATCATTAACGATAAACTCCTCATTTTCTTCATCAATATAGAAAGTGAAATTTCGATAATTCAAATACGAATAGACACCCAACCAAATAATCATACCAAGCAAAATCAAAGAACCTATAAAAATTGATTTTGAATTGGCTTTCAACAAAGAAATCACAATAATCGGCCAAGTGGCTTTTAGCACCTGAAAAACCATCTCCAGAAAAATTACTAAAATACCCACCAAAGACTGGCGCTGTGGCTGATTAAAATTGGCTTCCATTACAATTGCTTTTGAATTTTGCCCATAAGCAATTGTTTGATGTTCTCGGCTTCTTCTTTGGCAATACCCGGAATCTCCAAGTCACTGGAAACACCACCGGCTGTGAAAATTTCAACTTTGGCTAAACCAAAAAATCGAGCAATAAAACCTTCATGAAGTGCCACGTGTTGAACACGATTATAGGGAATCACCATCGTGTTGGTGGCAATAATACCGCTTCGAAAAATCACATCGTGGTTTCTGAAAGCATAGGCTTTTTTCTTGTAAGCTATATTTGAGAAGAAAAAAAACACCAAAACAAATAGGCCGTAAATTGAAACGACAAGCCCTTTATAATCAGTTAGTTCTTCTATAAAAACAACTCCAAAAACAACGGCAATTCCTAAAACCAAAAGCACTAAACCTCTAGAAATCAAAATTTCTTTCCAATAATTCGGATGTAATTTGGTCAGAGCAACGGTTTCGTACCTTGGCAAGTTTGAAGTATCTATCGTTTCGTTTGTAAAGTTTTCCATAGTCATTAAGGAATCCATTTATTCTTTCCGAAATTCGGTTTTCTTTTTTCCAAAAAGGCGTTTCTACCTTCTATCGCTTCGTCAGTCATATAAGCCAAACGCGTAGCTTCTCCGGCAAAAACTTGCTGTCCTACCATACCGTCATCGGTTAAATTCATGGCGAATTTTAACATTTTAATTGACGTTGGCGATTTCTCTAATATTTCTTGTGCCCATTGATAAGCGGTGTCTTCCAATTTTTCATGCGGAATCACGGCATTCACCATTCCCATATCATGCGCCTCTTGTGCGGAATAATTTCGACCTAAAAAGAAAATCTCACGGGCTTTCTTTTGTCCAACCATTTTGGCCAAATAAGCCGAACCGTAACCGCCGTCAAAACTCGTCACATCAGCATCGGTTTGTTTAAAAATGGCGTGTTCTTTGCTGGCTAATGTCAAGTCGCAAACAACATGCAAACTGTGTCCGCCGCCAACAGCCCAACCGGGAACAACCGCAATCACCACTTTTGGCATAAACCGAATTAAACGTTGGACTTCCAATATATTCAATCGATGATAACCGTCTTCGCCAACATAACCTTGATGACCGCGTGCTTTTTGGTCGCCACCGCTACAAAACGACCAAACACCATCTTTGGTACTCGGACCTTCGCCGGATAGCAAAACCACTCCGATAGAAGTATCTTCCATAGCGTCGTAAAAAGCGTTGTATAATTCGCTAGTGGTTTTCGGTCGGAAAGCGTTGCGAACATTTGGTCGGTTAAACGCTATTCTGGCAACACCATTACATTTTTTATAAGTGATATCTTCAAATTCTTTGGCGGTAATCCAATTGATTGTGCTCATTTAAAATTTGGTTTAAATAGGATTCATATATTTTAGTTAAAAATAAACGTTAGCAAGCTAAAACTATTATTTTAGCGTAAAAATAAATCATTTTTTGACTTTAGCGTCATCACAAATCAGATTCTTATGAATAAAACATTGCTTCTTTTTTTATCCTTTTTTTTCAGTTTAAATACATTTTCTCAAAAATATGATTTTCAACCCATTACAAACATAGAGATTACTCCCGTTATCACACAGCAAAACACCGGAACCTGTTGGAGCTTTTCCTCTACTTCCTTTTTAGAAGCTGAAATCATTCGTACTAAAGGCATAAAAATAGACTTATCTGAAATGTACAATGTGAGAAATACTTATATAGACAAAGCGGATAATTATGTCATGCGTCAAGGCAAAACCCAATTCGGTGAAGGCGGATTAAATCATGATGTGATCAATAGCGCCCGAAAATATGGTGTTGTTTTGCAAAGCGATTTTTTAGGTAAATTAAACCCCGATGACAAATATGACCATTCCAAAATGGTTGTAGCATTGGAAGAAATACTAAAAAAAACAGTTGCAGAAACGCCTGCAAAATATCCAACATGGAAAGCGGATTACATTGCTGTTTTAGACCAATACATGGGCAAGTCTGAAAATGCAAATCCAATCAACGCCAAAACATTTTTAACTAATTACAAGATCGATCTAAACGACTATGTAACCATCACTTCTTTTACTCACGAACCTTTTTACTCTAAATTCATTCTGAACATACCCGATAATTTTTCCAACGGTTATTTTTACAATTTACCTTTAGATGAGTTTGTTCAAAACATTGATTATGCGCTTGAAAAAGGGTTTACCCTTGCCCTTGATAGTGATGTTAGTGAAACAACTTTTTCCGGCACCAAAGGCATCGCAGTCATTCCTGAAAAACCGGAAGATGCAACAGCCATTTTGGACGAAATTAAACCCGAAAAGACGATTACTCCTGAATTTCGCCAAGCGGAATTTGAGAATTACAATACGCAGGACGACCATTTGATGCATATTGTTGGGAAAGTTAAAGATCAAAAGGGAAATGTGTATTACAAAGTCAAAAACTCTTGGGGAAATCAATCGGGCAAAGATGGATTTGTTTACATGAGTGTTTCTTATTTAAGATCAAAAGCCATTTCCGTTTTACTGCACAAAGGTGGTTTGATGCCTAAAACTAAAAAATTATTGCGATTGTAAATTAACTATTCTTTTTATCCGAATTTAACCGAAGTCATAGTAAGTGAACCACCAACAGCTTTGTCATTAAAGAAACTGACTTCATCCTTTTCATCTTGCAATCCCAAAGTATACAATAAAGGATAATAATGATCGGGCGTTGGTATGGCCAACTTGGCGGCACTTCCTAATTTTTCATAAGCGATAAGCGATTTAGCATCTCCGGAAGTTATTTTTTCTTTAAAAACTTGATTGATTTCATTTGCCCAATCATAACCAAATTCAGATTTATTGAGTTTATCCCAAGCAACCATTCTCAAGTTATGAACCATATTTCCACTGCCGATTATTAAAACTCCTTTTTTGCGTAATGAAGTCAATTCTTTTGCTAAATCATAATGGTATTGTGGAGGTTTACTGTAATCAATACTCAACTGCAATACCGGAATATCTGCATCCGGATACATATGTCTGACAACCGTCCAAGTACCGTGGTCTAAACCCCAATCGTGGTCGAGTTCAACCTGAGTAGAAGTAATTAATTTTGACGTTTCCAGAGCCAATTCTGGGTTGCCTTTTGCAAGATATTGCACGTCAAATAAAGCTTGAGGAAAACCGCCGAAATCGTGAATGGTTTGCGGATTTTCCATAGCAGTAATATGGGTTCCTTTGGTCAACCAATGCGCTGAAACCACTAAAACCGCTTTTGGTCGAGGAATTTCATTTCCGTATTTCGTCCAAGTTCTTGAAAATTCATTGTCCTCAATTCCGTTCATGGGTGAACCGTGACCTATAAACAAAACCGGAAGTTTAATATCCGTTTCCCTTAAGTCTTTTGTCCAATTGTATAAAGGGTTTAGTGCCATCATTGTAGTTCCTCCTATCGTTAATTTTATAAAACTGCTTCGTTTCATTATTACAACATTTGTATATACAAATGTAAAACATCTGATTAACAACCAATCCTCATTACAGAAAAATTAACACTACAAACCCAAAAAATTATATATTTGGTTGCTACTATCTAAACCAAACAAATGCAACAATTTACCCGTCAGGAAAAACTAAAACACTTATTCGGTTTTCCTGTTATCATTGCCTCTTTGGGCTATTTTGTGGATATTTATGATTTATTGTTATTTGGAATCGTTCGAATTCCCAGTTTGAACGACATGGGTTTGGAAGCTGATACAGTTGGCACCATGATTCTCAATTATCAAATGGTCGGTTTGGTTTTAGGCGGTATTATTTGGGGTATCTTCGGAGATAAAAAAGGCAGGCTTTCTGTTTTATTTGGTTCCATAATCGTTTATTCTTTAGCCAATATTGCCTGTGGGTTTTTACCTCAAATGGATTTTGCTGACAAAGGAGTAATTTATGCTTGGTTGCGATTCATTGCCGGTATTGGTTTGGCAGGAGAATTGGGTGCCGGAATCACTTTGGTTTCCGAAACTTTACCCAAAGAATTACGTGCTATCGGAACTTCTATAGTAGCCGGTTTTGGTGTTTTAGGTGCTGTTGTAGCACAATTTACAGTCGAACTCGCCGGAAGTTGGACCACCGCATATTTCATTGGTGGTGGATTAGGGTTAATGTTACTCGTACTTAGAATTAGTGTGGCTGAAAGTGGTATGTTTAAAATCGTCAAAGAAAATAGTTCGATTAAAAGAGGCGATTTTTTAGCTTTTTTTACCCAAAAAAAGCTTTTTGTCAAATACATAAAGTGCATTTTGATTGGTGTTCCCATTTGGTATTGCATTGGAATTTTAGTTTTTATGGCCAATCAATTTGCCCCTGAAATGGGCATCACATCCATCGATCCGGGAAAAGCCATTATGTGGACTTATATTTCAACTTCTGTTGGTGATTTCTCTTGTGGTTTTATTTCACAAGCATTGCATTCGCGAAAGAGAACTATTCTATACATGTTGCTATTTACTTTTGTTGGTGTTGCTTTGCTCCTTTTTAGTGGTAATAAAACCGAAAACATGTATTACTTTTATTGTGGTTGGATTGGTTTAGGTTGTGGCTTTTGGGCGATGTTTGTTACGGTTTCTGCAGAACAATTTGGCACCAATATGCGAAGTACCGCAACCACTAGTGTTCCGAATATGGTTCGTGGCACAGTGCCAATTATGTTGGTAGGTTTCGATTATTTAAAACAAAACAATACCGTAATTTTTTCCGCAGCCATCATAGGTTTGATTGCCTTTTCTTTGGGAATTTATGCTACTTTAACGATCAGTGAAACTCATAACAAGCATATGGATTTTGTGGAGTAAAAAAACTCGCTTTTAACAACAATTTCTGAATTCAAAATCCCAAATTCTAAATCCAACCTTTGTATCTTTGCATTTCGCAAATTGCAATTATGGAATCAGTACTCGAAAGCAACCAACCGGTCGGCAAACCAAAATGGTTAAAAGTAAAATTGCCTATCGGTCAAAAATACACTGAACTTCGTGGTTTAGTCGACAAATATAAGCTCAACACGATTTGTACTTCGGGCAGTTGTCCTAATATGGGCGAATGTTGGGGCGAAGGCACCGCAACCTTTATGATTTTAGGGAATATCTGTACGCGTTCGTGCGGTTTTTGTGGTGTAAAAACCGGAAGACCGGAAACGGTAGATTGGGACGAACCTGAAAAAGTTGCGCGTTCCATTAAAATCATGAAAATCAAACATGCCGTAATCACCAGCGTTGACCGCGATGATTTGAAAGATATGGGTTCCATCATTTGGTTCGAAACCGTACAAGCCATTCGCAGAATGAATCCCGAAACAACTTTGGAAACCTTAATTCCCGATTTCCAAGGTGTAGAAAGAATTATCGACCGAATCGTAGAAGCCAATCCGGAAGTAGTTTCGCATAATGTAGAAACAGTACGCCGATTAACTCGTGAAGTTAGAATTCAGGCAAAATATGACCGAAGTTTGGCCGTGTTGAAATACTTAAAACAACAAGGAATCAAAAGAACCAAATCGGGCATCATGCTTGGCTTAGGCGAAACCGAAGAAGAAGTAATCCAAACCATGCAAGACTTGCGCGACAATGACGTAGATATAGTAACTATCGGACAATATTTGCAACCGAGCAAAAAACACTTGCCCGTAAAAGAATTCATCAGACCCGAACAATTCGAGAAATACGAAAAAATCGGAAAGGAAATGGGATTCCGTCATGTGGAAAGCGGTGCTTTGGTACGTTCTTCTTATCACGCTGAAAAACATATACTATAGTCGAAAATCGTAAAGTCAAAAGTCGAAAGACATAAAAATTGACTTTAACACTTTAAGACGTTAAGACTTTAAGACTTATGACAAAAATTGCCATCAACGGTTTTGGAAGAATAGGACGCAACTTATTCCGATTACTTTTAAACCATCCAAGTATTGAAGTAGTTGCTATCAATGATATTGCCGACAATCGAACGATGGCGCATTTAATCAAATACGATAGCATACACGGCGTTTTACCTTATGATGTTTCGTTTGATGAGCAATCGATAATTGTTGGCGGAAAACATTACACTTTTTTCCACGAAAGAGAAATCAGTAAGCTCCAATGGGAGAACATCGATTTTGTAGTAGAAAGTACCGGCAAATACAAAACTTTCGATGAAATCAACCAACATATATCGGTCGGTGCCAAAAGAGTAATCCTTTCCGCACCAAGTGAAGTGCCCGAAATTAAAACCGTAGTTCTTGGCGTCAACGAAAATATTCTTGATGGGACAGAACTCATTGTTTCCAATGCGAGTTGCACGACCAACAATGCCGCGCCGATGATTAAAGTCATCAATGAATTATGCGGTATTGAACAAGCCTATATTACAACGGTTCACTCCTACACTACTGACCAAAGTCTTCACGATCAACCGCATAAAGATTTGCGTCGCGCTCGTGGGGCAAGCCAGTCAATTGTACCAACCACAACCGGTGCAGCCAAAGCCTTAACCAAAATTTTCCCGGAAATGGAAGGCAAAATCGGTGGTAGCGGTATTCGTGTTCCGGTTCCTGATGGTTCACTAACTGATATTACTTGTTATGTCAAAAAACAGGTAAGTATCGAAGAAATCAATTCGGCTTTCAAAAATGCAGCGGCTACTAACTTAAAGGGAATTCTCGCTTATACAGAAGATCCAATCGTTTCCGTAGACATATTGGGCAACCAAAACTCTTGTTTGTTTGATGCGCAACTTACTTCTGTCATTGGTAAAATGGTCAAAGTTGTAGGTTGGTATGACAACGAAATAGGTTATTCTTCACGAATAATTGACCTGATTATTTTGTTGGAAAAATAATTTCGTTACATTTATACATCTAAATCCTTTCTAAACCCGGAAATCTATGAGATGGTTATTGTTTATATTACTATTTCAAACACTTGGCTTTAGTCAAAGAAAAGTCGCAATACCTACAGACAGTACGGCTTATTACATAGAATTAGCCGATTTTAATAAAAAAATCAACAACTACAAATCTTCGCTCTATTTCTCTCAAAAAGCGATTAATTATGCCAAATTTAAAGGTAATACCCAACAAAAATCTGATGCTTGGTACTCTTTAGGCTCTACTTATTTCGAACTAAAAAAATATGGTGATGCTGTTGAAATTTTTTCAAAGTGCGCAGCTTTATTAAGTTCAATTCCACCAACAAGCCAACAAGCAATTTGCTATTACAATATGGGAATGTGCTACATGAATTTGGATGATTTTACCAAAGCTGAACTCAACTTCAACAAAGCACAAGCTATTTATAATCTTTTAAAAATAGATGCTTCCGAACCTTTGAAACTTCAAAAAGGAATTTTATATAAAAACAAAGGCAAAACCGAATTGGCTTCTAAATTATTTAATGAAATTATTTCAAAATCCGATC
Organism: Flavobacterium sp. 102; assembly: GCF_003634615.1. Lineage (NCBI taxonomy): Bacteria > Pseudomonadati > Bacteroidota > Flavobacteriia > Flavobacteriales > Flavobacteriaceae > Flavobacterium > Flavobacterium sp. 102. The sequence continues at coordinate 2,171,505 of NZ_RBKX01000001.1, read as the reverse complement.
TTGAAGATATTTATAAATCCAAAGCAGAAGCTTTATACCAAATGGGTACTATTGAAGAAAGCTTAAACCATAACAATCTTGCTGTTAACTATCTAAACCGAGCACTGGTTTTGAATGCCAGAGATACCAATTTAGACCAAAAAGCAGCTATTTTATTGTCACTCAGCAGAACCAATGAAAAATTATTAAATCTAAAAAAGTCTCATGACTATTTAAAAGAGCATCTTGTAATAAAAGACAGCCTTTCCTTTTTGAGCAACCAAAAATTAGACGCCAACGATTACCAAGAGTTCAAAGAAAGTGAGCGAATGAAAGCCGTTGAGCAAATGACGAAAGAAAATGAAGCCCAACAAAAAACCAATAAGTTTGTAAAATTGATTAGCATTTTAGCAATCGCTTTAATCTCTATCTTATCGCTTTTAAGTTTGTCTTTATATAAAAACAATATCATTCGAAGCAAATCAAACGAACTGCTGCAAGAAAAAAATATCGAACTACAAATGGCCAAAGAGAAAGCCGAAAAAGCGTCTAAAGCCAGAGCCGAATTTCTTTCTACCGTAAGTCACGAATTAAGAACTCCTTTGAACGCAATTAATGGGATCACACATTTGCTGATTGAAGAAAATCCGAAGCAAAACCAATTACATTATCTCAATTCCTTAAAGTTTTCAGGGAATTATTTAATGACTTTTATCAATGAAATTTTGGAAATCAACCGAATTGATTCGAGCAATATAGAAATTGAATACATCCATTTCAACCTGAAGCAATTGTTAACCAACATTCAAAATTCGATGAATGAAATCGCTTCTAAAAACAACAACAAATTCACTTTAGAAATTGACCAAAACATCCCCGAAATTTTACTTGGTGACCCAACAAAATTGTCTCAAATATTTATCAATTTAATCAATAATGCTTTGAAATTTACCCAAAACGGAGAAGTAAATGTGATTGCTAAATTGATTGATCAAGGCAGTGATTTTTCCCGAATTAATTTTGAGATACGCGATACAGGAATCGGAATACCGGAAGAAAAGCAAGAAACCATTTTTGACAGTTTTTCCCAAGGTTCTATCGAAATCAACCGAAAATATGGCGGCACCGGTTTAGGTCTGACTATCGTAAAAAAACTGGTTGATTTATTAGGCGGCGAAATCGGGCTGAAAAGTGAAGTTGGCGTAGGAACTTCATTCGCCTTCGAACTTAATTTACTCAACGGAAATCAAGAAATTCAAGTCGAAAAACCACTTCTTTATTCTGATGATATTTTAGTCGGTAAAAATATTTTGGTTGTAGAAGACAACAAAATCAACCAAATGGTAACCAAAAAAATGCTCGAAAACAAACGCATGAAATGTAAAATCGTCGACAACGGTGAAGAAGCCATTAATGTCATGCGAGCCAAAAATGATTTTGATTTAGTACTGATGGATGTCCACTTACCGGGAATCAACGGAACAATTGCCACGCAACACATCCGTGAGTTTGAAACCCAAATACCAATCATCGCTTTAACCGCAATTTCGTTAAACGAAAACCGAGAAATGCTCTTGTCTTTCGGAATGACTGATGTCATTACGAAGCCTTTCGAACCTGAAAATTTCTACCGAGTAATTGCGCTGAATTTGATTTAATACTGCAAAATCAGTTCCTTAATCAACTGTCTTACTTTAGGTTCAGCCTCATTAGCCGCTTTCAAAACTTCTTCATGGGTAATGTTTTCCAAATGCTCTTCGCTGCCAATATCAGTAATCACCGAAATCCCGAAAGTTTCTAATTCCATGTGACGCGCAACGATTACTTCAGGAACAGTCGACATTCCGACACAATCTGCACCAATCACTTTGACCATTTTGTATTCATGCAAGGTTTCAAAGGTTGGTCCTTGCAATCCCATATAAACTCCGTCTTGTACTTCTATATTCGAAGCTTTGGCGATTTCTTTAACTTTGGCAATCATTTTTGGACTATATGGCTCGTTCATGTTCACAAAACGCGGTCCAAAACGGGAATCATTTTTCCCTCTTAGCGGATGTTCCGGCATCATATTCACATGATCGGTAATAATAGCGATGGTTCCTACTTTATAATTTGGATTCACACCGCCGGAAGCATTAGAAACAATGAGTTTGCTGACACCAATGTATTTCATCACTCTTACCGGAAAAGTAACTTCCTGCATCGAATAACCTTCATAATAATGAAATCTTCCTTGCATTGCCACCACTTTTTTATCGCCTATGGTTCCAAAAACCAAAGCGCCTTTGTGACCTTCAACGGTTGATACCGGAAAATTAGGTATTTCATTATAAGGCAAAGTAAATTCGACTTTGATATCATCCGTAAAACTGCCCAATCCGGAGCCTAAAATTACGCCGTATTCCGGAGTAAAATTGGTTTTATCTTTAATATAATTAACGGTTTCTTGTACAAGTTCCCACATAGTTTAAAATAATTTGGTCAAAAGTATCGCTATTGTTTATCAGCTGACTTTTAATTGGTAAATAATATAATTGCGCTGCGAAAATATCAGCCTCCAAACGTACAAAATCCTTTTCGGTTGTGACGATAATTTTATCCACAGCTTGACTTTTTATGTTTAAAATATCGCTTTCTTTAAAATGATGGTGATCAGAAAAAGCCATAACCGCATCATTTTCAGATTGTAAATGATTAAAGAAAGGCTTTGGCTTAGCAATTCCGGCTAACAATAATTTTTCTTGCAATTTGACTTTAGTCACTTCTAAACTGCCGAATTGGTTATAAACCCTGTCATCATAATCAACAAAACTGAAGAAAACAACCTTAACATTGTCATTCCGAGGAAGGAGGAATCTCATCAATTTTTCACTTATTTTTTCCTGCGCAATTTCAGTAATATTCGGCGGACATTTGGTGACAATTATCATATTGGCTCTCTTAGCACCGTTTCTACTCTCGCGAAGATTTCCTGTTGGCAACATAAAATCGTCACAAAACAACTCATCATAAGCCGTCAAGAGAATATAAAACCCGGCTTTTACTTTTCGGTGTTGAAAAGCGTCATCAAGTAAAATAACTTCCGGCTTTTCGCTTTGAGCCAATAATTGAGTGATACCGTTATGCCTGTCGGCATCGACTGCGACTTGTATCTGCGGAAATTTTTTGTAATATTGAAACGGTTCGTCACCGAGAATTTCCGCAGTAGCATTGGCATCAGCCAAAATAAAACCTTCCGATTTTCTTTTGTAACCGCGACTTAAAGTTGCCACTTTATATTTAGGAGAAAGCAACCGAATCAAATATTCAATCTGAGGCGTTTTTCCGGTGCCGCCAACACTGAGATTTCCAACAGCAATGACCGGAATGTCGAAAGAATACGATTTTAGTATACCTTTATCGTAAAGATAATTTCGAATAGAAGTGATAAAGCCATACAGAATGGCCAAAGGGAAAAGTAATTTTCGCAACAAAATCATAGCACGAAAGTAACGATTTTTTATCTTTGAATGAAAATTTTACAGTTCCAATAACTAATGAAACTACTCAACCTGCATTTTCTTTTAGGCTTTCTGTTCATCTCGCCCTTGACTTTTTCTCAGGAAGCCGACAACACGGCTATTCTTAAAATCATTTTTACCAAATACTATAAAAATGAAAAAGTCATCGCCAAAGGCAGATTACAACTTTTAAGTTTTTATTGTGGCAAAGCACCGAATAACGAAGAAGTACTGGAAGTCATCTCGAAAAACGATTTACTGAAAAAGAATGCAACCGAAATCAAAAAACAGATTATCATTGGCATAAATGAAGATTGGTCAAAGGAATACAACCTGCTGTTTGACAACCAACACCAATATTTAAAAAGCAAAGTCAATGCATGTTTGTCTTTGGATGAATTTCAAGAAATTTCAAAGAAACACAGTGAAAATAACCAACGCTTGCTCATTGTCAACAAACCGATTTACTTTGCTAAAAACCAATTTGCCTTAGTCAAAGTAGCCTTTTACAGAACTATCGAACACAACAGTGGCCGATTTTTATTACTCGAAAAAGTAAATGGCGAATGGATTATTAAAGAATACTTAAACGAATGGGCAACTTAATTACTGTTCAGTCCCGAAGCTTCGGGACAGTTGGCAGTGTTTAGTTAGAAAAACAAAATTATGAAGATTAAAGAAATACTCAATACTTTAGAAGAAATGGCGCCTTTGGCTTATGCCGAAGACTTTGACAATGTTGGTTTACTGGTTGGTGATGCCAATACTGTAGCCACCGGAATTTTGGTTTGTCATGATGCCTTAGAAAGCGTAATCGATGAAGCGATTGCTAAAAAATGCAACTTGGTCGTTTGTTTCCATCCAATTATCTTCTCAGGTTTGAAGAAAATTATAGGCAAAAATTATGTGGAACGCGCCGTACTCAAAGCCATTAAAAATGATATTGCGATTTATGCGGTTCACACGGCTTTGGACAACCACAAACACGGTGTGAATAAAATATTTTGTGATGCTTTGGGGTTGACCCAAACCAAAATTTTAGTGGCCAAAAAGAATTTCATTCAAAAACTCATCACTTATACCATTCCTGAAAATGTTGAAACTTTACGCAACGCGCTATTCGACGCTGGTGCCGGAAAAATAGGCAACTACGAAGATTGTAGCTTCAATTCAAAAGGCATCGGAACTTACATGGGCAATGAAGACAGCAATCCTGAAATCGGTAATCGCTTCGAATTTGTGGAAAACGAAGAAATCAAAATCGAAGTCACTTTTGAAAAACATCTGCAATCCAAAGTATTAAAAGCCTTATTCTCCAATCACGTTTACGAAGAAGTGGCTTATGAAATCTACGAATTGCAAAATCACCACCAAAACATTGGTCTCGGTATGATAGGTGAACTTGAAAAACCAATGAGTGAACCTGACTTCTTAGCTTTCGTTAAAGATAAAATGCAATGTGGCGGCATTCGACATAGCGCATTGTTAGGAAAAGCAATTAAAAAAGTAGCAGTACTTGGTGGTTCGGGAAGTTTTGCTATCAGCAATGCCAAACAAGCCGGAGCTGATATTTTTCTGACGGCCGATTTGAAGTACCACAACTTTTATGAAGCTGAAAATCAATTGGTTTTAGCCGATATCGGACACTTTGAAAGCGAAAGATTTACAAAAAATTATATTGTTGATTTTCTTAAGAAAAAAATCCTTAATTTTGCAATCATTTTTTCGGAAGAAAATACAAATCCAGTTAAGTACTTATAAAATATGGCGACTACAAAAGAACTAAGTGTTGAAGACAAATTAAGAGCTATCTACGACCTGCAAATCATAGATACCAGAATTGATGAAATCAGAAACGTTAGAGGAGAATTACCTTTAGAAGTGGAAGATTTAGAAGATGAAGTTACTGGCTTAAGCACTCGTTTAGACAAATTAAAAAGCGATTTGGTTGCAATCGAAGAGCAAATCAAAACTAAAAAAAGTGCCATCGAAGAGCATCAGGCGGCTATCAAAAAATACACTGAACAACAAAAAAATGTTCGCAACAACAGAGAATTCAATTCTTTAACTAAAGAAGTAGAATTCCAAGAATTGGAAATCCAATTGGCGGAAAAACAAATCAAAGAATTGAAAGCTTCTATTGATCACAAAAAAGAAGTGATTTCTAACTCTAAAGAAAAATTAGACCAAAAATCTTCTCACTTAAAACACAAAAAAGCAGAGTTGAACGACATCATGGCGGAAACCCAAAAAGAAGAAAGCTTCTTAATGGAAAAATCAGCTGAGTATGAAGCCCAAATCGAAGAAAGATTATTGGCTGCTTACAAAAGAATTCGTTCAAGCGTTCGCAACGGTTTGGCCGTAGTGTCTATTGAGCGTGGTGCTTCGGCAGGTTCGTTCTTTACGATTCCACCTCAAACCCAAGTAGAAATTGCGGCTCGCAAAAAAATCATCACCGATGAGCACTCAGGAAGAATCTTAGTTGATGCTTCTTTAGCAGACGAGGAAAGAGAAAAAATGCAAAAATTATTTGCTCACCTATAATAATTAATCCCGACTCGCTCGGGATTTTTTTATGAAGAAAATACAATACTTTCTCATTACAAAATCGGTTGGCTTATACATCAACCTAATCAGCTATTTCCGTCCGGAAAAGGCCAAACAAATCGCCTACGAAATTTTCAGCCAACCCAGAAAAGGAAAAATAAAAAACGGCAAACTTCCTAAAACATTGCAAAACGCCCAACAGGAAACTTTGCATTACGACGGCGAAGATTTTCAAACCTACCTTTGGCAAGGCTCCGAAGACATTATTTTGTTACTTCACGGCTGGGAAAGCAATGCGTCTCGTTGGAAAAAATTACTAAATCACCTCAAACCCTTAGGCAAAACCATCATCGCCATCGATGCGCCCGGTCACGGATTGAGTTCCGGAAAAGAATTCAATGCACCGAGATACGCCGAATTCATTCACGTTTTGTCTCAAAAATACAACCCAAAAACCCTTATCGGTCACTCGATTGGCGGCGCAGCGATTACTTATTATTTGCACAAATATCCCAACGACCACATCGAGAAAATCGTATTACTTGGTGCTCCATCAAGTTTCAAAAAATTAAGCGACAACTTTGTGGACATTTTGAGCCTGAACAACAAAATGAAAAACCTTTTGGAGAAACATTATCAGGAAAAATTCAACATCCACATTAATGAATTTGCCGGACATCTGTTCGCCAAAAACTTCCCGCAAAAAGCCATCATCGCTCACGACATTCACGACAAAGTCATCCTCGTAGAGGAAGGCAGAATGTACGCCTCCAATTGGAAAAATTCGACTTACATCGAAACCCAAGGCCTAGGTCACAGCATGCACGACAAGGATTTGTACCAAAAAATAGCCGATTTTATTTCAGAAGCATAAAGGTCAGCGCTTTCTTGTTGTCCTTATTCCCGCTTTGCATTACAATATCCCGATAAATCGGGATGATTTCCATTACAATCGGGGCTAATCAGGATTTGCCTTTTGCATCATTCACTTTAAAAACCTGAAAATCAACACTCCAAAAAATAAAATTTCAGGATAATGCTATCTTTTTAGCTTTTCTGCAAAAAAAGTAGCAACCAAAAACAAATATTTCCTATTTTTAACAAAATCATTACCTATTAACATTACAAATTATTCCTAATCATGAAGATTCTAAAAGTACAAGCATTACGCGGACCTAATATCTGGAGTGTACAACGCAAAAAATTAATCCAAATGCGATTGGATTTAGAGGAAATGGAACAATTTCCAACAAATAAAATCGAAGGTTTTCGCGAACGCATTGAAGCCATGTTTCCTACCATGATTGAACACCGTTGTTCAGAAGGAACGCGTGGTGGATTTTTCTCCAGAATCGAACGTGGTACTTGGATGGGACACGTGATTGAACACATCGCTTTAGAAATTCAAACCTTAGCCGGAATGGAAACCGGTTTCGGAAGAACCAGAGAAACTAAAACACCCGGAATATACAATGTTGTGTTTAGTTACACTGAAGAAAATGTTGGCATGTTCGCCGCCGAAAGTTCCGTAGCCATAGCCGAAGCTTTAATAGCCGGAACCGATTACGACGTAGAAGCCGATATCCAAAAAATGCGTGAAATTCGCGAACAAGTGCGTCTCGGACCTTCAACCGGAAGTATCGTAGACGAAGCCGTAGCCAGAGATATTCCTTGGATAAGATTAGGAACTAACTCCTTAGTACAATTGGGTTACGGTGTAAACCAAATGCGTTTCCAAGCCACAATCACTTGCAAAACGAGCAGCATTGCAGTAGATATCGCGTGTAATAAAGAACAGACGAAACGCATGCTCGACTTAGCTTCAATTCCTGTAGCGAATGGCGGAATTTGCGTAGACGAAGTAGATTTAGAAACTACCATTAAAAAAATCGGCTACCCCATCGTAATCAAACCCTTAGACGGAAACCACGGAAAAGGCGCTTCTATTAATGTGGTAACTTGGGAAGATGCTGTTTCAGGTTTGGCTTACGCTCAAAAATACAGCCGCAGGGTAATTGTAGAAAAATTTATCACAGGTTTTGACTTTAGGGTTTTGGTGATTGACAATAAATTGGTCGCTGCTGCCAAAAGAGAACCGGCTCACGTAGTTGGAAACGGAAAAGATACTATTCAACAATTAATTGAAGAAACTAATAAAGACCCGAGACGCGGTTACGGACACGAAAATGTTTTAACCCAAATCGACGTCGACAGAGATACGTTAGACTTACTGGAAAAACTAAACTATACCGTTGATTCTGTGCCAAAGAATGGAGAAATCGTTTATCTAAAATCGACTGCCAATCTCAGTACAGGAGGAACTTCCATCGACGTAACCGATATGATGCATCCCGAAAATATCTTCCTTTGCGAACGCATTTCAAGAGTAATCGGATTAGACATTTGCGGTGTTGATATCATGGCTGAAAATTTAACCCAACCGTTGAAAGACAATGGCGGTTGTATCTTGGAAGTCAATGCGGCTCCGGGTTTCCGCATGCACTTAGCACCAAGCGAAGGTTTACCGAGAAACGTTGCTGCTCCGGTAATCGACATGTTGTATCCACCGGGAAAACCAAGTCGCATTCCGATTATAGCCGTAACCGGAACTAATGGTAAAACCACCACTACCCGATTATTGGCACATATAGTGAAAAATAACGGCTACAAAGTTGGTTTCACGACTTCCGACGGCATTTATGTCCAAAACCACATGATGGAAAAAGGCGACACGACCGGACCACTTTCTGCCGAATATATTTTAAAAGATCCAACGGTCGAATTTGCCGTATTAGAAACCGCTCGTGGTGGAATTTTACGTTCCGGTTTAGGTTTCAGCCGTTGTGATATTGCCATTATTACCAACATACAGGAAGACCATTTAGGTTTGGCAGACATTCACACTTTAGACGATTTAGCTCGCGTAAAAGCAACGGTTGTTCGCGCTGTCAAAAAAGACGGTTGGGCAATTCTAAACGCGGAAGACGAGCAATGCTTGAAAATAGCCAACGAATTGAGTTGTAACATCGCCTATTTCAGTATGGACGAAAACAACCCAAAAGTACAACAATTTGCAAAAGAAGGAAAGACAGTAGCGGTATACGAAAACGGATACATCACCATCAAAAAAGGTGAATGGAAAATCAGAGTAGAACGTGCCACTCACGTTCCGTTGACTCTAGGCGGAAAAGCCAAATTCATGATTGCCAATGCTCTTGCTGCCACTTTAGCTGCCTATTTACAAGGATTTAAAACAGAAGATATTAGTTTGTCATTGCAAACGTTTATTCCAAGTGCGGCGCAAACTCCGGGTCGTATGAATATTTTTGATTTTAAAAAATTCAAAGTTTTGATTGACTTTGCACACAATCCGTCGGGATATAGAGGTGTGGAAGAGTTTTTAACTTCCGTAGATGCGACCAAGAAAATCGGAATCATAGCCGGCGTTGGCGATCGCCGTGACGAAGACATCAGAGAATGTGCTACCATTGCCGCTCGTATGTTTGACCACATCATCATTCGCCAAGAAAAATACTTACGCGGCCGAACCGAAGAAGAAATTATCGGACTAATTATGGAAGGTATTAACGCTTCAGGAAGAACCGTAACACACGAAATCATAGCCAAAGAAGTTGAAGCCATCAAACACGCAATAAACAGCGCACAAGAAGGAACTTTCATCACGGCACTAAGCGACGTAGTAACCAATGCCATTGACATTGTTCAGGAATACTTGGACAAAGAAAATGAAGATGGAAATATTTAGAAATTAAAATTCCAAATAATAAATTCCAAATTCCAGCAGGTTTTTGGGATTTTTTCAAACCACAAAGCAATGAACCAACTCCACAAGCTCTTAAATCAAATCGAAAGCCACATTCCCAATCTCGAAAAGATAAATCCTTCTGTTTCTCAATCTTGTATTGGTTGGCAATTAGATCATAGTTTGATCGTAATTAATAGTGTTGTAACACAAATAAAAAGCTCCAACCCGGAAAATTACAAATGGAAATTCAAATGGATTCGAACCTATATCCAAATCACCAATAAAATTCCAAGAGGCAAAGTAAAAGTACCAAAATCTGTTAGTCCTGTTGACGTTGCCACAGCGGAAGCATTAAAAGCCAAATTGGAACAAGCCCGAAAAGGTATTGCCGATTTGGAAAAACTTCATTCCAACAGTTATTTCACGCATCCGTTTTTTGGAGATTTGAACTTAAAGACCACTATTTGGTTCCTGAAACTGCACACCAATCACCATTTAAAAATTGTCACTGATATTATAAGCAATGGATAATTTTAACAAAATAGATTGTCCTTTTTTTATACATTTACGGCGCTAAATTTCAACCTTATGAACAATAAAATATGGGTGGCTTTACTATGCTTTGTAGCCACAACTGCTGTAGGTCAACTTAAGAAAATCACACTCGAAGAAGCTGTTTTACAACAAGGTCGCGCTTTCAGAGCTGACGGCTTAACCGGTTATCAATGGATTCCAAATACCAATAGATACGTATTCTACACCGATGCTTGGACCAAAATGAAAACGGCATCTGCTGCTAATGATACAGCAACAGAACTGGTTACTTTGGCTGACTTGAATACCGCATTGGGAACCAAATTGAGAAACTTCTTTGGTTTACAATGGGTTGACACCAACAACTTCTTGATAACAGAAAATGGTAAATATTACAGTTACAACCTAACCACAAAAACCGGCAAATTAATCCTTCAAGCACTTGAAACTGCTGAAAACAATACTTTCGACAGCAATAAAGTGAACTTGGCTTTTACAGAAGGAAATAATCTGTACTTCTTGAACAATAAAGGAGAAAAAGTTACGGTAACCAACGAAAGCAATAAAGGAATCGTATCCGGACAATTTATTGCTCGTAATGAGTTTGGCATTAGCAACGGAATCTTTTGGTCACCAAAAGCATCATTTTTAGCTTTCTACCAAAAAGACGAAACCGAAGTAGCCGATTATCCTTTATTAGATATAAACGAAACACCGGGAAAATTAGTCAACATCAAATACCCAATGATTGGTCAAAAAAGCGAGAAACCTAGAGTTGGAATTTACAATTTGACTACTCAAAAAACAGTTTTCATCACACCAAGAGGCAACCAAGATGACTATTTGACCAACTTGTCTTGGACACCGGACGAAAAATACGTTTTGATTGCCGAATTGAATCGCGGACAAAATGATATGAATCTGAATCTGTATGATGCCAACACAGGCGCTTTTATCAGAACCATTTTAAACGAAAAAAATCCTCGTTGGGTTGAACCGGAACACGATGCTTTTTTCCCGAATTCGAAATCCAATAACTTTGTTTGGTTCAGCGAAAAAGACGGTTTCCCTAATCTGTACTACTACGCTATCGAAGGAAAATTAATCAAACAATTGACCAATAACCAATTCGTTGTGCGTGATATCATTGGCACCAATACTGCCGGAACGGAAATTTATTTCAAAGCCACCGGACCAAATCCAACCAACATGTTGGCTTACAAAGTCGATTTAAAAGGCAAACAAACTTTAATCACCAAAGACCAAGGTATTCACAATGTAATTCCGAGCAGCGATGGCAATTGGTTTTTTGATGAATTTTCAAACCACGATACGCCCTCAAAATCATTGTTGTATGACAAAAGTTTGAAAGCCAAAACACTTTTGGTGAGCAAAAACAAATACGATGGTTACGAAATCGGAACAGCCGAAATCAAAACCATCAAATCAGCTGACGGAACAACCGATTTATACACACGTTTGATTAAGCCGAGTAACTTTGATCCAACCAAAAAATACCCGGTATTAGTCTACGTTTACGGCGGACCACATGCGCAAATGATTACCAATTCGTTTTTAGATGGTGCCAATTTGTGGATGTATTGGATGGCAGAACAAGGTTATTTGGTTTTCACGGTTGACAATCGCGGTTCGGACAACAGAGGTTTTGCTTTTGAAAGCATCATTCATGGAAATTTAGGTGTAAACGAAATGGATGACCAATTGAAAGGTGTCGATTATTTAAAATCGCTTCCTTTTGTTGACGGAAATCGCTTGGCGGTTCACGGTTGGAGTTACGGCGGATTCATGACCACTTCTTTGATGTTGCGTAAAGCCGATACCTTTAAAGTAGGCGTTGCCGGCGGACCGGTAATCGACTGGAAATGGTATGAAGCCATGTACGGCGAACGTTATATGGACACACCAACTGAAAACCCTAAAGGTTTTGAAGAAACTACCGTATACAATTACGTAAAAAACCTAAGAGGCAAACTGCTTTTAATTCACGGAACAAACGATGATGTCGTGGTGGAACAACACAATTTATCGTTAGTAAAAAAGTTCGTTGAGGCCGGAAAACAGGTAGATTATTTTCCTTACCCAATGCACAAACACAATGTAACCGGTAAAGATCGTGTGCATTTAATTCAAAAAGTACTGAACTACGTGATTGATAATAATAAGTAGGAGCTATTTCCCGCTTTCGCCTTTATCTCACTCCGTAAACTACGTGAGGATATCGGCTCTATCGGGGCTAAAAAATCCCAAATTCCAATTGTCACACTGTCCCGAAACTTCGGGAGTCGAAGTGAATTGGAATTTGGGATTTCTTATTCGTGATTAAAATTGTTAGGTTTTCTGAGGTTTCTTTCTCGCCGCCGGAAATAATACATTGTTCAAGATCAAACGGAATCCGGGTGAAGTTGGATGCAAGTCTAGCACTGTTGGCTCATCACCTACTCGATGTTGGTAATCTTCCGGATCATGACCGCCGTAGAACGTGAAAAATCCTTTTCCTTTTTGACCATGGATATAACGCGCTTCGTCATTCAATTCATTTTTACCCAAGGTCAACACATTGGATTTAATCAAATTGCTGTCAAATGCTGTCGTTTGTCCCATAAAACCTTTGACCAATTGGGTATGATTTTGGCACAACATACTCGGAATCACATCCCATTTGGCTGAAAATTCCATTAAAGTGAAATAGTCTTTTTCGAAAGGAATACGACGTTTTTCGGTCATATCAATATCCGAGAACTCATAGTGTTCCGGTTTTCTATCTAAAATAAAATTCTTGAAAGCAAAGGTTCTGCTGTAATCAATTTGTGATTGGTAATTGGCATCGCTGTTGTCGCCATCAAACATCGGTTCGCAAATATCAACACCTTCGGCAGAAAGTGCAATATCAAAACTATCTGTTGCCGAACACATCGCAAACATAAAACCGCCACCAATTACAAAGTCGCGTATTTTTTTGGCTACCGCTAATTTCTCTGTCGACACTTTAGGAAAACCTAATTTCGTGGCCAAAGCTTCAGCGGATTTCTTTTGTTCGATATACCAAGGTGCGTTTCGGTACGCTCCATAAAACTTTCCATATTGTCCGGTAAAATCTTCGTGGTGCAAGTGCAACCAATCGTATAAAATTAATTGGTCACTAAGCACTTCTTCATCATAAACTACTTTAAACGGAATCTCGGCATAAGTCAACACCATCGTTACCGCATCGTCCCAAGGTTGTTTTCCCGGTGGCGAATAAACCGCAATCTTTGGGGCTTTTTCTAAAACAACGGTTTCCATATTCTGCGACGGACTCGCGATTTCGGCTAAAATATTCTGCATTTCTCCATCGGATACCACTTCAAAACTTACGCCTCGGATTTGACATTCTTTGCGAATTTCAGCCACATCGGGTAACAAAAATGAACCACCGCGGTAGTTCAGTAACCAACTCGCTTTGTATTGCTTGTCTAAAGCCCAATAAGTAATTCCGTAGGCTTTTAAGTGGTTTTTCTGTGATACTTCATCCATTGGTAACAATAAGAAATTCGCCTTTACAGAAAAGGAAATCAGTATTAGAAATATATAGAGTGACTTTTTAAACATTTGTAGCCATATTTAAATTCAAAGATAACAGAATTACTGTGAAGAAAAACATAAAAAAAATCCCGATTACTCGGGATTAATATTTTTAGAATGGAACGTCGCTGTCGTCATCGTTTCGGTTGATATTGCTACCGAAAGCTTCGTTGGGTGATGGTAAATTCTTCGTCATAAACGGATTGTCATCGTGGTTCATTTTCGAAGGCAAATCGTCAAATCCGCCGCTATATTCTTCTAAGTTATCGAACTTACCAAGGTTTCCAATGAATTTCAGTCTGATATTTTCCAACGAACCGTTACGGTGTTTTGCGATAATAAATTCGGCCTGACCGGCAGTTGGCGATTGTTCGTCATCATCCCATTCGTCAATTTTATAGTATTCCGGACGATAGATAAACGATACGATATCGGCATCTTGCTCAATCGCACCGGATTCACGTAAGTCGGACAATAAAGGTCTTTTACTCGAGCCACGAGTTTCCACGGCACGAGACAACTGTGATAACGCAATTACCGGAACTTCTAATTCCTTGGCAAGAGCTTTTAAGTTTCTCGAAATGGTTGAGATTTCCTGTTCACGGTTTCCGCCGCCTTTGCCATTACTTCCGCCTGCGGTCATCAATTGAAGGTAATCAACTATAATCATCTTGATGCCGTGTTGTGACGACAGACGTCTTGCTTTGGCTCTTAAATCGAAGATAGAAAGCGATGGCGTATCGTCAATATACAAAGGTGCTTTTTCTAAATCTTTTACTTTGGTAGACAATTGCTCCCATTCGTGTTTTTCCAGTTTTCCGGTTCTTAGTTTTTCTGATGACAAACCGGTTTCTGAGGAAATCAAACGGGTGATTAACTGTACCGATGACATCTCTAATGAGAACAAAGCTACCGGATGACCGAAATCAATGGCTATGTTTCTCGCCATCGACAATACAAAGGCGGTTTTACCCATACCCGGACGAGCCGCGATGATAATTAAATCGGATGGTTGCCAACCTGAAGTCACTTTGTCCAGTTTTTCAAAACCGGTTGCGATTCCGCTCAAACCTTCTTTATTAGCGATTTCTTCGATTCTTTTCTTGGCTTGGATTACCAAACTTTGGGCAGTTTCTGAGCTTCGCTTGATATTCCCTTGGGTAACTTCGTATAATTTGGATTCGGCTTTGTCTAACAAATCGAATACATCGGTTGATTCATCATAAGATTCTTCGATGATTTCCGAAGAGATTTTGATTAAGCTTCGTTGGATGTATTTCTGAAGAATAATTCTCGAGTGGAATTCAATGTGTGCGGAAGACGATATCTTTTGCGTAAGCTGGATTAAGTAAAAATCGCCACCGGCTAAATCCAACTTCGCACTCTTTTTTAATTGAGCCGAAACTGTTAATAAGTCAATGGGTTGAGAATCTGTGAATAACTGAAAAATCGCTTCAAAAATGTGTTTGTGAGCGTCTTTGTAAAAAGCATCGGGTTGGAGAATATCAATTACCTCATCGACGCCTTTTTTATCAATCATCATCGCACCCAACACCGCTTCTTCCAAATCCATCACTTGTGGCGGGAGTTTTCCTTTTTCTAAGTTGATGATGGTAGTTTTATCTACTTTGATAGGGTTAATATTTCTGAGATTTTCCATGAAACGAAAGTAGCAATTTTAGCCAAATTTTTGGGATTGAGTTATTCAAAGCCAATGTTTATAAGTTTGTGTTTTTTGTTAACAACCAAAAAAAAATCCGAAACCATTGGGCTCCGGATTAAGATATATTTTGTGAGAATTTATTCCTTGTATTCGCCCATCTTGCTGTATTTGTCCATCCTTTGAGACACTAATTCTTCTGTTGATAAATCTTTCAATTCGTTAAACGCTTTCATGATATATTGTTCAACAGTTTTAAATGTAGTTTCTTTATCGTAATGAGCACCACCTAATGGTTCCGGAATCACATCATCAACTAGTTTCATCTTTTTCATGTCGGTTGAAGTCAGTTTCAAGGCTTCGGCTGCTTGTTCTTTATATTCCCAGCTTTTCCATAAAATAGATGAACAAGATTCAGGAGAAATAACAGAATACCAAGTGTTTTCCATCATCAATACTCGGTCACCAACGCCTATTCCTAGAGCGCCACCTGAAGCACCTTCTCCAATAATTACACAAATAATCGGCACTTTTAAACGCACCATTTCCAAAATATTTCTGGCAATCGCTTCTCCTTGTCCGCGTTCTTCAGCTTCCAATCCTGGGAATGCTCCCGGAGTGTCAATAAGGGTTACTACAGGAAGATTAAATTTTTCCGCCATTTTCATCAAACGCAACGCTTTACGATAGCCTTCAGGACTAGCCATACCGAAATTACGCAACTGACGCATTTTAGTATTGATTCCTTTTTGTTGTCCAATTAACATGAAAGATTGACCGTCAATTTTGCCTAAACCACCAACCATGGCTTTGTCATCTTTGAAATTTCTGTCGCCAAACATTTCTAAGAAAGTGCCTTTGGTTAAATTAGTAATATGCTCTAAAGTATAAGGTCTGTTAGGATGACGTGATAATTGTACACGTTGCCAAGCGGTTAAATTTTTGTAGATTTTCCTTTTGGTTTCCTCTAACTTTTTTTCAATTTGTTTACAAGTAGCGGTGACATCAACATTGGATTCGGCACCGATGATTTGACATTTATCGAGTTGATCTTCTAATTCCTTGATAGGAAGTTCAAAATCCAAATATTCCATAGGGTTGTTTGTTTTGTTTAATCGAATAGCAAATATAAAATTTTAAATTGTGATAAAAAGCAATTCTGCCGGATTAGTTTTAAACAAAAATTAACCTTTGACTAACCTTTATTTAATGACGCCTTTCTACTTTTTAGAATAGCATTTAAAATTACGGTTAATAAAATAATAGCGGCTCCGATATAAAATTCGAAACTCATTTTTTCTTTTTCTTCGAAGATTAATACGGCTAAAATAATTCCGTAAATAGGTTCCAAATTGATAGTAAGCATTACTGTATACGGACTTAAAAACTTCATTACTGCGGTTGAAGCAATAAAAGCATAAGCGGTACAAACCGAACTCAATATCAATAAGTACATTAAATCTTTAGCGGAAAGTTGAAAGAATTCAGGTTTGAAACTGCCAAAAAATAACAAGAGAAAAGAGAAAAACACTACGCCACCACTGAGTTCATAAAAGGAAATCACGGTGGCATCATAAGATTTGACTAATCTACTGTTTATTACTGCAAATAAGGCAGAAAGGAAGGCAGAAATCAAAGCAAATCCGATTCCAAATAGGTATTTATTTCCACCATTAAATATGGCTTTAAGTAATCCCTCTGTTCCGGTATCCGCGGAAATAGCGACGAAATACAATCCTATTATCGCAACAAGTCCGGATAGCAATTCGTACCAAACTATCTTTTTACCATATAAAATCGGTTCGAGTACAGAAGCAAATAAAGCGCCGGTGGAAAGACAAGCCAAAGTAATGGAAACATTGGAGATTTTAATCGCATGAAAAAAGGTAAACCAGTGCAAAGCAATTATCAATCCCGAAAAAAGGAACTGCATCAAAATCTTCATCGGTACTTTTAACGGCAACTTTTTGTAGTAAATATAAATGGCAATAAAGCCAACAGCAAAAAGCATTCGGAACCAAACCAAAGGCAAAGCATCAAGGGTAATTAAGGCACCAAGTATGGCTGTAAATCCCCAAATGAATACAATCAAGTGAAGATTTAAATAGCTTTTTAGATTATCGTTTGGCATTTCTTAAAAGATAAATCGCTAAGAGTCCGAAAACAATATTGGGTGTCCAAACCGCCAACATTGGTGGTGCTGTTGATTTTTCAGCCAAAACCCCAAAGACTTTATCTAAGAAGACAAAAGCAAAAGCCAATACAATTCCGATAGCCAAATTGGCTCCCATTCCGCCACGTCGTTTCATGGCCGAAACTGCTACCGCAATAATGGTTAAAATAAAAGCGGAAACCGGAATACTGTACTTTTTGTAAAGCACTACCATATAGGTGTTAATATTTGACGAACCACGGGCTTTTTCTTTGTCGATGAACTTGTGCAATTCATTTAGCGGTAACGTTTCCGCTATGTAAACCACCGGTGTTAAATCTTCTAAATCAAAGTTAAAAACGGTATCCTTTTTTTCGCCTCTTTCAATGATATCACCAAATTCACCTACTTTTCTTTTACTGTAATTGAACAAAGTGTAGTTTTTGGTTTTTGGATTCCACTTGATTCTGTTGGCGACCAATTTGTATTTTAATTTGTCTCCTTCAAATTTCTCCAGAGAAAAGTTGAATGCCATTTTAGACAAGTCATTGAAATTAGTCACAAAAAGATATTCGTCTTTGCTTATTTGGCGAAACACATCTGAATTGTCTCGAACCTCATTGCGTCCGTTACCAATTAAGTATTTATACCTGAAATTCTTAAATCCGGCACTGGCACTTGGCACTAAAAAAATACTCATAATCAGTGCAAATATGGATATGATAGTAGCACCGACTATATAAGGGCGCAAAAATCGAGAAAAAGAAATCCCAGAGCTTAAGATGGCAATAATCTCGGTGTTGTTGGCCAATTTTGAGGTAAACCAAATCACCGAAAGAAATAAAAATATAGGAAATAATAAATTGGCAAAATAAATCGTGAAGTCAAGATAGTACCAAGCAATTTCTTTGAAAGGCACTTTGTTTTCAATCATTCTGTTGACTTTCTCCGAAACATCAATCACAATTCCGATAGGAATAAACATTAGCAACATCACGGAGAATGTGACTAAGTAACGTTTTAGGATGTATTTGTCAATTATTTTTAGCATAGTTATATGTTGTGAGTTGTATGTTGTAAGTTGCTGTTCTTTTAACCAAGAACCTACAACTTAGAACCTACAACTTTAAAGCCTTTGGCTCATTTGTTTTACCATCATGTCTTTCCAAGTTCTGAAATCTCCGGCTAAGATATGTTTTCTGGCTTCACGAACCAACCACATATAGAAACCTAAGTTGTGTATGGTTGCAATTTGCTTTCCAAGATATTCATTGGCAGCGAACAAATGACGTAAATAAGCCTTTGTATATTCGGTATCAACAAAAGTATGTCCCATTTCATCTACCGGAGAAAAATCGGCTTCCCATTTTTTATTCTTAATATTGATAGAACCATGAGCCGTAAATAACATTCCGTTACGAGCGTTACGTGTTGGCATCACACAATCGAACATATCAATCCCTAAAGCGATGTTTTCCAAAATATTAATTGGCGTTCCAACACCCATTAAATACCTTGGTTTGTCTTGGGGTAATATAGCGGTTACGACTTCGGTCATTGCATACATTTCTTCGGCAGGCTCGCCAACAGACAAACCACCGATGGCATTTCCTTGTGCACCGGCATTGGCAATATATTCTGCTGATTGTTGGCGTAAATCCTTATAAGTACTTCCTTGAACTATTGGAAAAAATGTTTGTTCGTAGCCGTATTTAAAAGGCAATTTTTCCAAATGATTGATACAACGGTCTAACCAACGGTGTGTCATGTGCATCGAGCGTTGTGCGTATCTGTAATCACATGGATAAGGCGTACATTCGTCGAAAGCCATAATGATATCGGCACCAATGGTACGTTGGATTTCCATCACATTTTCAGGAGTAAACACGTGATACGAACCATCGATATGCGATTTGAATTTTACGCCTTCTTCTTTGATTTTTCTATTGGCCGAAAGCGAATACACCTGGTAACCACCGCTATCGGTTAAAATATTCCTATCCCAGTTCATGAACTTGTGCAAACCACCGGCTTTTTCAAGAATTTCGGTTTGCGGGCGAAGGTATAAATGGTAGGTATTCCCTAGGATAATATCGGGATTGATTTCTTCTTTTAATTCGCGTTGGTGTACTCCTTTTACCGAAGCTACGGTTCCAACAGGCATAAAGATTGGGGTTTCAATTACGCCATGGTCGGTTGTAATACTTCCGGCACGCGCACTTGAATTGGGATCTTTGGCTAATAAATCAAATTGCATAAGTTTCTTTTACAGTCGGCAAAGATAAAAGAATTAGGAATTAGGAATTAGGAATTAGGATTTTATTTAACAGTTGGGTATTTAGGGCTTATTTAGGTGTACTACAATTATGGTTTTAGATAGGCTATAAAAAAAAGACAACCCATCACAAAATGAGAGATTGTCTTTTACACAAAACTAAACAAACTTGTTAATTCCCTTGAAGAGAAGTTCTCTTATCTGGGTAAAAAGAAGCATCCCAATCTTTTTGCGGATTGTTTCTCTTTTTATTGTCTTCCGTAGCATCCTCACTTAAATCACGAGCTTTCTCTTTTTCTAGCGGTATTTTTTTTAAATAATCAGCAGTATTGTCATGGGACACTCTATCCGGGTTTGAATCGGTAACTACAGTGGTTTTTTGGGTTGGTTTTTCTTCAGAATGCGAATCATATTTGCTTTCCGACTGTGTCTTACTTTTTGTTGTTGCGCTTAACTTTCCTTTATTTTCCATCCTATAACTTTTATGAGTTGTTATTTTACCATTATTGTAAAAGTAAACCAATCTGACCGGAAGAATTTGTACAATTCTTACTCAAATTTATATCATTGCCACATCATGCCTAAACCAAACTTTTGGAGCAAAAAAAACAACCTCAAATCCCTTTGAGGTTGTTTTGAAATAGTGATTAAGTTTGGTAATGTGTATTACTTAATTATTATTATTTTAAGAAGCTGCTCTACTTTTTCTAAAATGGGTATCCAGTATTTCTCTTAATGATTCTCTGTAATCGTGCACATGGTGTTTTTTCATCATATAGTCGACTCCAAGATCAGAGAAGTGCTTTACTAACTTTTTAGGGTATGCACCGGAGACCATTACAATTGGAATCTTTTTAAGCGTGTCTGATTTTTTAATGATTTCCAAAATTTCCTGACCATTAAGTATTGGCATATGTATATCCAAAAATATCATATCCGGCTTTTGTCTTTCGGTTTCTAAGACCAATAGCATAATTCTTCCTTCGCTAAATCCTCTGACTGTGTGCCCTAAGTCTTCGGCAATTTCTTTAAAGAAGTCTAAATCTTCATCATCATCATCTAAATAAAAAAGGGTTTGTGAGTTTTTCATAGCAACTTGAAATTGAATCATAAAATTAGCAGAAACCGTAAAAAAATATGTTACAGAATATTGTCATTTTATTATAGAATTTCAATCTGACACCAATGGGTTCTCATTAAGAAATTAAGTTTATTAATAACCCTTTGATAACTAATTTGTAAAACTTTTGCGGCTTGCAAAAATTAGAATTACTTTTGAGCACAATAATTTATACCTAATTTATAATGTCTAACACACAACATTTACAAGATTTTACATCACAAGTACGCAGAGACATTCTTCGTATGGTTCATGCCGTAAACTCGGGACATCCCGGTGGTTCCTTAGGCTGTGCCGAATTTTTCACAGTGTTATACCAACACTTATTGAAAAGAAATCCGGACTTTGACATGAACGGCAAAGGCGAAGATTTATTCTTCTTGTCTAACGGTCACATTTCACCTGTCTTCTACAGCGTTTTGGCACGTTCAGGTTATTTCCAAGTGGCAGAATTAGCAACTTTCAGAAAATTGAACTCGCGTTTACAAGGCCATCCAACAACTCATGACCACTTACCGGGTGTTAGAATTGCTTCGGGTTCATTGGGCCAAGGTTTATCGGTTGCTATTGGTGCGGCTCAAGCTAAAAAATTAAACAACGACAATCATTTAATTTATTCCCTTCATGGTGACGGTGAATTGCAAGAAGGTCAAAACTGGGAAGCTATTATGTATGCTTCAGCCAAAAAAGTGGACAACCTAATTGCCACTGTGGATTACAATGGACAACAAATTGACGGTTCAACTAATGACGTATTGAACATGGGGAATTTGAAAGCCAAGTTTGAAGCCTTTGATTGGGATGTATTAGAAATTAAAGACGGAAACAATATCGATGCAATTATTGCTGGAATGGAAGATGCCAAAAGCAGAACCGGAAAAGGAAAACCGGTTTGTGTTTTGTTACATACCGTTATGGGCAATGGTGTCGATTTTATGATGCATACTCATGCTTGGCACGGAAAAGCACCTAATAACGATCAGTTGGCTATCGGATTAGCACAAAATGCTGAGACTTTAGGCGATTATTAATTCCGTTACAAATAATATTGTAAATTAAAACCTTAGTACCTCAGAGCCTTAGTCGCTTTGAACCTTAAAAAGAAACAATGAAAAAATACGAAAATACAGGAAGTAAAGATACCCGTTCAGGATTTGGAGCAGGAATGACCGAATTAGGACAAAAAAATGAAAACGTCGTGGCGCTTTGTGCGGATTTAATTGGTTCGTTGAAATTTGACGATTTTAAAAAGAACCATCCGGAGCGTTTTTTCCAGATTGGTATTGCAGAAGCCAATATGATTGGTATTGCGGCCGGTTTGACTATTGGTGGAAAGATTCCATTTACCGGAACTTTTGCTAATTTTTCTACCGGAAGGGTTTATGACCAAATTCGCCAATCAGTAGCTTATTCCGACAAGAATGTAAAGATTTGTGCTTCGCATGCCGGATTGACTTTGGGCGAAGATGGTGCCACACACCAAATTTTAGAAGACATCGGATTGATGAAAATGTTACCGGGAATGACGGTAATTAACACTTGTGATTACAACCAAACCAAAGCGGCAACAATTGCGTTAGCGGATCATAACGGTCCGGCTTATTTGCGTTTTGGACGTCCGGTTGTGCCTAACTTCACTCCTGCTGATGAGCCGTTTGTAATTGGGAAAGCGATTATGCTAAGTGAAGGTACAGATGTAACGATTGTAGCAACAGGTCACTTAGTTTGGGAAGCCTTAATTGCAGCGGAAGCATTAGAAGCTAAAGGAATTTCGGCAGAAGTAATCAATATCCACACCATTAAACCGTTGGATGACGAAGCTATTTTAAAATCAGTAGCCAAAACCGGTTGTATTGTAACCGCTGAAGAACATAACTTTTTAGGTGGTTTAGGTGAAAGCGTTGCCAGAGTTTTAGCATTAAACAATCCAACACCGCAAGAGTTTGTAGCAGTGAACGATAGCTTTGGCGAAAGCGGAACTCCGGAACAATTGATGGAGAAATACAAACTAAACAACCAAGCCATTGTTGAAGCTGTAGAAAAAGTGATTAAAAGAAAATAAAGCTATTTTATAGTAAACAAAAAGTCCCGATTGCTCGGGACTTTTTTATTTATACTGTTACTATAAATTAGTGACAATCGGCTGTAAGATGTTTTTTCTTGCCGTCTGAACATAAAGGAATCTGATCATAAGGATAAGCTATTCCCGTCAAAGGGTTCTTGATCTCAACTTTGGTCATGAAAAAATCGCCATCGTCATCAACGTCTAAAAAATCAGGAGTACCATCACCATCAGTATCATCAATATTGGCTACTCCTTCCTCCAACGCTCTTACATACCCATCATTATTTAAATCTTCTTGGTAAGAAAAAATACCGTCACCATCGTTATCAACTCTTTGAATTTCGTATAATTTAAAAGCAAAAATTAAGTTAGAATAACCCGGAATTGAACCCGATGAGCTTCCATAATAAGCCAATCCCGATGGGACAAACATAATACCGGCACCAAAATCAGAATAGGTTATTGTTCCATCAGGGTTTCCAACGTAGGTTCCTGATTTGAATCTAGGGAAAATTTCACTCCAACCTCTAATAGTAGAAGACAAGGTTAAAAAACTTTGAGGATTTAAGTTTTTCTCAAATTCTTTTATTTCGATTGATTCTACAGTTTCGTCATCTACGGTTTCAGTTGTTTTGTATATGTATTGTCCGACATAAGAAGCCAATACTCTATCTACATTACAGGGTGCTTTTGCAATATCTTCAGGGGAAGAAATACTACGGTCTACATGTCCTCTTAGTTTTAAATAATACAATTTATAAGTGATGTCATGTAGACTAACTGTATAATTGGTTACTAAATCAGGACTGTCCCAAATAGGTGTTTGCGTTCCGCCTGCAGGTATTTTAGTAAAAGTTACGTCTTGATCATTAGGAGCACCCGGATTGTCAATAACGTCTATATAATGTGTTTGTAAAAACTCTTCAATTAATACAATATCCTTTGCATATTGTTCTGCATAATCTCGCAAAGGCACTGCTTTTTCATCGTCTTTTGAACAGGAAACTACCAATAAAGCTAAGGTGAAGCCTAGGATAGTTTTAAAAAAATTATTCATTTTTGTATGATATTTAAGTCCGCAAGATACAATATTGATTTATTTTTGTAAACTATTTAACGTTGATTTTGGAAAAAAAATGAGAGTTGATAAATATTTATGGTGTATTCGATATTACAAAACCAGAAACATGGTAACCGAGGCTTGTCGGAAAAATCAAATTACGGTGAATGGACAAGTGGCTAAGGCTTCTAGAGAGGTGTTTCCTATGGATAAAATTACTTTTAGAAAGGATCAAATTACCTACATTGTATCCGTTTTAGATATACCGGCCAACAGGGTTGGTGCTAAACTGGTCGATATTTACCGCAAAGACGAAACGCCTGCGGAAACTTTTGCCCATTTGGAACTATTAAAATTATCTAAAGAGCACTATCGCAAAACCGGAACAGGCAGACCTACTAAGAAAGACAGAAGAGACTTAGATGAATTTGGGTTTGAGGTGGATGATGAATAAATGGCTACTGTCTTTTCCGTAAATTAAAGACTATCGAATAACCTTTTTAGTTACAACCACTCCATCGGTAGAGGTAATTTGAATAAGCAGTACTTCGTTAGCCAATCCGCTGCTTACAATAGTTTGAGTAGCATTGATTCCTTTTTGCTCTATCAATAAACGACCTCTGACATCAAATACTTTTACCGATTCCATAAGAACGTTACCAGTTAAAATAACAAAATTATGGTCGTTATTTTTATAAATAACTACTTGGTTGGAAGTCAGGGTTGGACTGTCAATACCCAAAGCATTATTGGTAAATATGATTTTGAATCGCTCTTCAAAAGTACCTGCTTCTGTGGTAAACTGATAATTAGAGGCTTTTAAATCGTGGATAATGTTAAGCGTTGTATCTTCTAAATAAATAAACTGAGTATCGAATAAACCGTCAAAAGCGGATAGTTTAATTTGGTAAGCAGTAGCCGAATTGGACTTATACCCAATCGGAATTACATCGGTCTCATTAAATGGCAATGCGCGTCCTTGAATAGATAGTTTTTTATCTTCCTGAGGTGTGTAAAGCGTCACCGGATTTCCAATATCTACCATTTCGCCGTCAAAACCTCTGTCGATTCCGCTATTGGTCGCGTTTTCAATATAGGCGATTAGCATTTGCTTATAAGCACCCTCATCATTATAAATATCCAACCAAAAACGGTGACGTTCCAGTTCAATGGCAGACTCACTGTTAGAAGGATTGTTCATTCTGAAGAACTGATCGTTATCCCCTACCAATCTCATGCTGTTTTTATAAATTATATTGCCTGACGATAATCCTTTTACAAAAAAACCTTGACCGGAGGCAATTTTACCATTAGGTACACTGCTATTCAATCCGGGATTCAAAGCTGCTGTACCGGTTCCAACACCACCAGAATAATTGTACATGGCATAATCAGCGGCGTTGTAATTATTATTTGTGATTGGCGTATTGTGCGTCCATAAATAAATTGTCGCATCGATTACTGGCACATTTGCAAGATCAGATAAAAAGGCATTTGCCCCTAAAGCACTCGGATAAGGATTACCGATAAGATTAAATTGATTGGAACCACCCACTATAGGGATTGTTATGTTTCCTGTATTAGGCACACCAATAAAAGAACCAAGGTAATTGTTTGGTGTGGACACATTAAAAGGCGCAACATCTGGAGCTCGAATCAGATAGCCCTTTCCGAGAATCATTGGAATAGTACTAGTAGCATAAGCCCAATTGTTTACAACCGGATCATAAGAGAAAAACAAAGTAGTGGCTGGTGAAAAGTCCATCAAAGTTTGTGGACTTACAGGAGTTGACCAATAAATATAGTCAAACTTCTTGATTGGTGTGCTGACTCTTTTATAGGTAATGTTGCCACTATTAGCAAAAGCCACACCATTATTATTTAGCGTATTGATTTGCACTAAACTCGCATTATTTTCAAAAGTTAACGAACCACCGGTTACTTTCACATCGTTTTGAACAATTAATGTATGTCCAGAATTAATGTTTACAGTTCCCGATATTACCTCAATCGAACAAGCTTCTATATCACTCACAGAAGAAAAAGTTGTAGCGCCGCCATTGAAGATGGCTCTCAGTCCTGAGTTAGGTGTACCGTTACTCCATGTCACTCCATCCCAAGTAGTAGAAGGATAAACAACATAAACTGAATTTGAATAAACCACCGGACAAGTGCCACTCTGCAAGACCACTCTATAATAACGCGTTCCGGCAAAAGTCCCAATTGCCGCACCGGTTAAAGTGGAAGTTGTGTTAGTAATTGGCGTCAAACCAAACGTAAAGGTTGCGTCGGTAGCGTATTCCCAGCGCACTATATTTCCACCTGAAAAACCGGTTAAAGTTAAATCAGAGGCCAACCAAGTAGCACATACTTCCTGACTGCCGGACAACACACCTAATATTGGAGTCGGAATGACAGTTACAGTTGTTGAAACACTGGCTGAACAACCATTGGCGCCAACAACGCTACCGGTATAAACTCTTGTAGTCGTTGGTTTGGTATAAACGGTACCGGTTGGTGTACCACTAATATAAGCTGTAGTAGCTGCCGCATCAAAATATAATTCTGTTGGTGGCGCCCAAGTCACTTCTACGGCTAAAACACCGGTGATTGTGACATTATCAATTGCCCAACCAAAATCCCATGTGGCGTCAAATAAAAATCTGATTTTAACATTTGAATTACCAACATAACTATCCATACTTAAAGTAGCATTGACAAAATTTGATGCAGACCCTTGATTAGCTAGAAAGCTGTTTAAAATAGTCCAAGTGCCACCTCCATCTATAGAAACTTCAACCCTAGCTTTGTTACCAGGAAAGTATCTCAAATAATGGTAAAAATTCAATGAAGCACTTGTATAACCTGACAAATTAATTGAAGGAGACTCTAAATAAGTTAATGTTCTATTAGTCCCTGGACTTCCTTGAGCATCAGAGTTAGAAAAATAAAACTGTGAAACATCATTACTATTCATATTAATATTCCAATATGAACTGGTATAAGAATATGGACTTGGCCTTAAAATCCAAGCTGCATTGGCTACAATCCCACCGGTTGAGGCATTGGTTTTTATCCAGTTATCGGTAGGCGAATTAAAATTTTCATTAAAAATAATAACCGGGGTTGAAGCCGCTAAACTTGCATTTAAAGATTGTATTGCCCCATCACAAATAGTTGCCGAAGCCGGAACGATACTTATGCCCGGTGGTTCAGGCTTAACTGTCACAGTATAAGATATTACCAAGGTACATAAGCTACCTGATGATTGTGATGCCGTTAAGTTATAAGTAGTTGTAATTGTTGGATTAAATGCAAATCCGGCCGCTATTGAACCAGAAAGCCCAACAGTTGTATTCCAAGTAAAAGTATCATAAGACGTTGCACCAGAAACAGTAACCAACGCTGTTGTTTCTCCTTGACAAATTACTGAGGACGAACTACTGAAAGCTATTGCCGGAGGAGTAATGACTGTTGCAGTTACTGGAGTCAGTAACGAACGACAAATATTTGAAAACTTCCAATTGTAAGCATACAGGAAAAAAGTATTGTCATAACCATTTCCATTTATATTAGCTAAAGAAGAAGTATATGGGTATAGAGTATTGTCAATATTAGCCATTAAACCTGCAACAGGTAGTGTTTCAAAATAAACAAAATAATTTCCTGCAGTTAAACTAAGTGCTAAAGCAATAGTTTGTGGCGTATTTCCACCGGCGACATTGGTAACAAAATTATAGGAAGCTATTTGAACATTAGAAGCATTTCTAACCACTATAGTTCCGTTTTGTCCAGAAACCATCGGATAAATATCAAATGATTGCAACGTGGTTGCTGAAGTAACTGAAAAGCTTACAAACGTTTGAATTAATTGGGGAGCGAGAGCACCTCCATGTAATAACGGTGATATTGGACCTAATCCTACCAATCCTCCCGGTGCTCGGGATTGTGCGTAATAGATAGTGGTGGCACCTAGTGTTGGCGTGATATAATTATTACCTGTAAATAACAACGTATCTCCTGTTGATTCTGCATACCATTCAATAGTTGAACCCGGTGCTCCTATTGCTTGCAAAGTGGTTGAACCTCCTCCGCAAAGTGTACCATTGGTAACTGTCAAAGAAGTTGCCGCTGCACAATCTGTACTAAAAGTTTCAATGTTACTCCAAACACTTTTATCACTACTACTACAATTTCCTCTAACCCACACGTAATATAGTGTCGCTGGAGTCAGTCCTGAAATAGTCACAGCCGTTATACCCATACCTACAGAGCCGGTTGGTGTTACTGATCCACTTGGAGTAGTATTTGAAGTGCTGACATAGTATTCATATCCATTGGCAGGTTCCGGTGAGGATGCTGTCCAACTTATCCCTACCGAATTGCTTCCAACTGCACTGATTATAAGATTATTTGGCTCAAAACAAGTTGGTGATACTATAACACTAATATCATCAATCATTATTTTGCTTTGGTTGGCAAAACTATACCCTTGAAAGCCAAGATAAAAAACGTTATTAGTCACCGGAGTAAAATCGACGGTTGCGGTTTGGTATACCGTATTGATAATATTGGATAAATCCAATATAGTATTATTCATTGTAGCTTCTGATGGACCTGTACCTAAACGAATTCTTAAGTTTTCGGAATATGTCCCGGCACTTTGGGTATTGTACTTGAATTTTAAACGATAAGTTACCCCTGCGGTTAAATTTAGTCCAGCTGTGAAAAACCAATCATTAGTGACTATAGCTGTATTAGTTGCTAAGTGAAATGCATTAGGTGTTGACGCGGCTAAACTATTCTGTACATTCCAAGACACGGCATCTGCATTGTCATTAGTTATGGTAAAACAAGTAGGTAATCCATTAACAGGTGTAGTATCAAAATTTTGAAAATACGGTATTGGAAATGCACCACAAAGCGTAGTAACCGAACCGGTTGTACTATTTGTTGAACAGTTGATTCCCACGGCACGTACTCTATAATAATAAGTGGTCAAAGGATTTAGCCCAGAGACTGCAAAATCAGTTGCCCCTGCTGTTGAAACACCTGAATAAGCAGGAAGTGTGGCTGTAAAAGTATTGTTGGTTGAAACATCTATTATGTAATTGGTAGCACCAGACACCGCAGTCCATGAAGCAGTAAAAGAATTTCCTTCTACGGTTGAAGCTGACAATCCGGTTGGTGATGCAGCGCAAGTAGTATTGGAAGCCGAAGCCATAGCACTCAAGTTATAAAAAGGGCCACCAAGACATCCTGCATTATAAGGTATAACCCAATAATAATAGGTGGTATTTGGCGACAAAGCTGTTTGTGCAAACGACGTTGCATTAGTAACACTAACTACCGTGTAAGTTCCCGCAATCACATTGGTAACCGCCCAATAAGTTCGATTTGGAATTTG
Source organism: Flavobacterium sp. 102 (assembly GCF_003634615.1). Classification (NCBI taxonomy): domain Bacteria; kingdom Pseudomonadati; phylum Bacteroidota; class Flavobacteriia; order Flavobacteriales; family Flavobacteriaceae; genus Flavobacterium; species Flavobacterium sp. 102. Next base: position 2,141,855 of record NZ_RBKX01000001.1, on the reverse strand, counting down.
GACAGCTGATGGTGGCACATTGGTAGTGCTCCTTAAGACTAAGTAATTAGTGGGAGCCGGACTTGCAGCCGTAAAACTATTCCCAATAAAAGCTGTTGCAGTCACGGATGTATTCCCAATTACAAAACCAGTAGGAACTCCGGTAGGTGTTGTACAAGGTAAAGAAGGTGTATAAGTGTATTTGAGTCCGTTATTAGGGTATTCGGCTATACTGGTTCTAACTGTATTGGAATTGGCCGTACCGTTAACTGTTTTCCCTAACCAAGGAGCATTGGTATTAACTCCTGTCTGGTATCTGTTTTGAACTTCTCCTTGTAAAAAGACATTCGAAACCCCACGAATCCCGACTTGGGCATTTAAAACCGTCAAATCATCAGGAGCGCAAACACCGTAGGAAAGTTCAATAGCATTAGTGGTTTCTAACAATCGGATTTGGAAGTTAAAATTTCCGGTATTTGATTTTCTTCTGGCATTGGTCCATTCCACTACAAAAACTCTGTTGGGCGCACTACCTATGGTATTGTAAGTAATATCATCGGTTGTTGATATCAAGTCCATTCCCATCGCACTTATAGTTCCGCCATTAGTAAAAACTGTAGCTACACTTAACGGCAAATAAGAATTGAATATTGGTTGCACTCCGAAAGAAATATAACCATTGGGACTAATGTAACATTGAGTTTGGGTAACGCCATTATAGCTGAAGTTAAAGCCAATAGCTGCTTGAAAAGCTGCACCGGTTGTATGATCATCCCAAGGTGCAGTATAAGCTACAGAAGGTGAAGTAAGCGCCGTATAAGTTGCACTTACTTCACTAAAATTATAGGTGCTAACTTGGGCATTTAATCGTTGAGAGAGAGAAAAAAAGAACATCACTGTAAAAAAAAGACCTAAAAGTTTTTTCACAGAGAAGTAATTTTTTTTGTTTGTTTTGGCAATCATATACATATTTTGATTCAAGGCGAAACATTCAAAAAAAAAACACTAAGCACCAAACTTCAATCGTTTGTTTTTTAAATAATTAAAGAGGTGAACAAGCATTTTACAGTCGGTAAATTTATGTGAAAAGTTTCTAAAAAAAAGTTTAAAAAATCTAATTTTTGAAATAAAGCATCAAAATATTAAAAAGTATTGGTATTTAGTAGCTTTGCACTCATACAATTCCTATACATATAGAGAGAATTGTCCAAATAAAATAATAATAAAGCTACATTTTATTTTGAAATGACAAATATATATAGATAATAAATCACAAAAACAGCTTAGAAACTAATTCGTCACCTTAATTATTTAATAATAATGAAAAAAAACAAAGTGTTTTCTATCTTTGAAAAAAAAAACATGGGGCAAAATATCATACTCAACCACCAAGAAATTGAACATAAAATAAGACGTATTGCCTATCAAATATATGAAACCTTTGCTGGTGAAAAAGAAATTGTATTGGCTGGTATTACCAACAATGGCTACCTCTTGGCTGAAAAAATTGGTGTGATTCTAAAAGACATATCTGATATCAATATCGTATTGTGTGAAGTCAAAATTGACAAGCAAAATCCGTTTAATCCAATAGCTACTTCAATTACCAAAGAAACATATAATGACAAAAACTTAGTCCTAGTTGATGATGTCTTAAACTCGGGAACGACACTGGTTTATGGGGTAAAGCATTTTTTAGAAGTGCCTATTAAAAAGTTCAAAACCGTAGTTTTAATAGACCGAAATCACAAAAAATTTCCCGTCAAAGCTGACTTTAAAGGGATATCGCTTTCTACCTCTTCCAAAGAACATGTTCATGTGGTATTTGAGGAAAACAATAATTATGCTTACCTAGTTTAACAAAGCTACTATTTCACTCACAATGGCTTGCGGTGTTTTACTTTCGGTATCGACTTTAAAAGTAGCCTGATTGTAATAATAACTTCTGTCAAATAGATTTTTGGCGATGAATTCTTTGAGTTGTTCTTCCGATTGGTTGGCGATTAAAGGTCTGTCGCCATTATTACTACTAAGCCTTTTATACAACTCTTCAATTGAAGCTTTGAGATAGACAGAAACCACATTTTCGCCATTTAGAAGTAAATGATTATTAGAATAACAAGGTGTTCCACCACCGGTACTAATAACAAGACTTTCATTACTGTCCAAAAGTTTCTTTAATTCTAGATTTTCCTGCTTTCTGAAAAAGATTTCACCTTTTTCTTTAAAAATAGCTGCTACAGATAAATTAGTATTTTTTTCGATTATTTGATCAAGGTCAAGCCATTTCATTTGTCTTTTTTCGGCTATCAATTTGCCAATAGTTGACTTTCCAACTGCCATATACCCTACTAAAACAATTTTTCGCATTACAATAAAACCTTATAAATTAAGCCATTAAGACCCTTATCTAAAAAAAGCCAAATTTATAATAAAATTGCTTTGAAATATAAATAATAAGGTCTTATATTTGCACCCGCATTCAAGAAAAGAAAAAGACTCGATAGCTCAGTTGGTAGAGCACATCACTTTTAATGATGGGGTCCTGGGTTCGAGCCCCAGTCGGGTCACAATTTTTCTTTATTTTGATGCTAAAGACTCGATAGCTCAGTTGGTAGAGCACATCACTTTTAATGATGGGGTCCTGGGTTCGAGCCCCAGTCGGGTCACAAAAAGTCGAACAGCTATTGTTTGACTTTTTTTTGTTTTAGGCCACGTGGAGAAATTGGTAGACTCGCCATCTTGAGGGGGTGGTGTCGCAAGACGTGTCAGTTCGAATCTGATCGTGGTCACATTTAAAAGAGCAAATTCTATTGGATTTGCTCTTTTTTTATAAAGTTTATTTCCAAAAAAGACATTGGTAAAGTTATTTTATTAATTTTGTTTAACTAATTCAAACAAAAGATGAACAACGTTAAAAGTGTTTTTAGTATCAAAGATTTGGAAAATCTTTCAGGAATTAAAGCTCACACAATTAGAATTTGGGAAAAAAGATATAGCATACTTGAACCTATGCGCACCGAAACCAATATACGTCTCTACGATTTAAGCAACCTACAAAAGCTCTTAAACATAACGTTATTACACAATTACGGTTACAAAATTTCTAAAATATCAAAACTTTCAACAGAAAGAATCCCGCAATTAGTTAATGAAATCATTTCTGAAAAAAGTGCTAAACATCATGCAATTAGTTCTTTTAAAATGTCAATGATGAATTTTGATCAGGCACTTTTCTTTACTACTTACAACAAATTACTTTCAGAAAAGTCATTCAGAGAAATTTTCTATGAAGTTTTTATACCATTAATTCAGGAAATAGGCCTGCTTTGGCAAACGGATACCATCACACCAGCTCACGAACATTTTATCTCATACCTCATCAAACAAAAAATATTAACCAATACAGAAAAAGTTCAAACCCTCGAACCAACACAACCCGACAGAGTTTTTGTATTATATCTACCCATGAATGAAATCCACGAATTGGGGTTAATGTATTTGAACTATGAAATTTTAAATTTAGGTTACAAAACTGTCTATTTGGGGGAAAGCGTTCCGATTGACAGTTTAAAAGATATGAAAAAACACTTTGACAATATCACCTACTTGTGTTACATGACTGTAGAACCTAATAAATCTGAAATCAATAATTATATCAAAACCTTAAAGCAAGAAGTTTTGGACGAATCTTCCAATTTGTGGCTAATTGGCCGAATGATTGAAAATATTGATATCAAATTAATTACAGAAAAAACCACTACATTTAGTTCGATTAAAGAATTAGTTGAAAATATATAAACAAAACTTTTATTTTGTTTAACTTTTGCATACTTTTGTTAAACAAATATGAAAAAAGAAATTAAAATAATCGGTTCCGGATTTTCCTCACTTGCAGCTGCATGCTATCTTGCTCAACAAGGAAGTGACATAACAGTGTACGAAAAAAACGCAACGATTGGCGGAAGAGCAAGACAATTAAAAAAAGACGGATTCACCTTCGATATTGGACCAACGTGGTATTGGATGCCCGATGTTTTCGAAAGATTCTTTGCCGACTTTGGCAAAAAACCTTCCGATTATTACGAGTTAATTAAACTTTCTCCAGCTTATCAAGTGTATTTTGGTGTTAACGAATTTGTAACCATCGCTGATAATCTTCCGGAAATCATCACCACTTTTGAAGCAATTGAAAAAGGCAGCGGTCAAAAATTAGCTTCCTTTATGAAAGAAGCGCAGAGTAATTACAACATAGCCATCAAAGATTTGGTTTATCGCCCTGGCGTTTCCCCTATGGAATTAGTTACTTTGGAAACAGCAAAAAAAGTCAATCAATTTTTTGGCAACATCTCTAAAGACATTCGTCGCCGATTTAACAATACCAAACTAATCCAAATTCTCGAATTTCCCGTACTTTTCCTTGGAGCTAAGCCCTCTGATACGCCATCGTTTTATAGTTTTATGAACTTTGCCGATTTTGGTTTGGGCACTTGGCATCCAAAAAACGGAATGTACAGTGTGATTTTAGCTATGGAAGAATTAGCCAAAGAATTAGGCGTGGTAATTCATACCAATGCCAATATTGAAAAAATTATAGTCGAAAACGGTTCAGCTACCGCTATAAAAGTTAATGGAAAAACGGTAAAAGGAGATGTCATTTTGAGCGGTGCCGATTACCATCATACGGAGACTTTATTAGATGAAAAATACAGAGCGTATTCTGAAAAATATTGGGAAAAACGAACTTTCGCACCGTCATCACTTTTATTCTACGTTGGTTTTGACAAAAAGATTGAAAATGTAGAACATCATTCCTTATTTTTTGATGTAGATTTTGATGTACATGCAGCAGCCATTTATGACACACCACAATGGCCGAAAGAACCTTTATTTTATGCTAGTTTCCCTTCGAAAACAGATGACAATACAGCTCCCGAAGGTAATGAAGCCGGGATTTTCTTAATTCCTATTGCACCCGGACTAAAAGACACTCCCGAATTGAGAAATTTGTATTTTGAAAAAATAATTACGCGTTTCGAAAAACTGACACAACAAACTGTAAAAAACAATGTTATCTTTAAAGAATCGTTTTGCGTAAATGATTTTATAAAAGACTACAATTCGTATAAAGGGAATGCGTATGGACTTGCCAACACCTTACTGCAAACTGCTTTTTTAAGACCCAAATTGAAAAGTAAAAAGGTGAAAAATCTCTATTTTACCGGACAATTAACCGTTCCCGGACCTGGTGTTCCACCATCATTAATTTCAGGAAAACTTGTTGCCGAACTCATTCAAAAAAATCTATAAACATGAAATCAATTTTTGACACCATATCTTTCGATTGCAGTAGAAACGTGACTAAATCATACAGCACGTCTTTTTCGGCAGCCGTAAAGATGTTAGCGCCGAGCATTCGTCAGGATATTTATAATATTTATGGGTTTGTTCGCTTTGCCGATGAAATTGTAGATACTTTCCACGATTACAATAAAGAACAACTTTTTGATATGTTTGAAAAGGATTTGGCGAATGCTTTAGAGAACAAAATCAGTTTGAATCCGGTGTTAAATTCCTTTCAGCATACAGTTCATAAATACAATATTCCCCAAACCATGATTGCGGCTTTTATGAAAAGTATGAAATTGGATTTACATAAAACCGAATATAAATCCTATGATGAATACAATGAATACATTTATGGTTCAGCCGATGTGGTTGGTTTGATGTGTCTGAAAGTGTTTGTCAATGGCGATAATAAAAAGTTTACTGAATTAGAACATTCGGCTATGCGATTGGGTTCTGCTTTTCAGAAAGTGAATTTTTTGCGAGATTTGAAAGCTGATTATGAAGATTTGAATCGAACTTACTTCCCAAATACTGATTTATCAAAGTTAGATGAACATTCCAAAAATGAAATCATCAAAGAAATAGAAGCCGATTTTCAAGCGGGATTTGAAGGGATTTTAAAATTACCTTTAGAGGCTAAATTTGGCGTATATACGGCTTATGTGTATTATAAAAAATTGCTGTCTAAGTTGAAAAAAACACCTTCGATGGAAATCAAAAACACTAGAATCCGAGTACCTGATTATGAAAAATTTGGACTTTTAGCTCGATGTTATGTCAATTATCGTTTAAACTTATTATAAAATTATGCTCCTACACATTATAGTTTTTTTTGCTACATTTTGCTTCATGGAATTTATGGCTTGGTTTAGTCACAAATACATTATGCATGGTTTTCTCTGGAATTTACATGCTGATCACCACAAAAAAGACCACGATTCTTGGTTCGAGCGCAATGATGCTTTCTTTATTTTTTATGCCGTTGTTAGCATTGGCTTCTTTTTACTTTGGCAAAACAACATACTCGAAATTGGTTTAGCAATCGGACTAGGAATTTTTGCTTACGGATTAGCTTATTTTACCGTTCATGACATTTTTATTCACCAAAGGTTTAAATTGTTCCGAAATGCCAACAATCGCTATGCAAAAGCTGTTAGAAGGGCGCACAAAATGCACCACAAACATATTGGCAAAGAACAAGGGGAATGTTTTGGAATGCTCGTTGTTCCGTTTAAATACTTTAAAAAATAAAAAAGTCCCGAGTAAATCGGGACTTTTCGTTTTTAACTATTAACCTCAGTAAAATCATTTTTTATTTTTTCATCAAAGCTTCTAAAGGCTTTAATTGGTCCATGTCAATATTGGCAGATTGCAAGATGGAAATCATATTCATAATATTATTCGGATTCATGTCATTGCCCAAAATCCTCACAACGGCAAAACCATTGTCTTTCTTTTTACCAAATAAAATAAACTCATCTATATTATCCTCGTCTCCCACAAAACTGATTGAAGCACCATCTTTACCTGAACCCACTTTCATTAGCTCCTGATACTCTTTGCCTTTTAATATTTGTGTTAGCTTTTTACTTTCAGCTTCGTATTGCGCTTTGTTCTTATCATCTAATTTGAAAGCTAAAATATTCATCTTATCAAATGATTCCAAAGCTGTTTTTTGGTCAGAAGTTAATTTAGCTTTGTCAACATTAATAATATTTGGGGATACATCAAGGGCAACAAAATCTTTGTCCTCTGACTTCTCTACAAAATACTTTTGAAGACTTGGTTCACTATTGCAACTCAGCAACAACATTGAAGCTAACATTGCGATGAAATAAATAAGTTTCATATCTTATTATTTTGCGCCTTTCGGGCCTTTTGATCCTTTAGAAGCTTTTTTTAAATCATCGCCGCCCGGTAATTTCATTTTTTCTGTCAAAACCGAAAGTTCGTTCAGATCAAAATCGCCTGTTAATGACATCAAAACAGTTTCTTCTTTGCCACTGCCTTCTACAAACATTAACAACTCTTTCACTTGTGAATCAGTCGCACCGGATTTTACATAAATTTTTACGCTTTTTCCTTTCTCGTTGATGCGCATTAATTCTTCTAAAGCAGATGTTTTAACATATTTATCAGATACCAATTTCATCTCATCTGCTTTCTTGTCGTTGGTAGTTACAAATACTTTTAAGTTGTCTAATTTTTTAATCAAATTGACATACTGTTGGGTTTCCTTATCTTCCACTTTCATTTTGCTCAATAAAGTAAACATCTTTTTGTTGACAATTACTGTCGTAATATCGTCTTGATTGTCAAATTTATCAAAAACAGTTTGAGCAAAAATGGTACTCGTTGATAATATTACTACTAATGTTAAAATTAAATTTCTCATGATTTCTTGATTTTTTTTTATTTAAAAACTTTGTTTTTTGATTGTTCGTATTCATTTAAATATTCCATACTCTCGATGCCTTTATTTACACTTTTAGAAATCAAAGCCAAGGCTTTTTGGGTTTCTCTAAAAGCAACTTCAGGATCATCATACGTTCCTAAATCTTCTGATACAGGTTGGTTATAATGATTAAAGGTAAATAAACCCACACTCAACAAAACCGCTACAGACGCTGCAATTGATAACCAAACTACGCTTTTGCGTTTCTTAGTGTTTAACGGAATCGTTGCGATAAACTGCTCTTGTTTTGCTTGTATAGCATAACCGAATATAGGTTTGAATTGTTCCAAATGCTGCGCAACATCTGAAGAAGCAAAATAGTTTTTCAACTCTTTTTCTTCGGCTATAGTGGTTTCTGCTTCGAAGTATTTTTCTAATAATTTTTCTATGTTATCCAATGCCATAATGATGTGTTTTTATCATGTTTTCTCTTATCGTTTTTCTTGCTCTTGACAAAGCCGTGCGAATAGCCGACTCATTCATTTCTAATATCTTGCCAATTTCTTCAAACTCCATTTCTTCAATGTCACGCATTTGAACAATCAATTTTTGTTGTTCTGGCAAGTTATTCATTATTTTTTCTACCCAATTCCAAGTGTCACGATCTTCTACTTTTTGTTGTAAACCGGCTTCTCTGTCGGTGAAATTGTTGTGCACAATCTTCATATTGCTGGCGCGTTTCGACTTTAATTGATCCAAACAATAGTTTTTGGTCATTGTCATTGCGACAGCTTCAACACTTTTGTATTCATCCAGACTTTCATTTTTGTTCCATAATTTCACCAAAACTTCCTGAGTGGCATCTTCTGCTTCTTCCGTACTAACGAGCAATCGCTTCGCCATTCGAAAGACTTTATCCTTAAACGGATTCACGAGTAGCATAAACTCATTTTGGTTCATTGGAACTATCCTTGGTTAATGGTTATAGGGTCAAGACGACTCATAATTTTATTTGTTACAAACAAATTACAATTATTAATCTAAACTTAGTAAATTTACGTTTATTAAATAAAAAGCTGCTATGAAAAACTTATTGAAAACCATTTTTTTGTTATTCCTTTTTGTGCTTCCCTCGGGATGTGAAGATATGGATGACAATGCTGTTCCTAGTGAACTTGCTGTAAAAGACTTTGTTTGGAAAGGCATGAACTTATACTATCTGTGGCAAGAAGACGTCCCTGATTTAGCGGATGACCGATTTGCCAATCAAACTGATTTAAATGATTTTTTAGCAGATTTTGAAACTCCGGAAGGCTTATTTAGTGCTTTACGTGTTAACAATTCCATTGATAGATTTAGTGTAATTTACAGTGATTACGATGTTTTAGAAGGTGTTCTTTCAGGAAACACTTTGAACAATGGAATGGATTATGGTTTAAAGCACATCAATGGCACTACTAATGTATTTGGTTGGGTTAGATATATTATTCCGAATTCTGATGCTGCTACTAAAGACATTCAGCGTGGTGATGTTTTTTATGCAGTTAATGGAATTCCATTGACCGATGATAATTATCGAACACTCTTATTTAGTAGTAATGAAACCTACACGATTAACTTGGCCAGTTATAGTATAGACAGTAATGATTTTGTTACTATTACGCCTAATGGCCAATCCGTTACTTTGACCAAAACGCCATTGGCTGAGAATCCTATTTTATTAAGTACCGTAATCAATCAAGGCGCACACAACGTCGGATATTTGATGTACAACGGTTTTTATTCCAGTTATGAAAACCAATTGAATGCGGCGTTTGGCAATTTTCAAGCACAAAATGTAACTGATTTGGTATTAGATTTGCGCTACAATTCAGGCGGTTCTGTAAGTACAGCTACCAAATTGGCGAGTATGATTACAGGACAATTTACCGGACAACCATTTGCCAAACAACAATGGAATGCCAAAGCACAAGCCTATTTTGAAAGCAACAATCCGGGAAGTTTGACTAACAAATTCGTAGGTGGATTGAATAGCTTAAATCTGAATAAAGTTTACATTTTAACCTCTAATTCTTCGGCCTCGGCAAGTGAATTGGTAATTAATTGTTTGAAACCTTACATTAATGTGGTACAAATTGGTGACACTACTACCGGAAAAAATGTAGGTTCAGTGACTTTATATGATTCACCTACTTTTGCCAAACAAGATGTAAACCCAAGACATAAATATGCCATGCAGCCTATAGTATTGAAAATCGTGGATAAAAATGGTTTTGGCGATTATACTGCCGGAATTATCCCAACGACTTTACTACCGGAAAACTTAGGAAACTTAGGGATTTTAGGCAACGTTGACGAGCCATTATTAAATGCAGCTATCAATCAAATCATTGCTAGTGGCAAACGTTTACCGGAAGTACCAAACTTCATAGAACGCGACTTTACTGATGCCAAAGCAATTAATCCTTTGAGAAGCGAAATGTATGTGGAAAGGAAATAATAAACCCGCGTAGAAAATCAAAAACCTAACCACATGAAATTAAAAATACTCCTTATTTTACTCTTAATTAGCCTCTTAAGTAATGCACAAATAGTGTCGATACCTAATGCAAATTTTAAAGCTATGCTCATATCTGCTAATTATAACAATCAAATAGCTAAAAATTTATTGGGGAATTATTTCAAAATTGATTCAAATAATGATGGTGAAATTCAAGTGAGCGAAGCTTTACAAGTAAGCTATATTTATTTAGAACCTTATAATATTGCTTCAATAGAAGGCATCAATAGCTTTACTAACTTAGTCACTTTTAATTGTACTTCAAACGGCATCGGTTTTTTAACCTTAAATGGTTTGGTAAATCTAGAATCGTTGACGGCAAACTATTGTAACCTTACCGGTTTTTCTATAACAAATTGTCCCAACCTTGAAGCGATTAACTTTAATTATAACTTTCTAACCAATGCCGATTTTAGTTCGTTCACACAATTGCAAAGTATTGGGTGCAACAACAATAATTTAACTTCTATAAATGTATCCGGATTAACCAATATGACTTCTCTGGCCTGTACATATAATCAATTAACGGCCATCGATGTTCAGGGATTAACAAATTTGAATGCTTTGCACTGTAACAACAATCAAATAACCAGTTTAAATTTAGATGGATTGCAAAATTTGCAAAGTGTACAATGTAGCTATAATGCCTTGACATCAATTTCATTAACAGGCTGCAGTTACTTACAATATATTTATGCCAGTTACAATCAATTAACTTTTGTAGATGCGAATCAGTGTACTGCATTGCTAAACCTAAGTTTAATCAATAACACTCCATTAGAAGCCATACTTATAAAAAATGGAAGAACAGAAAATGTAGGTTTAAATGGCAACACCAACATCCGATATGTTTGCTGCGATGATTTTGAAATAAATAGCGTAACCTCTAACGTTAGTCTGTATTCTCCCAATTTTGAAATTAATACGTATTGTACTTTTGTTCCAGGAGGTACTTATTATACGATACAAGGAAATAATCGATTTGATGTCAACAATAATGGCTGTACTGTTTCAGATTCGGTGTACCCAAATTTTAAGATTAACTTCTCACTTGGAAGCATAACCAGTACATTAATACCCAACAGCACCGGAAATTATTCTATTCCGGTCGGCACAGGCACCTTTACGCTAACTCCGATTGGATATAACCCAAACTATTTTAATGTAAGTCCAACAACTGCTACGGTTACATTTCCAACTCAAGCATCGCCTGCTATAAGAAACTTTTGTATTACACCCAATGGAATCCATAAAGATGTAGAGGTTATTTTAATCCCTTTAAATTTTGCCGTTCCTGGTTTTATTGGAAATTACAAATTGGTTTACAAAAACAATGGAAATGTAACTGTCGATGGAACTATAAAATTTAATTACAATACCAATGGAATAGTTCAGAATTTAGTCTCTTCTAATCCAACGGTTTTTAGCTCAAATGCTACTGAAATCATTTGGAATTACAGCAATTTACAACCGTTTGAAACCAGAGAAATACTTTTTTCAATGCAATTGAATTCTCCTTTTCAAATACCACCCGTAAATGCCGACGATCAATTAAATTTAAATGCCGAAATTACTCCTTTGAGTGATGATGAGTTTACCCCAGATAATTATTTCTATCTCAAACAACTGGTCCGTAATTCTTTTGACCCGAATGACAAGACGTGTTTAGAAGGCTCAACAATACCGCCCGATATGGTAGGGAAATATGTTCATTATCTTATTCGTTTTGAAAATACCGGAACAGCAGAAGCTCAAAATATAGTGGTAAAAGATATTATAGACACCAACAGATTTGATGTCAATTCACTGACTCCAATAAGTGGAAGCCATTCATTTGAGACCAGAATATCAAACACCAATAGAGTAGAATTTATCTTTGAAAACATCAATCTGCCTTTTGATGATGCTACTAACGATGGCTATGTGGCTTTTAAAATTAAAACAAAACCAAATTTAGTTGTTGGAAATTCTTTTAGCAATTCAGTCAATATTTATTTTGATTATAATTTTCCCATAGTAACCAACAATTATACAACTACAATTCAAAACCCATTAGAAATTAATCAAAACGAACTTCCAAGTATAAGGTTTTATCCCAACCCGGTTAAAGATATATTACATTTCAATACAACAGAAAATGTAATGAAAATTACAGTATATGATGTTGCCGGAAGAATAGTAAGTTCTAATGCCGTTATTGAAAACAAAATAGATTTAAGTGGCTTGAAAAACGGTAATTACATACTAAAAATAGATACCGAAACCGGAACAATGCATACTAAATTGATTAAAGAATAACTTTTTCACCTCAAAAAATCTTTACACTTCAAAGCAATAAAAACAAAAAAGGCTAACCTCAAAGTTAGCCTTTTCACCACAATTATATAAAGTGTATAACACTACTACAAAACAATGTTCAACCCCAACTTGAAATTTCTTCCTCGAGTGGAGTAACCGATATTTTCCACGAATTCTTCGTTTAAAATATTAGTAACCGAACCAAAAACAGTCAATCGGCTCTTGATTAATTCATATTTTGCTAAAGCATTTACCAATTGGTATGAATCCAATTTCACAATGGTAGTACCAAAAGTATTGCCATCAAAAAACGCGTCGTTTCTAGCATCAAAATATTGGTAATTTACATTGAATAAAGTTCTTGGCGTTGGTTGAAAATCAAGACCTGCATTGACTTTGTGTTTTGGAATCAATCGATCTAATGCTTTGTCCACTTGCGTAAAAGTATAATTGGCATTAACCCTTAATTTAGAAGTCAAATCAAAAGTTACTTCGGTTTCAACTCCTTTGGCTTTGTTTTTCCCATCAATGTTCACATAATAAGCTTCGAACGTATTGTTGTCAAAAAAGAAATCAAACGAATTGGTTTGATCACGATAAAAAGCCACCGCATCCAATTTCACTTTTTTATCAAACAATTGCGTTTCAAAACCTGCTTCAAGTGTTGCATTTTTTTCCGGCGTTAACTCGGCATTGCCATATTCTGAATACAATTGGTACAAACTTGGCGTAATATAAGCCGTGCTATATGAAGCCACTAATTTCAAAGGAAAGCTTGTTTTGAAATTATAAGACGGATTAAAATTGTACACAAAATTATTACCATACGCACTGTGATTGTTCAATCTCGCTCCGGCATTTATGTTCAAACCAAAATCAAAACCATACACCAAAGTCGTGTAACCGTCAAGAATGTTGAACTTTGTCGCTTTCTCATCAATAGTTGAAAACGGAGTTTGCCCCAACATATCATTAAATTGATAATTCACACCCAGAATTACGGTTAAATCTTTGCTGATATTGTATTTGTTAAAACCATCAACAACCACACTTCTCGACTCGTACAAAGAATAATCAGTTGTGCCTGAAAAAGTATTCAATTCACTATAATCACGAGCAATTCTGGTAAAACCAGAGTTGAGCACAAACTCACCTTTGTTGTATTTGAATTTCGGAGAAAAACCAAAACGAACTTGCTCTGAAGTAGTGGTATTCACATTAGTATCATTAAAACCGGTATTGTCAAAAGTTAAGTCAAAGCCATTTTTTAACTTGTCATAGTTTCCAAAGAAATCTAAAGTCAATTTATCAGTCGCTTTATAACCAAACTTAGCAATCACATTTTGTCTTGAAAATCGGTCATCTTCATATTCCACCGATTCGCTTGGCGAAGCAATTTGAGACATATTTCCGGTTTCGGTACTGTTGAATCCGGCAAAGTAATTGACTCTTTTGTAGTTTCCGTTTACCGAAATCCCTTGGTTGAAATCTTGTCCGTTATACTTTTCATTATCAGAAGTATTATTGGAACCAATATTAAGGTAAGCATTGCCTTCAATCACTTTTTTAGTCGATTTTTTTAAAGTGATATTAATCACTCCGGTTGCGGCACCGGTTCCATAAAGTGTACTCGCCGCACCTTTCATGACCTCAATTCTTTCTATTTGTTCTACCGGAAGCAAACGCAAATCATACTCCAAACTAATACCCGAAGCATCTGTCACCGGAATTCCGTCTATCAAGATTAAAACTTGTCTGTTTTTACCACCGCGAATGTAGTACCCTAAGTTTTTCCCATTTGCCGATTGGTTTCCGTTGATTTCAACGCCGGTTACTTGGGATAAAACCGTGGCCAAACTTTGCCCAGACTTTTTCTCTAAATCCTTAGCCGAAATCACTTCTATAATTTTTCCTGATTTTTCTTGGCGCTGCGCAAATTTGGTGTCAGAAATGACCACTTCTTTCAATCGATTCACATTGGTAGAATCCTGTTCTTGCGCATAAGCACAAGTGTTTAGCAAAGCCAAAATAGCTACTGCTCTAACTGTTTTTTTCATTTTTTAATTCAACAATAATTTGATAATCTTGGGAGAAAAGCATAGAATTTACCCATACCCAAACCTTTTGTCCCGAAAGTTTGTTACTCGATGAAATAGGCAGGTCTCCTGGCTTGCGTCTTGTTGTTGACCTTCTCATCCCTATATCGGAACAATGGTGTTGTAGATAACAACAAGCTTGATAGCTTACAGTTGCGGGAACAGCTTTAGATTTAGAATGTTAGATTTTTAGATAATTAGATTTAGATTAATTCCTAATTCGTAATTATCAATTCGTAATTCTTCACTAAATTCCCTTTTAATGCGATTTTGAAAAACAGAAATCGCAACCTTAATTCGGGTGCAAAGGTATAAGAATAAAAGAAACTTGAACAAGAAGTTGTAAAAATTATTTCTCTTTTTTCTTAGAAAACTTGACAATCAACCAAATAAATCCGACCAAAAAGTGAAGTAGAATAATACCGCCAACGAGGTACATAAAAGAATTAGAATTGTCTCTCATGACTTAATTTTTGAGATAAAAATACAATATATCATTATTTGGTTTTGTATCAAATGTTACATGAGATGTAATTGTAAGCAACAATCTTATACTTTTGCAAAAACAATTTGATGAAAACCTTTTATAAAGCCATACTGCTCATATTTATTTCTGTTTTATTTCTGCAATGCAAAAACGATTCGAAATCAGTATCGACTATTTCTCCTGAAAATACCGTCCAATATGCCAAAGGTTTTTCCATTCAAACTTATGATGGCTATTCCGTAGTAACGGTTCAAAACCCTTGGCCAAAAGCTACTAAAACCTATAAATACATTCTTAAAGAAAAAAACGGAATTGTTCCGGACAGTTTGCAACAAAACATTACCATTTCGGTTCCGATTAAAAACATCGTAGTGACTTCCACCACGCATATTCCATCATTGGAAATGTTGAATGAAGAAAATAGCTTAATTGGTTTTCCGCATTTAGATTATATCTCTTCCGAAAAAGTGAGAGCGCGAATTGATGCCGGAAAGGTCAAAGAACTCGGTAATAACCACGATTTAAATACCGAAGTCATTCTCAATTTACAACCCGATGTGATTATCGGTTACGGTATTGACAACAAAAATCCGACTTTAGATAACTTACAAAAAAGTGGTTTGAAAGTCATGCTCAATGGCGATTGGAATGAAGAAACACCCTTAGGCAAAGCCGAATGGATTAAATTTTTCGGAGCGTTATACGGTAAACAAAAAGAAGCCAATAAACTCTTTACCATAATTGAAGAAGATTATCTAAAGACTATCGAGATGGCAAAAATGGCTACCACTACTCCAACTATTTTAGCCGGTGACATGTTTGAAGACCGTTGGTATTTACCCAAAGGTACGAGCTGGGGAAGTTTGTTACTCAAAGAAGCCAAAGGCCATTATTTATGGCAAGAAACCAGCGGAACCGGAAGTTTGTCTTTATCCTTTGAAACCGTTTTTGAAAAAGCTCAAAACGCTGATATTTGGATTACTTCTGGACAATTTGCTACTTTAAAAGAAATGACGGATGTTAATCCACACTACGCGCAGTTTGCCGCATTCAAAAATAAAAATGTATATTCGTTCAGTGGCAAAAAAGGAAAAACAGGCGGGATTTTGTATTATGAATTGGCACCCAACCGACCCGATATTGTGTTGAAAGACATTGTCAAAATTTTACATCCTGACTTGTTGCCAAGTTACCAACCTTTCTTTTTTGAAAAGTTAAAATAGAACCCGGATATACAGATTAAAACCAATTTGAAAACGAATAAAAAAAATAGCCTTCTCTTCACCTTTTTATCCTTGACATTGTTATTGACATTGTTATTGAACATTTCTTTTGGTCAAGTGGCAATTCCGGTGAAAGAAGTTTTCAGAAGCTTGTTTGGTGGTCAAGCCGAAAAGGAAACTTGGGAATACATCATTATGAATTTTAGATTGCCCAAAGCAATTACGGCAACATTAGTTGGTATCGGACTTTCGATTAGTGGTTTGTTAATGCAAACATTATTCAGAAATCCATTGGCCGGACCTTATGTATTGGGTTTAAGTTCGGGTTCCAGTTTGGGCGTTGCTTTTGTAATTCTCGGTGCGGGACTTTTGCCTGCCGTTTTTTCACAATTCTTATTATCGTCATACGGCATCATTTTGGCTTCCTGTTTGGGTAGTTTATTGGTTTTACTAATGATTTTAATCGTTTCCCAACGCTTGCGCGATACGATGTCGATATTGATTGTCGGACTCATGTTCAGCAGTTTTACCGGTGCGATTGTGAGTGTATTTAGTTATTTCAGCACGGCTGAACAATTGCAGAAATACACTTTTTGGTCGATGGGAAGTATAGGCAATTTGTCTTGGCAGAATATTACCGTATTAGGCCTATCGGTATTCATGGGTTTACTATTGAGTTTACTGACTTTAAAAGCTTTAGACGCTTTATTGCTTGGAGAAAATTACGCCAAAAGCATGGGTTTAAACCTAAAAAAATCCAGATACACCATCATTTTTGCCACCAGTATTTTAGCCGGAAGTATTACCGCTTTTGCCGGTCCAATTGCTTTTGTTGGCTTGGCCGTTCCCCATTTAGCTAAACTAATCTTTCAAACCAGTAATCACAAAACCTTATTTTGGAGCACAATATTAATTGGTGCTATTATTATGTTATTTTGTGATATGATTTCTCAAATGCCGGGCTTTGATTTTACTTTACCTATCAATGCCATTACTTCAATTATTGGTGCGCCGGTGGTTATTTGGTTAATCGTCAGAAAAAAAAGCATGACCTAAATGAGTTCCTATAAAACCATATTATCAACGACCAGTTTAAGCATTGGATATCCTGCCAAAAGAGAAAATCATGTCATTGCCGAAAATTTAAATTTGAATTTGGTTGAAGGACAATTGATTTCACTTGTTGGAGCTAATGGCATTGGAAAATCTACTTTATTGCGAACGTTAACCGGCATTCAAAAGCCTTTAAAAGGTGCTGTGCTCTTGCGCGAAAAAAACATTACTGATTTTCAGGCTTTGGAATTGGCGCAAAATTTAAGTTTGGTACTGACCGAGAAATTACCGCCAAACAACCTGACTGTTTTCGAATTAATCGCTTTGGGAAGACAACCTTATACCAATTGGTTAGGAAATCTTTCAGCTGAAGATCATGAAAAAATCAACCAAGCTATTGAATTGACACACATCAAACATTTGGTAACCAAAAAACACCATGAAATCAGTGACGGTCAATTGCAAATTGTGCTCATTGCACGAGCATTGGCACAAGATACACCGCTGATTATTTTGGATGAACCAACGACACATTTGGATTTATTGCACAAAGTTTCGGTTTTTAAACTGTTGAAAAAATTGTCTCAGGAAACCGGAAAATGCATTTTGTTTTCAACACATGACATCGACTTAGCGATTCAATTAAGTGATGAAATGATTGTTATGACGGAAGAAAACGTTGTGCAAGACCAGCCTTGTAACTTAATTACAAAAGGCGTTTTCAATACCCTTTTTAAAGACGACTCCATCACTTTTGACGGTGAAAAAGGAAAGTTTGTGATTAACTAACCGCAGAGTTTACAAAGTTATACGCAAAGTTTGCAGAGTTTCAAAAACTGAATACTAATTACTGACCACTGTGCACTAATAATTGCCTCTTCGCTTCGCCAACCACAAAAGCCACCGAATTGGCAATGTTATAACTGCGGATTAAATTCGACATCGGAATGGTCAAATGATTTTCGAATTGCGCTAAAACTTCTTGACTCAAACCAACACTTTCTTTCCCAAAAACCAACCAATCTTCCTCCTGAAATTCGGCTTCGTAGATCGATTTTGTAGCATGAGAACTCATCAAAAAAACTCTTGATTTATCGGGAATTTGTGCTATCCATTCGTTTACATTTGGATATTCTTTGACTTCTAAATGTACCCAATAATCCAAACCGGAACGCTTTAAGTTTTTATCGGTAATCTCAAAACCATAAGGCTTAATTAAATGCAAGCGGTTTTCAGTTCCAACACATAAACGACCAATATTTCCGGTATTGTTTGGGATTTCGGGTTCGACTAAAACGATGTTTAACATACTTTATTTTTTTGTCATTTCGACGAAAGGAGAAATCTCATCAAATGATTATGAGATTCCTCGTGCCTCGGAATGACAAGGTTACTAAAAAAAACTTTTAACTTCTAAAACTTCACCGGCTTTTAAGTTTTGCAAATGTAGGTTTCCCACGCGAATTCTCACCAATCTTAAAGTCGGAAATCCAACAGCTGCAGTCATTTTTCGCACTTGACGGAATTTGCCCTCGGTTAGCGTTATCGAAACCCAACTGGTTGGTCCATGACGTTCCTCTCGAATTCTCCTGCCTTCGCCTATGGAATCAGGTAACTTGTTTAGGAGTTTGGCTTCGCAATTTTTGGTCGTATAACGAATGCCTTTAAAACCGATTTCTACTCCATTTTTTAATTGTTCAACCGCTTCTTGCGTAATGATGCCGTCAACTTGGGCATAATATTCTTTTTCGATGGTTTGGCTTCTTACGATTTCACTCATCATTCCATCTGTAGTCAATAAAAGTAACCCTTCCGAATCTTCATCCAAACGCCCGATTGCCATGGTGCCTTCGGGGAAATTATAGAGTTCGCCGAGCAGTTTTTTGTGTCGCTTTTTGGCATAAATGAATTGGCTCAAATAACCGTGTGGCTTGTGAATTAGGAAGTGTTGGTGCATGGGTTTTATTTGGAACAAAAATACATTTTTCAATTCCACCATTTCGATTTTATCCTTATTTTTACCAAAAAACATATTCTTTATAATGTCAGAATCTCTATTTATCATCCTTGCTTTTATCATCGCCTTAGCCATTGGAATTTTCTTGGGCAAAACACTTTTCGCCGCCAAATCACAATCGGATAAAGCTTCGTTGGAAGAAAAAATCAATGGTTTATTTCAACAAATTGAGCAACTGAAAAATCAAGTCAACCAAACGGTTCAGGAGCGCGAAAACATTCGCACCGAAAAAGAGGCGTTGGCGATTCAATTGTCCAAAAAAGAAACCGATTTTGAGAATCTTTGGGAACGCAACAAAGAGCAAAAAGACGAGGTTGAAAAACTACAGGAAAAATTTACCAAAGAATTTGAAAATTTGGCCAACAAAATTTTAGAGGAAAAAACCACGAAATTTACCGAGCAAAACAAAGAAAACCTTAAAAATATTTTAACGCCTTTACAAGATAAAATCCAGCTTTTTGAAAAGAAAGTGGAAGACACGCACAAAGAAAGTATCGACTATCATGCTGCGTTACGCCAACAAATATTAGGCTTGCGCGAAATGAACGAGCAGATGAGCAAAGAAACTTTGAACCTAACCAAAGCCTTGAAAGGCGACAGTAAAATGCAAGGCAATTGGGGCGAATTGATTTTAGAAAGAGTACTAGAAAAATCGGGCTTGGAAAAAGGTCGCGAATATGAAGTACAGCAAAGTTTTACTACCGAAGAAGGCAATCGCGTTTTCCCTGACGTCGTGATTAATTTGCCTGATGGCAAGAAAATGGTCGTCGATTCAAAAGTAACTTTGACCGCTTATGAACGTTATATCAATGAAGAAGATGATACTGTAAAAGCTCAATATTTAAAAGAACATGTTATGGCATTGAAACGCCATGTCGACCAATTGAGTGAGAAGAATTATCAGGATTTGTACCAAATGGAAAGTCCGGACTTTGTATTGCTTTTTATTCCGATTGAATCTGCGTTTGCCTTGGCATTGAATGAAGATACTTCACTGTACAACAAAGCTTTTGAGAAGAATATTGTGATTGTTACGCCTTCTACGCTATTGGCAACCTTACGCACAATTGACAGCATGTGGACCAACCAAAAGCAACAAGAAAATGCTTTGGAAATTGCAAGACAAGCCGGAGCTTTGTATGACAAGTTTGAAGGTTTTGTGGGCGATTTGGTGAAAATCGGGAAGAAAATGGACGAAGCCAAAGTCGAGTATCAAGGTGCGATGAATAAGCTAGTTGACGGAAAAGGAAACTTAGTGACCAGCGTTGAAAAATTGAAAAAAATGGGTGCCAAAGCCAAGAAAGCTTTACCCGAAAATATCCTAACCAGAGCTGAAAAAGATGAATGAGAATTATAAAAGTGTAGACACTTCCAAGATTACGATAGCTGAATTGATGTTGCCTTCACACACCAATTTTAGTGGTAAAATTCACGGTGGTTATATCTTGTCTTTGCTAGATCAAATTGCTTTTGCCTGTGCTTCTAAATTCTCCGGTCATTATTGCGTGACGGCTTCGGTCGACACGGTTGATTTTTTGAATCCGATTGAAGTTGGTGAACTCGTAACCATGAAAGCCAGTGTGAATTATGTGGGTAAAAGCTCAATGATTGTTGGTATCCGAGTTGAAGCAGAAAACATCCAATCAGGTGCAATAAAACACTGTAATTCGAGTTACTTTACCATGGTCGCCAAAGATGAAAATGGCAATAATACACCTGTTCCGGGATTGATTTTATCCAACGATGAAGAAATCAGAAGGTTTTGTAATTGCATTAAACATATTGCCCTAAAAAAAGATAAAAATTTACATGAAGAAGTTTTCGATTATAAGTCGGATGCTGCTATAGAAAAACTAAAGAATTATCATGTAAAATTAGCAGGGTTTTAGCGCAAAACTTAAGGTATTCTTATAAAATTTTAAAAAAACCTAATACTAATTATGTAATTGATAGGATATTATATTTTTTTTATTATTTTTGGGTTGCATTTTAAAAAACTTATGAAAAAATATTACCTACTAGCTTCCGTTTTACTAATAGCCGTTACGATTTTTTATTCTTGTTCAGACAACGATGATGAATATACTCCGGTATCTCCTGTTGTGGTTGATTTGACTCAAGTTCCTTATCCTAAGCTATCAGATTACCATTTTTTTGAAGGCGACTTGAAAGACCAAATCCCTTCATTAAATGTTATTCCTTATGAGCCTGCAAGCGTTCTTTTTAGCGATTATGCTCATAAAAAGCGATTTGTATGGATGCCGCCTGGTGCCAAAGCCACTTTTGAAGGTGATGGCAAAATTCTAAACATGCCTGTAGGCTCTGTTTTGATCAAAACTTTTTATTACGACAAAGTACAACCCGGAAATACAGAAATGATCATTGAAACCCGAATCATGATTCGAAAAGATACCGGATGGATTTTTGCTGATTATGTTTGGAATGACGAACAAACTGAAGCCACTTTAGATTTGGCAGGAAGTTACAAACAAATTACTTTCAAGGACGACAATAACATCACTAAAGATGTTAATTACAGAATTCCATCAGAAGTACAATGTATCGTATGTCATAAATTCAAAGAAGAAGTTAACGGTAGCGAAGTAACCCGATACATTCCTATTGGAATTAAACCCCAGAATTTAAATTTCAACTTTAATTACGGAGGTACTTCACAAAATCAATTGACCAAATGGATTGAGCAAGGTTATTTAGAAAACAATTTTACTTTACCAACACCAGAAAATACAACGATTAATTATAACGATACGTCAAAACCTTTGGCATCAAGAGTTCGTTCTTATTTTGATATCAATTGTGCTCATTGTCACAAAGAGCAAGGGCATTGTGATTACAGACCTTTACGCTTAGCGTTTGGAGAAACCGGTGGCACTAACGGACTAACCAATATGGGTGTTTGTGTTCCTACAGAAGATATGCAGGATTTCAATCCGGATCTTAGCAATTTAGTTACACCAGGGAAAATAGATCAATCAATGTTATTTCACCGGGTGAATACTACCAATGAAGCATTCAGAATGCCACTTCACGGACGAACTTTAATTCATGATGAAGGTATTTTACTAATAGAAGAATGGATAAACTCTTTACAAAGTTGTCCGTAAAAATAAACAACAAACAATTTAAACCAACCTTTAATAATGAAAAAAATTACCCTATTTTTTATTTTGCTTTTTGTCGGTAATTTGTCTTTCGCACAAGACAATTGTGCCACGGCACTGCCAATTACTGCCGGAACACATATTATCAGTACAATAAACGGAACACAGTTACCAACTGTAGCATGTTCGTTTTCAAATGCTAATACAACAGCAGCTGAATGGTATTCTTATACACCGACACAGAACTACACCGTAACCGTAACATCAGATTTGATCGAAAACATCTGTAAAGATACCAGATTAAGAATCTACAGCGGAAACTGTACAGTTATGACTTGTGTAGACGCTGACGACGACGACGGTGTAATCACCTGTAATTCGGGAAACAACAATTCTTATCTCTCGAAAATAACATTCAATGCTATCGCAGGAACTACCTACTATATTGTATGGGATAACCGATATGCTTCAACGGGATTTAACTTTCAAGTATCTGAAATCCCTGCCGGATACAACCCTTGTAATTCGGCTGTAGCAGTTAGTGCTGGTACAACGACGGTTAGTGCAATTGACCAAATCAACATCAACACATCATGTTCTTCTGCGGCTTTATCTAAGTGGTATTCTTACACACCAACCGTGAATGCAAGTGTTACTGTTTCTTCTGATTTAGCTGAAAATATCTGTAAAGATACCTTCTTTAGTGTTTATACAGGAAATTGCACCTCAGGATTAACTTGTCTGACTAGTGATGATAATTCAGGTGTTATTACTTGTAATTTTGGCAATACTAATTCTAACTTATCCACTAAAACATTTGATGTAGCAGCAGGTTCAACATACTATATAGTATGGGATAACCGTTGGAGTAACAATGGTTTTAACTTTACAATCACTGAGGTGCCAATCATAGTTCCGGTAAATTATACTACTCAAAATCTTGCGTCATTGAACAGCGGTTTCAATAATTGTATTGTTGACATGAATGGTGATTACAAAGATGATCTTGTAGGAGTTAGTGACAATAACATGAGAGTACATTTTCAAGGGAATGGAGGCACTTTTACTACCACTGACTTTCCAATAACAGGAACAAGTGATATGCCTTATTGGAGTATGGCTGCCGGCGATTATAACAAAGACGGATACAATGATTTACTTCTTGGAAGTGGCGGTGGATTGACTTTTTGGAGATCTAACAATACCGGAACTGCTTACACTAACATCAATCCATCTGATTATATTTTCTGTCAAAGAACCAACTTTGTTGACATCAATAATGACGGAAATTTAGATGCTTTTTCTTGTCACGATGTGGCGCCAAACGTTTACTATATTAACGACGGTAGTGCTAACATGCAATATTACCAATCAGGCACAAGTGGTGCATATATGTTAGGAATTACGCCTAGCGGTGGAAATTATGCTTCTTTATGGACTGATTTTGATAATGATGGTGATTCTGATATGTTCATTTCAAAATGTTCTGGGCCTCCATGTGAAATGCACAGAAATGATGGCAATGGTGTTTTCACTGATGTTTCAGCTTTGGCACAAATTAATGTTACCCCAATCCAAACGTGGTCCTCTGCAATAGCTGATTTTGACAATGATGGTGATATGGATGTAATTATTACTGCAAGTGCAGGAACACACAGATTTTTCAGAAATAACCTTGAATCAAACGGTGGCGTTATAGGAGCTTTTACCAATATCACTGCTGGTTCAGGATGGGATACAAATACCTCAACCAACATAGATAACATCGCTTATGATTTTGACAATGATGGTCGTGTGGATGTTCTTGGTGGTGGTGGTAAAATCATGTTCAACCAAGGAAATAATGTGTTTACTCCGGTCAACTATAGCGGAATCAGTGTTGGAGCTGTAGGAGATTTAAATAACGATGGTTTCATTGATTTCCAAAACGGAACTACTATTCGTTACGCAGTGCCAAACGGTAATAATTGGTTAAAAGTAAACTTCCAAGGAATACAAAGTAACCGCAACGGAATTGGTGCTCGTGTTGAAATTTATGGTCCATGGGGAAAACAAATCAGAGATGTTCGCAGTGGAGAAGGATTCAGATACATGAGTACTTTAAACGCTCATTTCGGTTTAGGTACTGCTAGTACAATCAACCAAGTAATCGTAAGATGGCCATCAGGTATTGTAGATACTTTCAACAATGTCGCTCCAAACCAAGCATTATTAGTGGTAGAAGGTGCAACTCTTGCAACCAATGCTTTTGAAACTTCTGTATTTACCGTTTATCCAAACCCGGTTAAAAGCATCATTAATATTTCAATTAACACTGCTAACCCTGTAGAGTTTAAATTGGCACAGATTTATGATTTAAATGGAAGAATGGTACAAGAAAGTGCTGTTCAAAATCAAAGCATTGTTGTTGACCATTTAGCTACCGGAACTTACATCTTAATGTTAAGAGACACACAAGGAAAAGATTATTCTCAAAAATTCGTTAAAGAATAAACACGCTTTCTTTAATCCATAAAAAAAGTCCTCTTGTTCAAAAACAAGAGGACTTTTTATTTATACTTTTTTTGACGTTTAAAACACTCTTAACAAATTGAATCCGAAGAACACATCGCCTTTGCCCCAATCTCCAGTTGAATTTCCTAAGAAACCTGATTCATGCATACCTTGTGAACTGCTGAAATGCATTTGAAAAACATGCCCACCGGTTTCTAAATCAACACCGATAGAAAGCGGGTCACGAAACTGCGAAGTACTCGAACGGTTTAAATGCGCTGCATAATCAACATTAACAGACCAACGCTTCGCAAATTTATACCTTCCACCCATTCCGATAGCATACTGACTGTTATCTTGGTTGTCATCAATCACAAAATTTTCATGAAAATAAGTTGGAGATAATTGTAAAGACAAACTATTACTAAACTTTCTGGATACCAAAAGCTGGGTCACATAAACCAATCGATTGTCAAATTTCATTTCCGGATAAAGACTTTCTTTTAAAGTGTTGTTAATCGCCAAACTGGTAAAACCGGCAATAGCCACAGGGAAGCCATTCGTCTCTTGGGATTTGAGTAAGAACTTCCCTGAAAAATCATACGCAATTTCACTTCTGGCACCACTAATCGTTAACCAATCATTTAGGCCGTAAACAAATTTCAATTGGGTTACCGCTTGATCTAATCCGTAGAAACCTTCAAAACCGTCTTTGACAGAACCGAATCGGTGCGCCACTATAAAATACAAATCGCCTTTAGCAGCCAATTTAGTAGATTCTAAATTGACAATTTTCAATGCTTTGAAAGCTGATTCTACTTTGCTTTTTCCGGCAGCTGCGGTGTCTATTTCACTCAACAAATCATCTTGGGCAAACATTCCCAAAGGAAGCAATAACAATAACAGTACTTTTTTCATAACTAAATTTCTATTTTATTAAATACAACAATTTTTTTTAAACTTTGGCGAACCCTATTCTACTATGGTACATTGGTCCATTTGAATTTCTTCCAGTAAATCATCAAAACCTACTAATCTTCCTTTTAAATTGATTGAATCCTCAGCTTTAATATTTTCAGGAAGTGCTGTGGTAAATCTGGCTGATAACTTTTCATCAACCGTAATAATTTTATTGACAAAATCAATGTTAGATATCTTTCCCCTTAAAGCTAAAGTTTTGTCTAAATATTTGGCATTAGCCAAACTATCATTGGCGGTAAAGGCATTAAAAATTTCTTTTACTGTAGCCGAATAATTGGCTTCTTCTGTTGCAATATCTCTATGGTCTTGATAAATGTATTTATAAACCCCAAATCCAACCACAATTAAAATAAGTCCTAAAATAAAAACCTTTTTCTTCATAATAACGTTAATTTATAGTATCAATAGGTAAACTTAAGTCATTTTATTTATTAAATTTATTCAAAAAAAATTAAAATCATGAAAAAGAACACCATCTTAATTTCCTTTTTATTCCTCGGCACAGTTCTTGTCAGCAGTTGTAGCAATGATTCATCGGCTGATTTATCAGGCATAGACGAACTTGATGAAGTGACTTACACTAATACCGTAAAAAGTATAATTGACAACAACTGTATCATGTGTCATGCCGCAACGCCGGTAAACGGAGCGCCTATGTCTTTAACAACATACGAGAATGTTAAACAAGCGGTTCTTAACCGAGGATTATTAAACCGAATATCAAGAGAACAAGGTTCGCCGGGAATGATGCCTAATGGTGGAACACGTTTGCCACAAGTTGTAATCGATCAAGTTTCCACATGGGCCAATCAAGGTTTAATCGAATAAATTATGGTTATGAAAAAAATATTGTTTTATGGATTGTTGTTAGTTACGGCACAAAATTTTGCCCAAACTAAACTGGTAACCAAAACCGGAAAAATTACTTTTGAAGCTTCAGTACCTGCATTTGAAGAAGTAAAAGCTAAAAACGAGGCCGTTACTTGTATTTTAAATACGGAAACGGGAGAAATTGCCAGCTTGGCTTTGATGAAAGGATTTCGCTTTAAAGTAGCTTTGATGGAAGAACATTTCAACGAAAACTATGTGGAAAGCGATAAATTCCCAAAATCAACTTTTAAAGGAAAAATAGATAACTTTGATTTGAGCAAACTTACCGCAACCGCCAAAGAATATACCATCAAAGGAAAACTCGAACTGCACGGTAAATCAAAAGACATTGTTGTCACCGCCAAAATTAAAAAAACCGATGCCGGTGTAGAAATAGATTCTAATTTCTCTGTAAACACTGATGATTACGGTATTGAAATTCCGAGTGTTGTCAGTAAAAAACTCACCAAGAAAGTAGCCGTAACTTTAGATGTTACTCTTAAATAAAAAAAATCTCCTGAATCATCAGGAGATTTTTTTTTATATTTCTTTTTCCATCACAAAATCATCCATTACATAACCGCTACCAATATCGATTACTTCTTCTTCAATAATGTCAAAGCCCAACTTCATATAAAAATGTTGCGCCGAATTGTATTTGTTAACATTTAAAAAAATGGCTGTGTTATGTTGTCTTTTGGCTTCATCAGCAATAAAATCCAATAAAATCTTACCGGTGCCTTTCCCTTGTTGGGTTGACAAAACATAAATTTTGTGAATCTTAGTCTTTTTTGTTCTATTACAATCGAACTCATAAGAAGCAAATCCAACTGAAATATCATTCTCTTTGGCTACAATAAACTGATGTTGTTTTTCATTCGCCTGCCTTTGCAAAGCTTCAATACTGTACATCATGTCCATCATATAATCGAGTTGGGCTTGGCTCAAAATTGAACCATACGTTTTAGGCCAAACTTCTTGGGCAATGGCTCTAACATCCGTAAAACTATAATCCGAATTGTTTTGAATAACTATCATTGATTATTTTTTAAACGCAGATTCGTAGGTTTTAATCCAATCCTCGACAGAAATTTTCTGGGTTAATTCGGCTATTAAATCATACGGAATGTCATCAAACTTTTTGAAACGCACACAACTTTTTCCCATATCGAGTTTGTATTTACAACGCTGAGTGTATTCCGCCACAAACCAATCGTACAAATTTTTATCCGCATAAATACCCATATGGTAAAAAGCCACAAAGTTTTTTTGCGAAGCCATACCCATAAATGGCAACGGATCTTTTGGATTACAATGATAGCCATTCGGGTAAATAGAATGTGGAACTGAGTAACCCATCATCCCATAACCCATCATTTCTTCAAAGCCTTTGGGAAGATTTTCTATAATTGTTTTTCGGAGTTTTTGAATCACTTCTTTTCGGTCTGAAGGCAACTCATTAATGTATTCCTCCACGGTTAGCGCTTTTGATTGCATGGTTACATATTTTGTTTCTCAAAAATAGAAATAATTTTATAGATTTACGTATTGATTTTTATTACAAAGCGATGTCCAAAAGCGAACTCAGAAAAGACAAAACGTGCTTGAATTGCCGTTACGTTGTTGAAAATAAATTTTGTCCCAATTGTGGTCAGGAAAACACCGATACCCGTAAAACTTTTGTACAACTGTTTGTGCATTTTTTTGAAGACCTAACCCATTACGAAAACTCCTTTTGGAAAACCATCAGGAACCTAATGTTTAAGCCTTCGTCGTTAACCAAAGAATACCTTTCAGGTAAGCGAATGTCATATCTTGCGCCTATTCGGCTGTACATTTTTATCAGTTTTGTGACTTTCTTTCTTTTTTCTGTTATTCCCGATAGTCCGAGCGATGAAACTGTTAAGGTCAATGAGAATCAAGCCAAGCCGATGGAGCAAATAATCGTTACTGAAGCAGATTCGATTAACAAAGCGAAAGACAACCTTGAAAAAAAGAAATGGATAGCCGATATGGAAAAAAATGGCTATATCGATAAAAAAGTTGCCGATACACTCCAAAAAACTATTGATGACAAAAAAGCGCCAACTGACGGTAGTGATTATATGAATTTCGGTTACCGATCTGTGGAGCATTTAGATTCCATTCAAAAATTTGGCAAAGCCGACGAAAAACTGAATGGTTTTGAATATTGGGTGAATAAAAAAATCCTGATGGTCAAAAAAGGGAGAACACAAAAAGAAGTTTATGACAAAGTAACCGAATCATTTATCCACAATATTCCGAAAGCATTATTCATTTATATGCCTTTATTTGCCTTCGTACTTTGGCTATTTCAAGATAAAAAAAGATGGTATTATTTTGACCATGGTATTTTCACTTTACATTATTTTTCCTTTTTGTTATTGGCTTCCTTAATTCTCGAATTATTTAATTTCTTTGTTGGATTGATGGGAAATAATTCGATTACTAACGGTATCATTTATATGATTGACACGATCATTATTGTATATATGCTTTATTATTTTTTTCCGGCGCACCATCGTTTTTACGAGCAAAGTAGGATAAAAACAATTATCAAAGGTATCTTGATGTTCTTTATCAATATGATTATCCTAACCTTTATATTAGTTGGGCTTTTTTTCTATTCGTTTATTAACATTCATTAATTATGACAAAAAAAATAATGCTCTCATCACTATTGATTGTTGCCTTCTTTATAGGTTGCAACGTTCAAAAAGAAGCGGTAAAAAAAACTTCGGAACCTAAAATTAATTTGGGTCTCGGAACATATATTAATACTATTTCAACCGAAAGTTTACGCACTAATTTAACCTATATCGCTTCCGACGAAACCGAAGGCCGTGAAACCGGTAGTGCCGGACAAAAAAAGGCCGGAAAATTCATGATTGATTTCTATAAAAAGAACGGCGTGTCTTTTCCGAAAGGCGCTAAAGATTATTACCAAACCGTTCCCGCAGTTTTTTTAAATGCAAAACGAAATGAAAACTTACCCGATTCGGAGAATATTTGGGCTTTCATAGAAGGTTCCGAAAAACCAGAGGAGATTGTGGTGATCTCAGCCCATTACGACCACGTAGGTGTTAAAAATGGAGAAGTTTACAACGGTGCCGATGATGACGG
The DNA here is from genome assembly GCF_003634615.1 of Flavobacterium sp. 102. Taxonomy (NCBI): domain Bacteria; kingdom Pseudomonadati; phylum Bacteroidota; class Flavobacteriia; order Flavobacteriales; family Flavobacteriaceae; genus Flavobacterium; species Flavobacterium sp. 102. The sequence goes on along the minus strand of NZ_RBKX01000001.1, from coordinate 2,111,788 downwards.
TTCGGGAACTGTTGCTTTAATGGAAATGGCGGTGGCTTTTCAAAAAGCCAAAAACGAAGGTCATGGTCCAAAGCGTTCTATCCTAATCTTGCATGTAACCGGTGAAGAACATGGTTTACACGGTTCGCGCTATTATGCCGAGAATCCTTTATTTCCTTTGATCAATACGGTTGCCGATGTTAATATTGATATGATAGGTCGCCGCGATGATTTGCACAAAGACAGTAACAATTATATTTATGTAATTGGTTCCGATTATTTATCGACTGACCTGTACAACATTTGCGAAAGCGTGAATAAAGAATATACCAAACTTGACTTAGACTATAAATACAACGATAAAAAAGACCCCAACCGTTTTTATTATCGTTCTGATCATTACAATTTTGCCAAAAACGGAATTCCATCAGTATTCCTTTTTAACGGTACACATGCCGATTACCACAAAGCCTCAGATGAAGTCAGTAAAATAGAGTTTGATGCACTAACCAAACGCACCCAATATGCTTTTGCTATTGCTTGGGAAATTGCCAATAGAAAAGACCGACTAATTGTAGACAAAAAAGAGTAACAATTAGTCGGTCTTAAAAGACTTTTTTGAAAATTTAGTCTAAAGCTGCCAAATATCTTTCAGCATCTAAAGCTGCCATACAACCTGTTCCAGCTGCAGTAATCGCTTGACGATACACATGATCGGCAGCATCACCGGCTACAAAAACACCGGCAACATTGGTTTTAGAAGTTCCCGGAACATTGATAATGTAACCGGTTTCGTCCAACGTAATGTATTCGGCAAAAATGTCTGTATTGGGTTTGTGACCAATCGCTACGAAGAAACCGGTTGCCGGAATCGTAATTTCTTCACCTGTTGTTTTATTCAACGCTTTTACTTCATTTACCACTTGGCCGTCACCAATCACCTCAACGGTATCGTGGTTCATTAATATCGTAATATTTTCTGTTTTGCGTACTCTTTCTTCCATGATTTTTGAAGCTCTGAATTTCTCACTTCTAACCAACATGGTTACTTTTTTACAAAGTTTTGATAAATAATGCGCTTCCTCACAAGCCGAATCTCCGGCTCCAACAATCACTACCTCTTGGTTTCTGTAAAAGAACCCGTCACAAACCGCACAAGCAGAAACACCGCCACCGGTTTGTAAATAATGTTGTTCAGAAGGCAATCCTAAATATTTAGCCGAAGCTCCGGTAGAAATAATTACCGTTTCAGCGTGTAGTTCAATGGTATCGTTAATCCACACTTTGTGAATTGGTCCCGAAAAATCAACTTTGGTGGCCCAACCGTCACGAACGTCAGTTCCGAAACGTTTGGCTTGTTCTTGCAATTGTACCATCATTTCCGGACCGGTTACCCCATCAGGATAACCCGGAAAATTTTCTACTTCATTGGTGGTGGTTAATTGTCCACCAGGTTGTGTTCCTTGGTAAAGCACCGGATTCATATTAGCTCTGGCGGCATAAATAGCGGCGGTATAGCCCGCAGGACCTGAACCAATTATAAGGCATTTAATTTTTTCTATAGTATCTGACATGATTTATGTTTTATTTCGTTTGCAAAGGTAACTCAATAAAATGAAAAATTAAATCTCCTCAAATCATAAAAAGCTATCAAAAAATAATTTTATATTATGCTTTGAAAAATAAATAATAGCATTATATTTGCACTCGCTTTCGGGGTGTAGCGTAGCCCGGTTATCGCGCCTGCTTTGGGAGCAGGAGGCCGCAGGTTCGAATCCTGCCACCCCGACCAGTAAATCCTTTCTGTTGCAAAACAGAAGGGATTTTTTATTTCAAATGAATTCAGGTTTACCTGAAAATTCATTTAAAATAAAAAAGACCAGCAGTTTGTCAAAACTGCTTAAGGATTTACTTGTAATAGAGTCCTATCTCAGGATATCCAATCCTGCACAGAGAATACCTCAACTCGTTGAAGGTATTATTAAAATGAAAAATAATTTGAATGGAACATTCAAAAGGATTTACTTGTAATAGAGCTCTATCTCAGAATAGGTAATCCTGCTAAAACTACTCAATTTCTTAAAGTCTCCTACTCCTTTTTCCCTTTCTCTATTTTCTTTTCTCTTTTCTCTAAAAAATCAAATTCTCTTCCGATATAATTTCTATTTTTGTTCTCAGTAAAAATAACACAACAACATATGCTGATTATCGGAATTGCCGGAGGAACAGGAAGTGGAAAAACAACCGTAGTTCACCAAATCATGAATGAATTACCCGAAACGGAAGTCGGGGTCATTTCTCAAGACTCTTATTACAAGGTAAACAATAACCTAAGTTTTGAAGAAAGAGCCTTAATCAATTTTGATCATCCTCGCGCCATCGATTTTGACCTTTTGGTACAACACTTAAAAGATCTAAAAGCAGGCAAAACCATTGAGCAACCGGTGTATTCCTTCATCACGCACAACAGAACCGATGACAGTATTGTTACACATCCTAGAAAAGTAATGATTGTTGAAGGAATTTTAATCTTAACCAATCCTGAACTTCGTGATTTATTTGACGTCAAAGTATTTGTGCACGCCGATTCTGATGAACGTTTAATCCGAAGACTAAAAAGAGACATCGCCGAACGCGGACGTGATATGGAAGAAGTATTAAATCGTTACCAAACGACTTTAAAACCAATGCACCAACAGTTTATTGAACCAACCAAAGTGTTTGCCGATATCATCATTCCAAACGATAAATACAATACGGTTGCCATTGATGTGGTTCGTGCCGTAATCAACCAAAGAATTACCTAAAAAAACCATACATGAGCTTCTTTAAAAACCTAACCGATAACTATCCTATCCTGAAAATTTTGGGAAACCGATATGTTATAGTGTTGTGTTTTTTTATCGTGTGGATGCTTTTTATAGACAATACTTCCTATATGGAACAACGAGTGTTGAACAAACAACTCGACGAATTAGAAGACAACAAAAAATACTATCAGGACGAAATCAGAAAAGACCAAGAGAACATCAAACTCCTCAAAAATCCTGACCAGATTGAAAAATACGCCCGCGAAAAATACTATATGAAACGCGACAGCGAAGACGTTTACATCATCGAATTTGAGGAAGATTCTCTGAAAGAAGAACAATCCAAGTCAAAATCTTTATAACTGCTAACCATGGCTGACAATTTATTCAATGGATTCGAAACGGTGTCTTCCAAACAATGGAAACAACAAATTCAATACGAACTCAAAGGTGCCGATTATAACGAAACTTTAGTTTGGGAAAGTCCCGAAGGAATCAAAGTGAAACCTTTCTATCATAACGATGAATCGGAAACCAAATTTGAAATTACTGCAAACGAAAATGCCTTTTCGATTCTTCAAAATATTTTCGTTCACGATGTCAAAAAGTCAAACGAACGCGCTTTAGACACTTTAAATCGCGGTGCCGAAAGTATTCGTTTTACGATTGAGAACGATTCGATTGCAGTGGAAGAATTAATGGAGAATCTTCCTTTGGGCAAAACCCAATATTTTTTTTATTTGCCTTTCCTTTCAATCGATTTCGTAAATAAAGTCGATGATTTCAAAACAAAAAACAACGCCAGTATATTCCTCCAAATAGATCCTATCGGGCAATTGGTTAGAGACGGCAATTGGTTCGAAAACTTAGACAAAGATTTTGATAAATTGAATACCATTGCTTCTAAAGCAACTACTCCTTTCTTAAATATCAGTAGCGGAATTTACCAAAATGCCGGTGCTAATATGGTACAACAATTGGCGTACACTTTAGCACACGTTAATGAATATTTTAATAGAATTCAAAATCTGAATCAGCCTATAACTATTGAAGTAGCCGTTGGCACCAATTACTTTTTTGAAATCGCCAAATTGCGTGCGCTGCGATTATTATTCAATACGTTAGCAAAGGAATACAATCACAATTTCGATTGCCATATCCTTGCTACCCCAACCAAACGCAACAAAACGTTATACGATTACAATGTGAATATGCTTCGCACTACTACCGAAGGCATGTCGGCGATTTTAGGCGGCGCCAATAGCATTGCCAATTTGCCTTACGATGCATTGTACCATAAAGACAATGAATTTGGGGACAGAATTGCGCGCAACCAACTATTAGTCTTAAAACACGAAAGTTACTTCGACAAAGTGAACAACCCTGCCGATGGCGCATATTATATAGAATCCTTAACCGAACAATTAGCCGAAAAAGCCTTGTTGTTATTCAAGGACATCGAAGCCAATGGCGGTTTGATCACCCAATTAATCGAAGGGAATATCCAAAAGAAAATCAGCGAAAGCGCTGCCAAAGAACAGGAATTGTTTGACAGTGGCAAAGAAGTTTTATTGGGCACCAACAAATACCCTAACAAAAACGACAAAATGAAACACGACTTGGAATTGTACCCATTCGTAAAACAAAATCCGCGCAAAACTTTAATCACCCCGATTATTGAAAAACGTTTGGCGGAGAAATTAGAACAGGAACGTTTATCCCAAGAAGCATAATCATGAGAAAGGATATTCAACATATACAAATAGGCAAAAGCCAAAAGGCAGAAGGCATAAGTTCTGAAACTGCAAATTTCAAAACTGCTGAAGACATAGATTTAAAACCAACCTATACTAAAGAAGACATCGCCGATTTAGAGCACCTGGGTTTCGGAGCAGGCTTTGCACCCAATCTTCGCGGTCCGTATGCTACGATGTACGTTCGTCGCCCGTGGACGATTCGCCAATACGCCGGATTTTCTACTGCCGAAGAAAGTAATGCTTTCTACAGAAGAAACTTAGCGGCCGGACAAAAAGGACTATCCGTCGCTTTTGATTTGGCGACTCACCGAGGTTATGATTCCGACCACGAACGTGTGGTTGGTGATGTTGGAAAAGCCGGAGTGGCGATTGATTCGGTTGAAGATATGAAAGTGTTGTTTGACCAAATTCCGCTCAACGAAATGTCGGTTTCGATGACCATGAACGGAGCGGTTTTGCCCATCATGGCTTTCTATATCGTCGCTGCCGAAGAACAAGGCGTGGCACCGGAATTGCTTTCTGGAACGATACAAAACGATATTTTGAAGGAGTTTATGGTGCGCAATACTTATATCTATCCGCCAACGCCTTCGATGAAAATTATTGCCGATATTTTTGAATACACCAGCAAAAAAATGCCCAAATTCAACTCGATTTCCATTTCGGGTTACCACATGCAAGAAGCCGGAGCTACTGCCGATATTGAGTTGGCGTACACTTTAGCCGATGGCCTAGAATACATCCGCACCGGTTTGGCTACCGGAATGAAAATCGATGAGTTCGCTCCTCGCCTATCTTTCTTTTGGGCGATTGGGATGAATCACTTTATGGAAATTGCCAAAATGCGCGCGGGCCGAATGTTATGGGCAAAACTCCTAAAACAATTCAATCCGCAAGACGAAAAATCATTGGCACTCAGAACGCATTGCCAAACTTCGGGTTGGAGTTTAACCGAACAAGATCCGTTTAACAATGTCGCACGAACTGCCATTGAAGCGGCCGCAGCTGCTTTTGGCGGAACACAATCTTTGCATACGAATGCTTTAGATGAAGCTATTGCTTTACCAACAGACTTTTCGGCACGAATTGCCAGAAACACGCAGATATTTTTACAGGAAGAAACCAAAATCTGTAAAACCGTTGACCCTTGGGCCGGCAGTTATTACGTTGAAAGTTTAACCGCTGAAATTGCCGAAAAGGCTTGGGCATTAATCGAAGAAGTGGAAGAACTTGGCGGAATGACCAAAGCCATAGAAGCCGGAATTCCGAAGTTGCGTATCGAAGAAGCTGCCGCTCGTAAACAAGCGCGTATCGATAGCTCTCAAGATATTATTGTGGGTGTCAACAAATACCGTTTGGACAAAGAAGATCCATTACACATTTTGGATGTCGATAACCAAATGGTGCGCAAACAACAAATCGAGCAATTACAACACATCAAAGCCACACGCGACAATGATAAAGTCAAAGTATGTTTGGCTAAATTAACCGACTGTGCTAAAACCTGGCAGAACAATTCAACAGGTTCCCATGTACATGGGAATGACAATAATTTGTTATCTTTAGCCGTAGAAGCAGCCCGAAACCGAGCCACACTAGGAGAAATCAGTGATGCCTTGGAAGCAATTTTCGGACGCTATAAAGCACAAATCAGAAGTTTTAGCGGCGTGTACAGTAAAGAAATTAAAAATGACGAGAGCTTTGAAAAAGCCAAACAATTAGCCGACGCTTTCGCGAAGAAAGAAGGTCGTCGTCCGCGTATTATGATTGCCAAAATGGGACAAGACGGTCACGACCGTGGAGCCAAAGTTGTAGCCACCGGTTATGCCGATGTAGGTTTTGACGTAGACATTGGTCCCTTATTCCAAACCCCGGAAGAGGCAGCGAAACAAGCGGTAGAAAACGACGTGCACATCTTAGGTGTTTCGTCTTTGGCAGCCGGACATAAAACCCTCGTTCCACAAGTAATCGAAGAACTCAAAAAATACGGTCGCGAAGACATTATGGTCATTGTTGGCGGTGTCATACCGGCGCAAGATTATCAATTCTTGTTTGATGCCGGAGCCGTGGCGGTTTTTGGACCGGGAACTAAGATTAGTGAGGCTGCGATAAATATTCTTGAGGTACTGTTAGAAGAGTAACAGTGAAAAAGGAAGAAAATCAAAAAACCAGCTGGACCATCTGCGAGGAATGTCAGGGACTTGGTAAAAAAAGTCGTAGGCTTCGAAAGAAAGTGCGGCTCGAATTTCAGGCAGCATTAGATCAGTTCGAAAAAACAGGCGAAGGAACAGCTCCTGCGCTCCCTAAACCCCATCTCGACACCTGCTCTAATTGTTCCGGCTCCGGACTGATAGCGTCTGACTTCCCTCCTATTCCCGATACCGAAAACTACCCACACGTGGCCATTATTGGCGGTGGTATAGGTGGCGTTGCGCTTGCCGTGGCCTGTTTGCACCGCAGTATCCCTTTTACCCTATATGAACGCGATAACAGTTTCGATGCCCGAGCCCAGGGCTATGGTCTCACTTTGCAACAAGCCAGTAAAGCCATTGCCGGATTGGGTATTTCTTCATTGGAAGAAGGCGTGGTTTCGACAAGACATTTGGTTCACACCACCGAAGGAAAAGTAATTGGGGAATGGGGCATGAGGAAATGGTTGGGCTCCGATTCCCAAAAACCTCTAAAACGCAGAAATATACATATCGCAAGGCAATCGTTGCGTGCTGCGCTGCTGAAACAACTCAACGGACATGAGACAATACAATGGGGCCATCAGCTAACCGGTTTTAAGGAAGTTGACGGCGAAGGTGTTCACCTGAGCTTTCAAGTGAACGGCCAAATAAAAACGACCAAGGCAGACCTCGTGGTGGGTGCCGATGGCATTCGCAGTACGGTGCACAGTTTGTTAATTGGTGAGGACGTTACCCCTTTGCGCTATCTTGGCTGTATTGTGATATTAGGGATTTGTCCTTTAGCGGCACTTGAAGGTCATGACACTTCTTTGCTCGATTCGGCTACAGTATTCCAAACGGCCAATGGCCATGAGCGTATATATATGATGCCTTATGCGTCAGATTCCGTAATGTGGCAGTTGAGCTACCCAATGCCTGAAAATGAAGCGAAAGCGCTTTGTGCTCAAGGCATTCCCGCACTCAAGCAGGAAGCCTGCCGTAGGACCCAATGGCACAATCCTATTCCTCAAATTATGGCTAGCACCCCGGAAACGCACCTATCCGCCTATCCGGTGTATGACCGGGAATTACTCGATTCCGCATTGTTGGATGAAAGTGGCCCATTCACCCTAATTGGAGATGCCGCACACCCTATGAGCCCGTTCAAAGGACAAGGGGCAAACCAGGCACTACTGGATGCACTCGCGCTGGCCCGGGCAATAGCAAAAGCATGCAGACCTTTATCTCAATGGAAAAAAGCCGGTGTGCGAAAAAGTATCTTGACCGGATTTGAATCAGAAATGTTAGCGCGTAGTGCTATCAAAGTGGCTGCATCTGAAGCCGCTGCACAGTTCTTACATTCTGAAATGGTGCTCCATGAAGGTGATGAACCGAGAGGACGTTGTTTGCGTGATAGTATTTAATCCTATTGACATCTTTGCAAACTGTTGCGTTTTTTGGCCTAGGAACGAAAATTAGTGAGGTTGCGATTAGTATTTTGGAAGTTTTGTTGGAAGACTAGACTAGACAGGTTTAAAAAAACCTGTCAAGCAATAATCCCGCTAGGGATTAAATATCGGTAGAAAAAAAATCAATCAGAGATAAAAATCCCGTTAGGGATTAAATAAATGATGAAAGGTATTTTTTTTAAAAAACCATGTAAAATATATCATCCCTAAAGGGATTTATTCTAAATATAAAATTCTTTTCTACCGCTATTTAATCCCTAGCGGGATTTTTTTCATACAAAACCCTTCCGCCCCAACTAAAAACAGCACAATCCTAAACAAAATCACCACAATCCTAACTAAAAACAGTACAATCCCAACCAAAAACAGTGCAATCCTAAACAAAAACACCACAATCCTTACTCAAAACACCACATTCCTAAACAAAAACAACACAATCCTTACCAAAAACAGTACAATCCTTACCAAAATCAGTGCAATCCCAACCAAAAACACCACAATCCTAAACAAAATCACCACAATCCCAACTAAAAACACAACATTCCCAACCAAAAACAGTACAATCCTTACCAAAATCAGTACAATCCTAAACAAAAACAGCACAATCCTAACTAAAAACAGTGCAATCCTGACTAAAAAAACCATTGCTCCGGAAAAAATCAGCACAAATTTTTCCACCGGAAGGCTTATTTTATAAGGAATGGCTTATTTTTTTAATAGGCGCGCATACTATTTATGCTTTTTTTGCGTTATCTGTATATCAAACAGTGCGTTATAAAAGTTTAACCCTAAAGGAATTACATGAAACACTAGTACTTGACACGCAATCTTGAGGACGAAAAAACCCTTACCTGTAAGAAGGAGTTGGTGTCAGTGAGTAATAAATGTAATTACTAATTAAACTTTTAAAAACATGAAAAATCCATTTTTCCCGAGATCCGAATCTGTATTAGCGATTTGGGCCACGAATTACCAAGAAAAAATTGCTATCCATGCAACTGCCTTAGGGCTTACCCCTGCTGAAGTAACTGCCGAGATTGCCCTTTGTCAATCGATTATTGATGCCATCAATGCGGCAAACACTCAGAAAAATTTGTACAAAGCTGCCTTGGAAACCCGAGACACGACCATCAACACTCAAGGAGGCGAACTGCGCTTTGAAATTGCCCGCCACAAAATGGCTTCCGGTTATAACACCACTATCGGACAAGATTTAGGAATCATAGGAGCCGATTCAGTATTTGACCCTACCACTTTTAAACCGGTAATTAGAGGCGAATTGTCGGGAGGTAAAGTACTCATCAGGTTTAAGAAAACCAATACTGACGGTATCAATATTTATAGGCGTCAAAAAGGCACCTCTACCTTCACCTTTTTGTCCCGAGCCACTAAAAGTCCTTTTGAATACCAACCGGTTTTAAGCGAACCCAATAAACCTGAGCATTGGGAATACCGAGCCTTCGGGGTTATTGATGATGTCGAAATCGGTTTGGCTAGTGATATCATTGAAATTGTTTACGGAGAATAAGCCATCAGTATTACATTGATGCATTTACCGAAAGGCTGTCGTTACTGACAGCTTTTCTTTTTTATTTTGTTCAACATTGTGCTATAAAATCTTAAATTGGCGGGAAATTAATGTTGCCCCAAATCAAATACCCTAAAAAGTGGTTTGACAAAATGGTTTTCCCTTCGATAAAAACACATGAAAAGAATACTACTAACAACAAGTTTATTATTCGCCTTTACCCTATCGGCGCAAAACACCAACAGATACTATCCATCCTTAAAAAATCTTTTTTCGGAACCTTTTGATAAGCAAATGCCGAGTCATTTTAATTACTATGACATTTGGATAAAAAGCCTAACCCAAGCCGTATTTTATAAAGATTTACAACATTCTGCCAATCCAAGAGGTGATGCTTCTTTTCAAAGCATGGGTTTAATTTTTAAAAAACAAAACAGCTTTAAGCTCGGCAATTCCGGTTTTGAACTTATAGTCAATAAAGACAAACCCGATTTTTCTGTGCCGGTCAATATTCAAATGGAACAGAAATTCAGAATATTGGCGTATTTCAGAAGTTTTGACCCCAATGCATATGACCCGAAAAACTTCAAACAAAAATATGAACTGGGCTTGATGATTTTTAATCTTTCGGAAGAACAGGTTTTGGCAGAATTCATCAACCGTTACATCTCAGATTGGAACGACAAGAAAAAAACCGCTATCCAAAGGTTGACCGATGATTTAAAAAAAGAGGCTAAAGTTAAAATAGTAGTCGATGAAAAAAACGATAAATCACTTCTGAAAAGTATTGTGACTCAGGTTTACCAACAAACCAACAAATACTGCTCGAGTGTTTTATATGACATTTATATCAAAACCAAAGACCAAAAAAAAGAAATGCAAAATTTCTTAGGCTTCTTCAGGAAATATGCCAGTGAAAATGCTTCAGATTATATCGACGAAGTAGTCAGTTATGAAACTACTATTGCCATCCCTAAAGGCGCACTCAGTGTGATGATTCCTAAGGAAATCTTGGAAGTATACAATGTTGATGAAAAAACCAAAGCCATGACACGAACCGATAGCCTCATTGAAGTAAATCCTATTCGGATAGAGATGAAAACCATCAATACTATCCGTAAAAAATGCGTGGAGTTTACCCTTACTTTGGCCAAAAATAACAATCCCAATGCGTTCAAAGCGTTACAGGAAATAGAGCTCAACAAGCATCCATTCCTCAATCAGAACCAAAGAACATTGTCAAATTACAAAGTAGCGAACATTCAGAAATTGATTTTTTCTATTTATGAAAAAGAGATTCAGGTAGAAATGCTGATCAAAGAGGAAAATGGCGAGTGGAATGTTGTGATTATAAAGCAACAATGTAATTTAAACTAAATAACATACAACTTAGAAAACCTTTCAATTACAAAAAAAGCATGGAATTTTGTTCTTAAAAACCAAAACCCATGTCAACTAAGAGGTTAAAATACGATTTAACTTTCTCATATTCATCTAAATTTCATACTTTTAAATCTTAATTTGTCAGGAAATAAATATTATCCTAGATTAATTACGCTAACGATGCTATGAAAAAATGGTTTTACAGACTAACCCTTGTACTGCTTTTGCTTTGCCCCATAACCGGCTTTAGCTTTACCTTTTCTGTGGCCTCCACCAATGAAACTTGTGCCGGAAACGGAACCCTAACCTTTACTGTTTCCAATCCTGACCCAACCGGCTCCATCGTATATGTCGTTTATAAATTACCCAATCTTACGACACCTTATGCCTCGGTAACCACTAATGTCGTTAGTGGTCTCACCGCCGGTACTTACCGCATCATTGCAAGAGAAACTGTAGGCGGCACGACCACCACTCAGGAAATCGATGTAACCATCAACAGTACGGTTACGCCTTTGAACTATTCGGTTCAGGTACTCAATCAGGCGTGTTCTAACAATAGTAATGTTACGGTTACTGTCAGCTCCGGTACAGCCGCCACCTATGAAATCTTTTTTGGTCCGGTTACTTTTCCGGTTCAAACATCCAATACATTTTCGGGAGTTCCGCCCGGCACTTACAGAATAAGAGTAATTGACAATTGTGGGAATGCCTTGGTTCAAACCTTTATTGTTACGGTCAGCCCCAATAATCTCAGCGTTGGTGGTCCGGTTTATTCAGATACTGTACCTCCTTCCTGTACTTCAGTCATTGTTTCCAATACCTTAACGCCCGCCGGAGGTAATGTTATTGCTTACCCACTTAATATAACGTATATAATCTACCTACCGGGAGGCACTACAACCCATACAGAGGTGCTAAACTCCGGCAACCCAACATCCGCGGTGCTTTCGCATACCTTTCCCACCTTCATCAATGATGACTATACGTATGAAATGATTATTACCGATGCCTGCGGCATAACCTACAGTAACAATTTTGAGATAAGTAATATCATTACGATGGATGCGACCGTCGAGGATTTGGAATGCAAGTATTTCTTTGTATTGAATGTTGCCAATTTTAGTGGTTCCTATACGCTTAATTTTGATGCTTTCCCTCCGGGGTTTATTCCTACTGATTTCAACAGTGCCTATCCCGGACCCTATAACCTGCCGAGCGTCACCTTTGGGAGCGACACTCAATCGGTGCCGTTTGGCAATTATACTGTCACCGTTACCGATGCTTGCGGCAAAACTGAAACCATAGAATTTGAAGTTACCAACGACCCTCCATTGGCTAATATAGTTGGGAACAACAATGGTTGTCAATCGACCAATGGACAAATCATAGCATTTGTTACGGGTCGGAAAATTGTCGACGCTGTCATTACGGTTGCGCCAACAACTTATTCTTCTCCGCTACCGCATAATGTAAGTGCTTTTATAAATGCCGGAGGTGTTTTAGTGGTTAGTCCGGTGCCGGTTGGAGATTATACTGTAGTAGTCACAGACGAATGCGGCTATGTTCATGATCCGCTTTTAGTCACGGTTCCGGTCTATATTAATCGGGGAATATCGACTAATATATTACATGGTTGTGGCCGTGGCAGTAGTTCTATTGAACTTAGTAGTGGAAACGGCAATTTGACTTCAGCAATAATTACCAATGCGCCTATTAACTTTCCGTTTCCTTTGCCTTATGATGTGACCAATAATATAGTAGCTTCAGGGAAACTTTATTTAAACAATCTGCCTGCCGGAAATTATACCTTCAGAACATTAGACGATTGCGGTTTTACCAACAACACTCCTATATCCATTGATGGTTATACGGTAACCGTTAGCAACTTTTCGATAATTGTAGGTTGTGGAGCTTTTGACGTTCCTCTTGACTTTATGAGCAATTTAACTGTTGATGAAACCTTTTGGCTGCAAAAATTACTTGACCCCGTAACCGGAACCTGGGGACATCCCGAAACCGAAGTGCCCTATAGCCCTGGCGCTATCCCTGATTCCACTACAGGAATTGAGTTGGAAAACAATTCTACCAATCTAAACTTGGTTTTTAATGGTAGGTTCAGAATAGTTCACCATTTTACTTCCTTTAATAATGGTAGCGACATAAATAACAATTTGGTCCCTAATTCAATCAAAGATTGCGTAGAAATCTTATCTCCTGAATTGACTTTTGATAGGGTTCTGGCTATTAATGATGTGTATCGGGTACCCTGCTCTACCAATGGAAACCTTGATGTAATTCTTTTTACAAGCGGCGAACCTCCATTGCATTTCACTATTGTAGAAAAAGATGGTTTTCCATTTTTTCTTGATAATGGATCGTCAAACGTTTTTTTAAATTTAGACCCTGCCATTTATAAATTTCAAATCGAAGACAATTGTGGTAACACCATTATACGAACCTTTGATGTTTCAGATTTGGAATCCCTCGTTGTTGTGTATCCTACTTGTAATTTGGTTGGCTGTTCTACTGTAATCACAGGCAATGAAACTTTTAATTTGTCATCGCAAGCCGCTACAATTTTGGGCATCCAATCTCCAGCCAATTATACAATTACGTATTTTACAAGCCAAACCAATGCCAATAACAATACCAGCCCTATTACCAATATCACGGCTTTCAACCCTACGACCAATCCTCAAACCATTTATGTGAGATTGATTTTTAATCAGTTTCCCAATTGTTATCAAACAGGCTCTTTTGACCTAATTAGTGGTCAAAACCCTGCTATTCCTTTAAGCTCAGCATATTCTCTCTGTGACGGTCAACCTGTAGTTCTGAATGCCGGTGTGGGTAATCTTCCCACCACCACTTATTCTTGGTCTAACGGGTTTAACACTGATTCTATTACCATCAATCAGTTGGGCACTACCAATGTCACTGTTACAGCAACGAACACTTATGGTTCCTGTAACAATGTGCCGCAAAACTGTGTTATTTCAAAGGACATTACGGTAACGATAGTGAACGTTCCTGAGATTGACCGCATTGAGTTGCATGACTGGACCGCTAATGAAAATACTATTACTGTGATTACAACCCTATCGGGTGACTTTGAATATTCTATAGATGGTATTAATTACCAAATTGATAATAGTTTTACGCAATTGATTCCCGGACTTTATACCGTATATGTGCGTGACACCAATGGTTGTAGAGTGGTAACTCAGGAAGTCTGGTTGCTTAATTATCCTCATTATTTCACGCCCAATGGCGATGGGATTCACGAAACATGGTATATTAAACATTCGGAAAATGAACCCCATTTTCAGGTCTATATTTATGACCGCTACGGAAAACTTATCACCGGATTTCCATCGGGAAGTGTCGGTTGGGACGGAACCCTCAATGGGAAACAATTATTTTCAGACGACTATTGGTTTGTGGTGCATCGGGAAGATGGACGAGTATTGAAAGGACATTTTACACTGCAACGATAAAATAATTTAAAGCACTTTGACTATCTTCAATAAAATTAAAAACATCAATTGTTTAAAAAACAAAAACAGCCCCGAAAAACCTCGAGACTGCTTCCATCAATTAACCACAATTACTTAACTATTATTGTATATTCAGCTCTGCTAAATTTTCATTTTGCTTTACTTTACCAAGCTGAATGGTTTGTAACGTTCTTTCGGTAGTACCATTCTTAGTTACATATATTTCCACCATTACTGTTGCCGGACCGTTTTCGGTTAAAGCGGTTTCACCAAAATAATTGGTCTTAATAGTGTATTTACCTTTAACGGTATTTCTCAATAAATATTGTTCCGGACCATAACCTTGTGTAAAATCTTTAGAAAATCTTGCTCCGGCTTGTGTATCGCGATGACCGTAAAAACATTCCTCACCGGTTGGTTCAATTACATGCAAATCGATGTCAGTGTCCATTTGGTTCCAATTCAAAATGATTCTGATGCCTACCGGCATTTTGGTCACATATTTTTTATCCAATTTACCAATATCAATTCCTTTGTGCTCCGAAACCATTCGGTTGATATCCATTAGAATTATATCTTCAACTCCTTCATATTGGCCACGCATTTCTCCGTAATAGCTCACTTCCAACCCTTTGATTAATTCATCAAAAGCGGCTTGATACTGTTTGTTATCTTCTAAAGTCAACGCCAAATCACGATGGGCTTGTGGTTCATGTATTCTCCATTTGGCTACTTGATTGGCCGTATATAAGGCATCTTCATAAGCTTCCCATTGGCGTAAAATATAGGTTAACGATTTATACAACTGGTGGTTTTCCAAACCCAAATCAGCAATATTACTCAATACTAATAAGGCCATCGGTTTGTTTCCGTTGTCATAAAAATAATTGGCCACATCAAAATAAAAACTCGGATTGGTTTCCTGACCTTCGCGTAAATCCAGATACAAACCATACTTCTTGTCAGCTGGTGCGACTGCTAAAGCTTTCAAATAGATTCTGTCCGGACTCCATTGTGTCACTTTGATCTTTTTATCATTTAAAAAACCTTGGTTATTAGTATCAGGAGAATGGTTGCCGGTGGTAATATTCAAACCAGGAACTTGCCCTTGTAAAGATTGAATAACATTTGCATTAGGCCTGTTCTCAATAGATTTAGAGGTAACAACTGTAGTCGAAGAAGTTACAACACTTCGTTTTTCCTTAACCATGTCTTCTGCTTCTTCGTCTTTATCTGCTCTACTCTCTGAATTGCGATAACCTTCCACAACTACTTCTTCTAATCTTACATTATCTCTCATCCTTACATTATAAGTTGCACTATTACCAATTCTAACTTCTGAATTTTCATAGCCAACAAACGAAACCACCAGAGTTTCACCTCGATTGGCATTGATACTGAACTTTCCGTCAAAATCGGTTTGGGCATTTCTATTGGTACCTTTTACGATAATAGTCGCACCCGGCAATGGACCACTCGAATCTGATATGACACCGCTGACATTTCCGTTTTGGGACACCGTGTTTTTGGTTGTTGAAATGGGCTTTGGCGGACTGAATTTTATATCCTTATTCCACCAAGCTAAAAGCATTTCGTAATAGTTAGCCACATTTTCCCAATTGCTGTATTTTTTGGCCTGAGCATTGGCAATTTGTTGTTTTAACAGTCGGTCAAACTCGGGACGCAACTCTGCCGGTGGCACGATATCATACTGAATATAATCGTGTAAATTTTCCAAAACTATCAGTGAAGTGTTCTCGGTTATAATGCCGTATTTTTTACCTAAAATTTCTATCTCTTCTGCATTTTGCTTGTATTGCAAACCCAAATTGGCTATCTTTTTTTGTGCCCAAAGCTTTTCAATACTTACCTCATTTGGAGCTTGCTTTTCGGAATCAATTAATATTGCTTTTTCTAAAGTCGGTGTATCACCATAGCCAAAAAGTAAGGTCACTTCCTGCTTGTCTTTTAAAGATATTCCGGCCACACTAAAACTTCCCGAAACCGGAGTTCCTATCATCGGATACATTTCAATCACCATATAATTGTCTTTTACCCCCAAGAATTTCATGTTTTGAAAAACCAATTTATTCAATGCCTCTTCTATTTTCAATTCGTTTAAATTGACAAAAGCACCACCGGTTTTTACAGCATTATAATTTAAAAAAGCATAATCTGAAGAAGCCAAAGAGGTTATGGTGTAGATTGGTTTTGAAGTCACCGCCAAAGTATTGGCACTCAAAGAAGACAGGCCATCTGTGAAAAACAAATACTCATCATGTGTAGGTAGTTTGATCTTAGAATAACGGGTACCGCCATCGTATTTGGTGGCTTTTAAAACGGTTTTCAAGGTTTCCCATTCTCCGTTTTTTATATCAAAAACTGCTTTCTTTTCAAAATTATAACCCGAAAAATAAAGGGTAATTTCGACATTATTCAATCCTCTGATGTAGGCATCTAACAAGTCTAATTCTTTGTTTAAATCTCGTTTGCGGCAACTTAACGAATTGTCCCAAACCAGACCGATATTGCTTGGATTCTTCTTATGTCTTTTAGCCCCATCAATAATAGTATTGGCGAAGAAATAATGCTGATTATTGTCCGATTGCACTACCACGCCCGGAATGTCGGAACGAACCGGAATAGAGATTAAAAGTTTGTCTTTGGGTATGTATTGGTTTCTTTTAATCGATGCTTGATAGTTCTGATTCAGCTGTTCCAAAGCTATTACACCTTCCTGAATGGAAACCTCAGGTGCAGCAGTAGCGCCAAGAATAGTAATATTGAGTTCAAAAGTATCCAATGCACGAGGATAACTGCTGACCATCTGGTAACCCAAATGTGTAGCATCCAAACTACTTAATTCTTGTTCGTAACCAATAATTACAATCCTCGATTTTCCGGGCATTAAAGGATAAATCCGTGTTCTGAAGTTATTGCCTTCCACTTTTTCCAACAATCCGGGATCGACTCTTCTATGCTCAATGGCTTCAAAAACCTGTTTGCCTTTGTTTTTATTTATCGGAACTGCCTCACGCATTCTTCCGTTGATGTCAATAGCATAGCGAGAAACCGAAACGCCTTCCGGCAACGGAAATAGTAACTCGGCTTCCATCTGACGATTGGTTCCGTTGAAAAAATGCATTTCAGAAGTAGTATAGGCAATATTACCCACCACTTTTACGGAGACTTTCATCTGACTCATTCTTACTAAAGAAGAGTCTTTGCCTTTTACAGTTAACTGCGGATTTTGAGCTTGCATTAAAGAGGTAATACAAACCAACAGGATTAGGATTAGGTTTTTCATAAGATTTCAATTTAGTTTCCTTGCAGAAAGGTTTATAATGATAAAGAGTCTGATTGTTGTAAAAAGGTTGGAATAGCTATTCATTATTTTTTCAGGTATAAAATTGATATTTTCACAAAAAAAACCAATCGCTTCTGATTTTCAACAAATTATTCATTACTTTTATAATTCCCCAACCTTGTTCTTTAATTTAAATTAATAACCAAAACCACCCATTTATGAAAAACAAGATGTTAAAAGGTATCTTTCTCAGTATGGTATCTATCCTTTTTTTTGCCTGTCAACCCAAAAAAGAAGAAGCCGTAGCTCTAGATAAAGAACAAATTAAAAATGAGATTCAGGCCATTGAAAACAAAATGGCAGAAATGTTCAACGATAGAACAGTCAAAGCCGAAGAATATTATGCAGAAGACGCTACTAGTTTTTCTCAAAACAAACCACCTTTAGTTGGTAAAAATGCTATTGAAAAATCAATTAAAGATGACCTTGAGAATTTCCCAAAAGGATATCAAATTGCCTTTGTAGTAAATGAAATTTTCCCTTCTTCTGACGGAATTCAAGTGGTAGAAGTAGGCCATTATAGAGTCTCTGATTCAACAAGCACAGCGCTTTACACCGGAAATTATTTAGCTGTTTTTGAGAAAAGAGATGGTAAATATGTTTGTATCCGAGACATGTCTGCTTCTGATAAAAATAAAAATGAAGAAGCCGAAAAATAACAACAATAGTCACATAAGTTATAAAGCACTTCAATCGAAGTGCTTTATTTTTTTAAACCTTAATTAAGAATAAATATAAAATACAGATTAGCAACATTTAAACTTTCCTGTATTATTAAAACTTTAGTACATTTGTTTCATAACTGCAAAAAAAAGTAGTTCTCCGGATGCGTAAGTTATTTGCTATTGCTTTCTTATCTCTTTATATGTTTTCTTCGACTGAATGTTTTGAGTTGTTGAAACTACCGGCTTTGGTTGGGCACTTTTACCAACATCAAGAGGAAAATAAATCTATCACACTATGGTCGTTCCTATGCATGCATTATGCGCATGGCGATGTTAATGATACCGATCGAGATCAAGATATGAAGTTACCTTATAAAAGTGCTGATTGTAATAATGGTTTGGCATTTGTAATTATTATACCGGACAACAACTACGAATTTAACAGAATCAAATCTCCAAGAAAAAATAAAGCCGATAATAATTTTTATTTGAGTCGCTTTTATTCTTCTAATTACGGTTCCATATGGCAACCACCCAAAATAGCTTAATATTTTTTATACTCCTTTCGAGGATTACAAAGTATTGTATAAATATTAATTAAGTTATTTAAAAATCATGTTAAATAAAATCATTGCTTTTTCCGTGAGGAATAAGCTCGTCATTGGTTTATTTACCATAGCATTATTGCTATATGGTATTTATGAAACCACTAAATTACCAATAGATGCTGTTCCTGATATTACCAATAATCAAGTACAAGTCATCACCATTGCGCCTTCTTTTGGCGCTACCGATATCGAACGCTTAGTAACATTTCCAGTAGAACAAGCCAACAGTAATATTTCCGGTTTAAAAGAAATTCGGAGTTTTTCACGTTTCGGATTGTCATTAGTAACCATCGTTTTTGATGATGAAACCGATATTTATTGGGCACGCCAACAAGTTGCCGAACGATTGCAACAAGTGCAAACACAAATTCCCGCAGGTATAGGAACTCCGGAATTAGGGCCTGTTTCAACGGGTCTAGGAGAAATTTATCAGTACATGGTTCGCCCTGAAAAAGGATATGAAGAGCAATACGATGAAACCGAACTAAGAACCATACAAGATTGGATTGTTCGCAGACAACTATTAGGCGTAAAAGGTGTCGCTGAAGTAAGCAGTTTTGGTGGAAAATTGAAACAGTTCGAAGTTGCCATTGAGTCCAATAAACTTCATGCTTATGGATTGACGGTTGACGATATCTTCGCCGCTTTAGAAAAAAACAACCAAAACACCGGTGGTGCTTATATTGAAAAAGGTGCTACTACTCTATTCATTCGAAGTGAAGGTTTGATAGGAAATGTTGAAGACATCGAAAATATAGCTGTAAAAGCAACACCTAGTGGAATACCTTTGTTTCTGAGAGATATTGCCAAAATCAACATCGGATATGCCACTAGATATGGTGCCATGTGTTACAACGATGAAGGCGAAGTTGCCGGTGCTATTGTTATGATGCTCAAAGGCGCTAACAGTAGTGAGGTTATTAAAAATGTAAAAGAACGCATTGAGCAAATCAAGAAAACACTACCCGAAGGCGTAACCATTGAACCTTTTCTTGACAGAACCAAAATGGTCAATAACGCCATTGGAACTGTAGAAAAAAACCTAATGGAAGGCGCACTTATTGTCATTTTTGTCTTGGTGCTTTTCCTAGGAAATTTGAGAGCCGGCTTAATAGTAGCTTCCGTCATTCCTTTAGCCATGTTATTTGCTATAATACTAATGAATACTTTCGGGGTAAGTGGTAATCTAATGAGTTTAGGTGCTCTCGATTTCGGACTGATCGTAGACGGCGCAGTCATCATCGTTGAAGCTGTAATGCACCAACTCTCTCACAGTAAAAAGTTTAGTAACGTTGCCCGTTTGACACAAAACAAAATGGACAAAGAGGTTGAAAACTCTGCTGGAAAGATGATGAACAGTGCTGTTTTTGGCCAAATTATCATTCTAATTGTCTACTTACCTATTTTCACTTTGGAAGGCATCGAAGGAAAAATGTTTAAACCAATGGCACAAACCGTTGCCTTTGCTTTGTTGGGTGCTTTTTTACTTTCTTTGACTTACATTCCAATGATGAGTGCTTTGTTTTTGAGCAAAAAAATCAATCACCAACCCAATTTTTCTGACCGTATGATGTTTAAATTGGAACGCAAATACCAACATTGGTTACAAGTTGCTTTAAATTTCCAAAAAGTAATTATTGGAACTGTAATCGCCTTATTTGTTATTGCGTTGTTTTTATTAAGTTCTTTAGGAGGTGAATTTATACCGGCTTTAGAAGAAGGTGATTTTGCAGTTGACACCAGGGTTTTGACCGGAAGCAACTTAAATACCACTATCGAAAGTACCCAAAAAGCCGCTCATATACTAAAAACACGATTTCCCGAAGTCGAAAAAGTAGTAACTAAAATCGGAAGCGGTGAAGTGCCAACCGATCCCATGCCGATGGAAGCCAGTGATATGATGGTTATTCTGAAAGACAAATCGGAATGGACTTCTGCCGAAACTTTTGATGAATTAGCAGAAAAAATGGGCAAAGCACTAGAAGATGTTCCCGGTATTACTGCAGGATTTCAGTATCCGGTACAAATGCGTTTCAATGAATTAATGACCGGAGCAAGACAAGATGTTGTTTGTAAAATTTTTGGTGAAAATTTAGATACCTTAGCCCTTTATGCCGAAAAATTAGGTAAGATTGTAAATACGGTAGATGGTGCCGAAGACCTTTTTGTTGAACCCGTAACCGGTATGCCTCAAGTGATTATCGACTACAATCGTACCGTAATTGCACAATACCATCTTAACATCGCAGACATCAATCGCATTGTAAATACTGCTTTTGCAGGACAAAGTACCGGATTGGTTTTTGAAGGCGAAAAGCGATTTGAATTGGTAGTGCGCTTGGATAGTGAGAAACGTAAAAACTTAGAAGACGTCAGAAATCTTTTAATTCCAACACCTCAAGGAACTCAAATTCCACTTTCGCAATTGGCAAATGTTTCTATTAAAAACGGACCTAACCAAATACAACGCGAAGATGCGAAAAGACGCATTGTTGTTGGTTTTAATGTCAACGGTCGAGATGTAGAAAGTATTGTCAACGAATTAAAAGGCAAAGTGGAAAATGAAATCCAACTTCCTGCGGGATATTACACAACCTATGGTGGCGCATTTGAAAATTTAAATCAGGCTAAAGACCGATTAATGATTGCGGTACCTATTTCATTGCTGTTGATATTTATCTTATTATTTTTTGCTTTTAAATCTGTAAAACACGGTTTATTAATTTATTCTGCTATTCCGCTTTCTGCTATTGGAGGCATTTTCTTTTTGGCCCTGAGAGGTATGCCTTTTAGCATTAGTGCCGGAATAGGATTTATTGCACTCTTTGGCGTGGCCGTTTTGAATGGTATCGTACTTATATCAGAGTTCAATCGCCTCAAATCAGAAGGTATGGATGACTTAAATCGTATTGTATTAATGGGAACCAAAGTGCGTTTGCGTCCTGTACTAATGACTGCTTTTGTCGCTTCTTTGGGATTTCTCCCTATGGCTATCAGCAGTGGTTCAGGAGCTGAAGTACAAAGACCATTAGCTACTGTAGTGATTGGTGGATTGATGATTGCCACTTTACTGACCTTATTTGTATTACCAATACTTTATGTAACTTTTGAAAAAGGATTTAAAATGAAAATATTTAATAAAACAACGCTTTTACTGCTACTTTTGTCTTTCTGTATTCTGCCTGCAAAAGCCCAAACCAAAATAACGCTCGAAGAAGCTCTCAAAACAGCTTTAGAAAACAATCAATCAGTAAAAATTGAACGTTTAAAATCAGATTACCAACAGAAATTAATCCGTTCAGCGACTAATTTACCCACAACCAATGTCAATTCAGAGTTTGGTCAAATTAACAGCAGTTATAATGATACCCGGTTTGGTATTTCACAATCATTTGATTTTCCGATGGTCTACAACAGACAGAAAAAGGTTTTGACTTCCGAATGGAAAACGGCTTCCGCCTTGGTTTTGCTTAAAGAAGCAGCCTTAAAAAAAGAAATAACCCAAACCTTTTATGCTATTTTATCTTTGACAGAAAAAGAAAAACTGCTACAAAAAAGTGATACTTTACTAACGGAATTTCTCAGAAAATCGGCTTTACGTTTACAAAAAGGGGAAAGCAATATCTTGGAAAAAACTACAGCCGAAACTCAATTAGGTCAATTAAAAATGCAATTACTTCAATTGCAACAAGACAAAGAATTACTGCAAAGTATATTCCAATTGCTGTTAAACTCCGAAAACAAGGTAACCCCGAAGGCTAGTTCGTTTAAAATAGAGCGCCTCAACGGTTTGTCGGAATCTACAATAGACCAACATCCTATGTTGCAAACTTTGGAACAACAAAAAGAAACAGCAGTTGCTCAAACACAATTAGAAAAAGCACGAAAGTTTCCGATACTTACTTTGGGTTACAACAATATGTCGATAACCGGTAACGGTGCAGATAATGTTTTGTATGATAATTCCACCCGATTCCATTCGGCACAAATCGGCCTAGGCATTCCGCTTTTAGGCGGTTCACAAAATGCCAAAGTCAGAGCAGCCAAAGTTCAGGAACAAATAGTGGAAGAAGAATACCTAAGAGAGAAAAACTCCTTAAAACTGCAACTACAAAACACCCTATTACAGCTCGAAAAGAATATTGAAAAATTAGACTATTTCGAGAAAATAGGGTTGCCAAATGCTTTATTAATTACCGAAACCGCAAACCGACAATTTCTTGGTGGCGATATTAATTATCTGGATTGGGTTTTATTGGTCAATCAAGCGCTGATGGTCAACAACAGTTACATTGAGTCAGTCAACGCGTATAATGAAAGTATTATTGAATTGAATTATCTTACTTCAAAAAATTAAACATGAAAACAAAAATCATTATAGTAGTTTTAGCCATACTGGGTATGAGTTGCAACTCCAAAAAAGATGAAAGCGAAACCACTGGTAAAGAGGTTTCCGAAAAAATAGTTACGCTAACAGATTCACAACTTAAAAATGCGGGGATAGTTAGCGAACCTATGCAAAAAAGAACCATTTCGGCCACAATTAATGTGAATGGTGTCATTGATGTGCCACCACAGAATCTGGTTTCTGTGAGCATGCCTTTGGGAGGTTATTTGAAAAACACCAAATTACTTCCGGGTATGTACGTCAAAAAAAATGAAGTTATTGCCGTGATGGAAGATCAGCAATACATTCAGTTGCAACAAGAATATTTAACGGCACAATCTAAACTATTTTTTGCCGAAAAAGAATACGAACGCCAAAGAGATTTAAACCGAGATAAAGCCAGTAGTGATAAAGTGTTTCAAATGGCTGATGCAGAATACAAAAACCTCAGAATCACAGTCAACGCCTTAGCCGAGAAACTAAAATTAATTCACATTAACCCTAAATCGCTTTCTGAAAAAACTATTTCTAAAAGTGTCAATATCTATTCTCCCATAAATGGATTTGTCTCAAAAGTCAATGTAAATATTGGTAAGTATGTTAATGCTTCTGATATACTATTCGAACTCATTAATCCTGATGACATTCATTTAAACTTAAAAGTATTTGAAAAAGACATTAACGGACTTTATATTGGACAAAAATTGGTCGCTTATTCTAACAGTCAGCCTGATAAAAAATACAATTGCGAAATTATTTTAATCAGTAAAGACATTTCATCTATTGAACATAGTGCAGAAGTTCATTGTCATTTTCAGCAATACGACAAAACCCTTTTGCCGGGAATGTATATGAATGCTGTAATTGAACTAAAACGAGAAGCTGTGCTTACTTTACCCGAAAAAGCCATCGTGACTTTTGAAGGAAAAGAGTATGTTTTTGTTCAATTGGATAATCATAAATTTGAAATGATAGCTGTAAAAGTGGGAAACAGTGAAAATAGTTTCACCGAAATTCTCAACAGTGAAGTCTTAAATACCAAAAACATTGCTGTCAAAGGCGCATACACCTTGTTGATGCAATTAAAAAACAAATCGGAAGAATAAACATTTAGGTTTGAAATAACAAAAAAGCACTTCAATCGGAGTGCTTTTTTTATCTTTACCAAAAACAAATTCATGTCCAAACTTCCTCATATCGGCACGAGTATTTTCACTGTAATGTCACAGATGGCAACAGAACACCAAGCTATTAATCTGTCTCAAGGCTTTCCGAATTTTCCCATTGATGAACGACTAATCGCTATTCTTTCTAAACTTGCCAAAGAAAATATTCATCAGTATACGCCCATGAGTGGTTTGCCTTCGCTTTTGGATAAAATAGCAGTGCTCACCCAACAATCTTATGGTAGAACGGTTTCTGCCAAAGAAGAAATACTAATCACAGCCGGCGCAACAGAAGGCATTTTTGCAACAATTCAAGCATTAGTCAGAGCCAATGAAGAAGTGATTATTCTCGACCCGAGTTATGACTGCTACGAAGCGCCGATTTTATTAAGCAATGCCAAACCAATAAGGGTTTCGCTCAACATTGACTTTACTCCTAATTGGGAAGTGATTTCGGCTGCAGCTAATGAAAAAACCAAACTCATCATCATCAACAATCCGCACAATCCAACGGGAAAAATGTGGACAGAAAATGATTTTGTTCAATTGGAAAAATTAGTTGAAGCTTACCCTAATCTCTTAGTGCTTTCAGACGAAGTTTATGAATACATCACTTTTGAGGAACCCCATATTTCGGTACACCATCGACCAAAATTGTGGCATCGGAGTATTTCTGTTTCGTCATTCGGGAAGTCATTTCACATCACCGGTTGGAAAATCGGGTACGTCATTGCACCGGAAAACATTATGAAAGAGATTAAAAAAGTGCATCAGTTTTTGGTTTTCAGTGTGAGCAGCATTGCCCAACATGTACTAAACGACTATATCGATTTGGTTGACGTGAAAGCTCTGGGACAGTTTTACCAACAGAAGAGAGATTTATTCAGAAACTTGATTAAAGAAACCAAACTCGAATTGTTGCCTTGCGAAGGGACTTACTTTCAAGTGGCTTCCTATGCCAATATTTCAGATGAAAATGATTTAAATTTCACTAAAAGATTGGTCACCGAATTTGGCGTGGCCACAATTCCTATCTCTACTTTTTATGCTAATGGCAATGACCATCAATGCATACGATTTTGCTTTGCCAAAGATGATGAAACCCTTGAAAAAGCAGCTGAACGTTTGATAAAATTATAGTTGTTTACTATATGTCAACCTCATTTTAAATAAGTAAACTCAAAAAAATCTATTTTTGGGATATGAATTTATGGAAATCTTTTTTGTTTTTGCTCACAATTGGCTTCGTTAGTGTTGGTTATACCCAAACGGCTCCCAACAAGTTGCTGCAAAAAGGTTGGGCCGAACTCGTCAAAGACAACGAAACCGAAGCCTTCAAACATTTTTGGGAAGCCAATGAAAAAGCCACAAAAGAAAAAAACACCAAAGACAAAGCCGATGCACTATTCTATTTGGGCATTTGCTCCTATGGTTCGAGTTTGGAAAAAGGACTTCAATTTGCCACACAATCCTTAGACCAATACAAAAAATTAGAGAAGACCAATGGCGAAGACGCCAAAATAGGTCGTTACAAATGCCTGCAACTCATCAGCACAATTTATAGTCGCCAAAAAAAGTATGAAGATGCCAAGCTACTGAGTATAGAAGTCGTTGCCGAACTCCAAGATAAAAAAGACAGCACCGGAACTTTAGGCTTAGCGTATAACAGTTTGGGCGGTTTGTTTGAATTAGAAAACGATGCTGAAACTTCCGAGAAATATTTCAAATTGGCTTTAGCCGAATTCGAAAAATTGAATAATGTCGCCTATTTACCGACGACTTATTTGAAATTCGGAGAATTGGCGAAGCAAAAAAATCAAAAGGAAAGCAGTTTAAATTACTTCAAAAAAGCACTCGAATTAGCGGAGAAGACTGAGAACAAACAAGCTCAAGTTTACGCACTGATTGCGCTTGGGAAATGGCATTTGAACTTTGAAAACAACTTTATCGTAGCCGAAAATTATTTTGGAAAAGCTAGAATCATCGCCATTCCGTTGACAGACAAACTATTCGAAATCAAAACCATAGAAGGTTTAATTGAATTAAAAAAGAAGCAAAACGATTTTCAAAAAGTGAGTCAATTGCAAGAAGAAGTGATTCAAATTAAAGACAGCTTTTATTCTTTCGAAAGAGAACAAATTGTAAAAAGTCTCGAAGTACAGTTTGAAGTTTCTGAAAAAAACAGAAAGTTCGAATTGATTTCCAAAGAGCAAGAAGTTTCAAAATTGACCAACTATCTTTTGATTACTTTATTGGTATTGCTAATTTTAATTTTTACTATTTTGTATTTCTTCCTCAAAAGAATCAACAAACGTGACAAACAATTACTCAAAACCAAAGAAGAATTGGTTTCCTTGATGGAAGAGCAAAAAAGCTTAAAAGAGCAACAATTCCAAAACGACATCGAACACAAAGAAAGTCAGCTAAGCGCCGTAACTATCCAAATGATTGAGAAGAATGAGATTTTGGATGAAATCAAAAACATCATCAACAAAAAAACACCGAATTCGGAAAATGAACTCAAGAAACTAGTTAGTAAATACACTATTCAAGACAACAACTGGCGCGACTTTGACAACTATTTTGAAAGTGTGAATAAAAACTTCTACACACGTTTAAAACAAAAATATCCGGATATCAGTTCGAATGATTTAAAAATTTGTGCGCTAATCAAACTGAATCTTTCCATCAAAGAAATGGCTTCTATTCTCAATATTTCTCCCGACAGCGTAAAAACAGCGCGTCACCGTTTGAGAAAAAAACTCCAATTAACGACTGAGGAAAACCTAACCGATTTCATTCTCAGCGTATAAAACCATTTAAATTCAACAATTTACACTACTGTTTACCTTTTGTAAACCCGAAAAATTAAACAGAGAAAAACAAGCTTTATAATTTTGACTAAATCAAAAATTAAAAAGCTATGAAACATTTTTTTACTACAAGTATCACCTTATTGTCACTGCTGACAGCCTTAATTAATCCCGAGAAAAGTTTGGGACAATCACCAATATTGCAGTTTGCCAAATCAATGGAAACCCAACACGAGCATGGTGTTTGGTCGCGTTCTACGGTTACCGACAGCAACGGAAACATTTACATTACCGGTTTGTACCACGGAACTGTGGATTTTGATACCAGTACAACCGGTAGTTTCCCGTTGGTTTACCAAGGCGGAACGGTCAACGTTACCGATGGCGAAGCCGATGTTTATGTGGCCAAATACAATTCGGCCGGAGAATTTCTTTGGGCCAAAAACCTCATTGAACCCACTTTTGCTAATATGAACGAAGAACGCGGTTCGGCAATGATTGTTGACGAAAACAACAATCTTTACATAACCGGTTTTACCAGTACAAGAGGTTTTTTTGTCTCGAAATGGAACAGCGATGGGATTGAAATTTGGACGAAATATTTCGATGATGTGGAAGAAAATTTTGTTTCCACCTTTGCTTTGAAAAAATTAAATAATTCCATTATTGTTTCCGGACTTTTTGCCGGCACAATGGATTTTAATCCTTCAGTGTCACAAACACAAGAATTGACCGCCTTTAATAATGATGGTTTTCTTTTATCACTTTCTGATACAGGTAATTTTGAATGGGTAAAGCAATTCAGATGCAATGGTGTTGTATTGCTTAGCGGATTGGAAGTTGATGACGCTAATAATATCTTTCTTAGCGGCATTTTTTTAGGAACCGTCGATTTGAATCCGAGCCCAACGTCCAGTACTTTTATCACCTCACAATCCGTTTCATTTGGTGCTATTAGTTCAGGTTTTCTGGCAAAATTTAACAGCAGTGGAGAACTTATTTGGAACAGACATATCAGCGGTACAAATACCACCGACGCTTTTATGACTTTTATCAAAAAAGACAGCAATAACAACATTATTATGACTGGTTCTTACAAAGGAAATGCAACGTTTTTACCCACTGCAACTTCATTGGACACGAACGGGTTTTACAGTTCTTATTTGGCCAAATACAATACTAACGGCGATTTACTTTGGACCAAACAATTCGGGACACCAACGACAACGCAAACTACATTCTTTCCGTCTTCATTTTCTGCCAATGTCATTGTAGACCATTGCGACAATATTTATGTCTCGGGTGAATTTCAAGGCAATTGTGATTTCAATCCTGCTGCTGAAGAAAAAGTATTGAGCACTTTAAACAATACCATCGATGCTTTTGTTGCTTCTTATTCTTCTTCAGGCGAACATTTATGGTCAATGGATATTGGCAAATTCGGCAATGTGGTTTTTGTGGATTTTAATGGCTATTTGCCTATTGCATTAGACCAAAATAATGATTTGGTCATTACCGGAAGTTTCAGAGGTCAGCTCGATTTTGATCCTTCAACTTCCAGTGAATTTCTTTTGAATTCTAACAACAACGGAATACCCAATAACGCCGGTTTGTTTATCGCCAAATATGAAAATCCACTGACTTGTCAATTGAACAATGAAGCGTTTGAAGAGTTCAATTTTGAAGTTTACCCGAATCCGTCGAATGGTTTAGTTACAATTTCAACAAAAGAGTTTGATCAAAATACCCATTTAACTGTATTTGATATCAGCGGCAAAAAAGTATTTTCAGGTAGTATAGAGAATGAAGTTACCACTTTAAATCTTGGGAATCTTGGAAGCGGTATTTATATTCTCAAACTAACTTCAGACAATAAATCATCCAATAAAAAATTGATTATAAAATAATTAACACCTTCAAAACCATGAAAATGTTTTAATGATGTTTACCTATTGTCTACCTAAATTTTGAGCGAATTTGAAATCTTATCTGTACTTTTGATTTTAAGAAATTGCTATGAAAAAATTTCTGTGAATTAAAAGCATATCACATGAAACAGAATTGTCTCTTTTTAAGTTTCGTTTTATTACTCACATCTGCTATGAATGCTCAAGTGGTCAATGGGAATTTTGAAAACGTAAAGCCAAATCTTTTACCCAGCAATTGGGGAATGAATTTTACGCAACCGGTTACGATTAACATCCCAAATGGGGAATCAACTTCTCATCAAATTCTATTCAACACAAACGTTCCTTCAATGGTTTATGCTTCAACGGATGCGCTTAACGGACAATATTCAATGGAAATATCGAATGCTTATAACGCAACGCAAAACGAAGTAATTCCCGGAAGCGCAACTATTTTCAGCGATGCAACTCAGGATTTTCCGGGTTGGAATGCCGGTGTTCCGATTGATCAAGGTGCTCAAGTTTACATGATTGGCTTCTATTACAAATTTTTACCTAAAGGCGATGATGTGGCTGAAGCCAAAATAGAAGTTTTTGATGTTGATGGAGAATTAATTGGTCAAGCTGAAGTAGATATTATGGGAACCAATAGCCAATTTGCCTATATCTACATGCCGATTAATTTTACTTCAAATGCTGTAAAAAGTTCAATGAATATCACATTTTCAATGGCAAAATCAGGTTCTACGCCAACATTCGGCAGTCGATTATTAGTAGACAATGTGGTAACTAATTTTGCAGCTTTAGGGTTGGATGACAATCCGATTACAAATGAATTTACCTTGTATCCGACTTTGGCAGACAATGAATTAAACATCATTCCGGGTCATTTGCAAAGTGATTTAATTGACTATAAAATTGTAAATATACAAGGCAAAGTGGTTAAGCAAAACACCACTACAGAAAACTCCGGCTATGTCTATACAATGGATGTAAGCCAATTAAGTTCGGGGATGTACTTTTTACAAGTCAATTCAAAAACAGGCAGTATCACCAAAAAATTCATCAAAAAATAAAACGTTTAAGTTAACAAGCAAATTGTGTAAACCGGATTGGAATTAATCACTTCAATCCGGTTTATTTTGTTTCTGAAGTCTAAGTTTATATATTTACACTCGAGCCCGTAGGGCGAAATGAATGTAGTTAAAAAAATAAAACTTTATGGATTTTTCAGCAAAAATGCTTCGCGATAATGCCTTGGCAGACAAAGTAATTGTAGTAACCGGTGGCGGAAGTGGCTTAGGTAAAGCCATGACCAAATACTTTTTGGAATTAGGTGCCAAAGTCGCCATTACTTCCAGAGATATCGAAAAACTAAAAACCACGGCAACAGAATTAGAAACCGAAACGGGCGGAAAATGCTTGTCATTACAATGCGATGTGCGTCACTACGACCAAGTCGAAGCGATGTTAGCTGAAGTTTTAAAAACCTTCGGTAAAGTTGATATTTTATTGAACAATGCAGCCGGAAACTTTATCTCGCCTACAGAAAGATTATCGGCCAATGCTTTTGATACCATTATTGATATCGTTTTAAAAGGTTCCAAAAACTGTACGCTGGCATTCGGGAAACATTGGATAAATACCAAACAAACCAATTGTAATGTCTTAAATATTGTAACTACTTATGCATGGACAGGTTCGGGTTATGTAGTGCCAAGTGCAACTGCCAAAGCCGGCGTTTTAGCCATGACACGCAGTTTGGCAGTAGAATGGGCTAAATACGGAATCCGAATGAACGCCATTGCTCCCGGACCATTTCCAACCAAAGGCGCTTGGGACCGACTGTTACCGGGCGATTTAGCCGAAAAGTTTGATATGGCCAAAAAAGTGCCGTTAAAAAGAGTTGGTGACCATCAAGAACTAGCCAATCTCGCGGCTTACCTGGTTTCCGATTTCTCCGCTTACATCAATGGAGAAGTAGTGACTATCGATGGTGGCGAATGGCTGCAAGGCGCAGGACAATTCAATATCTTAGAAAAAATCCCTCAGGAAATGTGGGATTTGTTGGAAGCTATGATTAAAAATAAGGGAAGTAAATAAAAGTGTTCAGTGTTCAGTTATTAGTGTTCAGTAAAATAAGTATCAAAAAGCTTATAAATCAGTAAAACTCGTTTAATCAGACAACTGAATACTAATTACTGAATACTGAACACTAGTCTCAAAACTTTACCGAAATGTTAACAAATAAGCCTTGACAAACCCATAATTAATCGTATTTTTACGGCTCAAAATCTATCATATATAAATGGGTAAAATCATTGCAATTGCCAACCAAAAAGGTGGTGTCGGGAAAACAACAACTTCTGTTAATCTTGCTGCATCATTGGGCGTATTAGAAAAAAAAGTGTTATTAATTGATGCTGATCCTCAAGCGAATGCGAGTTCAGGTTTGGGTATTGATGTTGAAAGTATTGAAATTGGTACTTACCAAATTTTAGAACACAGTAACACTCCGGCAGAAGCAACAATTTCTTGCTCAGCACCTAACGTTTGGGTTATTCCGGCGCACATTGACTTGGTGGCCATCGAAATCGAATTGGTTGACAAAGAAAACCGTGAATATATGCTGAAACAAGCTTTGGAAAGCATAAAAGACCAATACGATTACATCTTGATTGATTGCGCGCCATCATTAGGATTATTGACTTTAAATGCCTTAACCGCGGCCGATAGTGTCGTAATTCCGATTCAGTGTGAATACTTTGCTTTGGAAGGCTTAGGAAAATTGCTGAATACTATCAAAAGCGTACAAAAAATACACAATCCTAATTTAGATATTGAAGGCCTTTTACTGACTATGTATGATTCGCGTTTGCGTTTGTCAAACCAAGTCGTGGAAGAAGTTCAAAAACATTTCAACGATATGGTATTCAAAACCATTATTCAACGCAATGTAAAATTGAGTGAAGCGCCAAGTTTTGGAGAAAGCATCATTAACTTTGATGCCACGAGCAGAGGTGCGACAAACTACTTAAGTTTGGCACAAGAAATTATCAAGAAAAACAGCAATTAAGCCATGGCAAAAGCGATAAAGAAACAAGCCTTGGGAAGAGGATTATCTGCCCTATTAAAAGATCCTGAAAATGATATCAAATCGGTAAATGATAAAAATGCTGATAAAGTGGTTGGAAACATTATCGAATTGGATATTGAATCGATTGAGATTAATCCGTTTCAGCCGAGAACTAATTTCAACGAGGAATCTTTACAGGAATTAGCGTCTTCTATTAAGGAATTAGGGCTTATCCAACCGATAACCGTTCGTAAATTAGACTTCAATAAATACCAATTGATTTCAGGAGAACGCCGTTTGCGCGCTTCTAAATTGGTCGGATTAACCACTGTTCCTGCTTACATCCGAATCGCCAATGACAATGAGTCGTTGATTATGGCTTTGGTGGAAAATATCCAGCGTCATGATTTAGACCCAATTGAAATTGCCCTTTCGTACCAAAGATTAATTGATGAAATCCAATTGACACAAGAACAAATGAGCGAGCGCGTTGGTAAAAAACGTTCAACTATCGCTAACTACCTAAGATTATTAAAGTTAGACCCGATTATCCAAACAGGAATTCGAGATGGCTTTATCAGCATGGGACATGGACGTGCGATTATCAATATCGAAAACCAAGACATACAATCCGATATTTACCAAAAAATTGTCAGCCAAAATCTATCGGTTCGTGAAACGGAAGCTTTGGTAAAAAACTACCAAGACAGTTTAAAACCAACTTCGGCTAAAGCCAAAAAAGGAGAAAGTTTTGCCATCGCAGAAGACCAAAAAAAGGCTTTCACCAATTTCTTTGGCACCAAAATCGACGTAAAAATAGCCGGAAACGGTAAAGGAAAAATCACTATTCCTTTTCACTCTGAAGAAGATTTTAACCGCATTATCAAATTAATCAAAGATTAGTGAATAAGCTACAGTACATAATTGTTCTTTTCTTTCTGTTTGGAAATCAAAGTCTTTTTTCACAAGAAGTGATCAATGGTTTAGTAGTAACCGATACTACTAAAATGAAAGAAATTGATCCGCTTACTCCTGCTAAAGCTGCTTTTTATTCTGCTATTTTACCGGGCTTAGGTCAAGCTTACAATAAAAAATACTGGAAAATACCCATCGTTTACGGTGCTATCGGAACGAGTATGTATTTCTACCTTGACAACAACAAAAAATACCACAGTTATCGTGACGCTTATAAAAGAAGATTAGCCGGATTTACCGGTGACCAATATTCTTATTTAGACGATTCGCGTTTGGTACAAGCGCAACGCTTTTACCAACGAAACAGAGACTTGTCGCTTATGGTAACCATTGGATTTTATATTTTAAATATTGTTGATGCCAATGTTGATGCGCACTTAATCCAATTTAATGTCAACGACAAACTTTCGGTCGCTCCTGATGTTTACCAAAATGATTTTACGGCTAAACCCAATGTTGGTCTAACATTAAATTATAAATTCTAATGAAAATTGCACTTCTGGGATACGGAAAAATGGGTAAAGTGATTGAAAGAATCGCTTTAGAAAGAGGACACGAAATTGTTCTGAAAAAGGACGAATCCAATACGTATGAAGGCATT
This sequence comes from Flavobacterium sp. 102, assembly GCF_003634615.1. Lineage (NCBI taxonomy): Bacteria > Pseudomonadati > Bacteroidota > Flavobacteriia > Flavobacteriales > Flavobacteriaceae > Flavobacterium > Flavobacterium sp. 102. Next base: position 2,077,626 of record NZ_RBKX01000001.1, on the reverse strand, counting down.
GAAAAAGCCGATGTTGCTATCGATTTCAGTGTACCGATGGTAGCTGTTGAAAATATTTCTACCGCTATCAATCAAGGAATTCCGGTGGTTTGCGGCACAACGGGTTGGTTAGAACAATATGACGAAGTAGTGGAATTATGCCAAGAAAAAAATGGTGCATTTTTATATGGTTCTAATTTTAGCTTAGGTGTCAATTTATTCTTTGAACTGAATGATTATTTGGCCAAAATGATGGCAAGATTTTCTTCGGTTTACAAAGTGTCGATGGAAGAAATTCACCACACTCAAAAACTGGATTCTCCAAGCGGAACAGCTATTTCCTTAGCCAAAGGCGTAATCGAAAATTCAAACTACACTTCTTGGACCGAAGAAAAAGCAACCGAAAATCAGATTCATATCGATGCTAAAAGAATTGAAAATGTACCAGGAACACACAGTGTTTACTACAGTTCTGACGTTGACTTTATCGAAATCAAACACGTAGCGCATAATCGCGAAGGCTTTGCATTAGGTGCTGTTTTGGCAGCCGAATGGATTGTTGGAAAAAACGGCGTGTTTTCTATGAAAGACGTACTCGATTTAAAATAGTAAAATTGTAACAAAAGCTCAGTTTGATAAACTTATAGCGAATAAACTTTTAAACCCAACATTATGTCAACATATCAATGGTTAGTGTTTTTCTTGATTGTTCAAGTGATCCATGGTTTAGGTACTTGGAAATTATACGAAAAAGCAGGAAGAAAAAAATGGGAAGCTTTTGTGCCGGTTTACAATGCGATTGTTTTGATGAAAATCATTGGTCGCCCAACTTTATGGACACTACTCCTATTCGTTCCAATCATCAATTTGATTATGTTTCCGGTGGTTTGGGTAGAAACTTTAAGAAGCTTTGGCCGAAAATCAACCGCTGACACTTGGTTAGGAATTTTCACTTTTGGTCTTTATATTTATTATATCAATTACACACAAGACGTTACCTATATCTCCGACAGAAGTTTAGTCGCTTCAACCAAAACCGGAGACACGATTAGCTCTATTCTTTTTGCGATTGTAGTAGCGACTTTAGTGCATACTTATGTAATGCAACCATTTACGATTCCAACCTCTTCCTTGGAAAAATCATTGTTAATTGGAGATTTTCTATTTGTAAGCAAGTTTCATTACGGCGCCAGAACACCAATGACGACTATAGGCGCGCCAATGGTTCACGATACATTGCCCATCATCAAAACAAAATCTTATTTGAGTTGGCCACAATTGCCTTACTTCAGATTTCCCGGTTTTGAAAAAATCGAGAAAAATGACATTGTTGTTTTCAACTGGCCGGCAGATACCGTTTACAAATTTTTTGACACTTCAGGAAGAAGTATCATAAAGCCGATTGACAAAAAATCAAATTATGTAAAACGTTGTCAAGGAACTCCTGGTGACAATCTTGAAATTAAAAATGGTGTGGTACATATCAACGGAAAAGAATTGATTTTACCGGAAAGAGCGAAGCCGCAACATGCCTATTACATGACTTTTGATGCCAATGTGCCTATCGATTTTGATTATGTTTTAAAGCAAGTTGGTGCAACTGATGGCGCCGGATTTATAAACCAAACCACAAGAGATACTATTTTCATCAAAGCATTAACGAATGAAGGAGCTGCTGCTTTGAAGCAAATCAGTGGAATCAAATCGGTAACCAAGGTTATTAATAAAAATGTTGAGGCGAATATTTTCAGCCGCAATCCAAACTGGAGTTCTGATAATATGGGACCAATTTACATTCCAGAAGCGGGAAAAACGATTACTTTAACCAAAGAGAATCTTCCTCAATACAAAAGATTAATCACAGTTTATGAAAAACATGATTTAAAAGTAGTGGGTGACGATATTTACATTGATGATCAAAAAGTAACCACTTACACTTTCGCTCAAAATTACTATTGGATGATGGGAGACAACCGAAACAACTCTGAAGATAGCCGTTATTGGGGATTTGTACCTGAAGACCATGTCGTTGGAAAACCGGTATTTATTTGGATGAGTTGGGATACCAATGGTAGCGGTTTAAACAAAATTCGTTGGGACAGAATGTTCACCACCGTAAGTGGCGAAGGCCAACCTCAATCTTACTTAAAATACTTCTTAGGCTTAGTCGTTTTGTATGTTTTAGGTGATTATTTCTGGAAAAGAAGAAAAAACGCAAAAGCTTAATTGTTTATAGGTTGTAGGTTATAAGTTAAAAACGTACAACTTACAACATAGAACTTAGAACCTACAAATGAACAACATCCTCATCCATCCGAGCTATTTTCCTTCCATCAGTCATTTTGTGGCGATGGCTCAATGTGATTTGGTTACTTTTGAAATGGATGACAATTTTCAAAAACAAACCAACCGCAACCGAATGTACATTTACAGTCCGAATGGTATTCAGTTGCTCAATATTCCTATAAAACATTCTAAAGAAGCGCATCAAAAGACCAAAGACATCAAGTTGGAAACCGCTTTTGATTGGCAAAAACAGCATTTTAAATCGCTCGATGCGGCTTATCGAAGTTCTCCATTCTTTGAGTATTTTGAAGATGACATTCGTCCGATATTTGAAAAAAAGCACGAATTCTTAATGGACTTAAATCTTGAGACGATGTCGATTGTGTCCAAATGTCTCGGACTCGAATTTGACTACAACGAAACCACCGAATATTTCCACGAAGTAACCGATAAAGTTGATTTGCGACATTTGGTCAATGGGAAAAAGGATAATTCTCAATTTGAACCTTTTACTCAAGTTTTCGGAGAAAAACATGGTTATTTGAACAACTTAAGCATCTTGGATTTATTGTTCAATGAAGGTCGATATGCTTTGGATTATTTGAAGAAGCAACAACTGTAATTACTTCACAAAAGAAAGTCTGCTCATCACCGGAAAGTGATCTGAATTCTCAAATTTGGAGAAACTTTTAAAACTCTTGACTTTCATCTTTTTATTGGCAAAAATGTAATCTATCCGCGCCGGATAATATTTGAATTTATACGTCTGTCCAAAACCATTTCCGGCTTCTTCAAAACAATCATTCAAATCACCTTTTATATTTCGGTAGATATAAGAAAACGCACTATTGTTCATATCGCCACAGATGATGACAGGATATTTACATTCTTTTTTGTGGTTGACTAAAATGGCTGCTTGCTGTTCTTGTTTTTTAAACGCCTCTCTAATTCTACCAAAAACTTGTTGCGATTTGTTTTGGTCAATCGCCTCAACGTGCTCCTGAATTTCATTCACATCCGGAGATATTTTTATCGATTGCAAATGAATATTATACACGCGAATCGTGTCTTTTCCCTTTTTAATATCGGCATAAATGATGTTATTTCCGGCTTCCGGTATTTTAAAATCACCTTTGTTGAAAATAGGAAATTTGGAAAAAATAGCTTGTCCGGTTTTGATTTGCTTTCCTTCCATAAAAACGGCTTTGTATTTGTAAATTCTTAAATCCACTTTGGCATTTTCTGAATATTCTTGTATGCAAAGAATATCAGGGTTTTGCTCGTTGATAAAAGACAAAATGGTGTCACCGATATGATCATTCGGAAGCCAATCAAACAAGTTAAACAAGCGTACATTGTAGCTCATAACCGTAAAATCTTTTTCTTCCTCGGGTAAGTCATTGGAAGAAAACTTATAGAACTTATTGATAAAAGTAATACCTAGTAATAAAACCAATCCTGAAAGCATCACTTGCCTTTTTAACTGAAGTAACCAATAAATAAAAAACAAGGCGTTTAAGATCAGAAACAACGGTAAAATCAAGGTCAAAACCGAAAGTAGTGGAAACAACTTAGGCGCCAAAAAAGGCAACACATAGGCAATAAAGGTCAATACAGTCACGACTATATTGAATCCGAAGACCACTTTGTTAAACCACGATAGTTTCTTCATTTACAATTATTTCCCTGCTTTGAAAAGAAATTCTTTTTCTTCACTGGTTAGGCTGTCATAACCCGATTGACTGATCTTATCTAAAATCTCATCAATTTGTTGCTGGGTTTTGTCTTTGGCAACAATTTTACTTTCTTTTTTAACTGTAGGTTTTTTGGGGTTAACGTGTACTTTTTTGAATGGTGTGGATTTCTTTGGGCTAAACAAATGAGTAAAAAAATCAATTATCGCACTCACCATCCGACTCAAATCGGTTCCGTTTTGCAATAACTTGATGTAAATATAACCAAAAAATGCTCCGCTCAAATGCGCTATATGTCCACCGGTATTATTCATTTGAATTTGGAGTAAATCCAATAACAGCAATACACCTGTAATGTGCCAAAGTTTGACATTACCAATCAACAACAATCTTAATTCCATTAGTGGCTGATAGGTCGTTGTAGCTACCAATAAAGCCATGATTGCTGCCGAAGCGCCAACCATCAATGAAGAATGACCAAGCAAATAAAAACTTAAAACATAAACCAATCCGGCAAAAACTGAGCCTAAAAGATACAAGCCAAGATATTGTTTTTGTGTAAAAAAGGTTAGAAATAATCGGCTGGAAAAATGCAAAACCATCATATTGAAAAACAAATGCAAAAATCCGTCATGAAAAAAAGCATAAGTCACTAAAGTCCATGGCTTGTATACAATAGCCAAAGGCTCCGAAGAAACCGCTAACCAATCCGGATAAGCAAAAACACCGGTCTTAAATTGGTAAAACAACGGAATAGACAACAAAAAAACACCCACATTCCAATAAACCATTTTATTGGCAATGCCGCCTATTTTGTACTGCAATTTTATGTCTTCAATGATGCTCATAATTTAATTCCAACGATTTTTATTGAATGAGTTTTTCTTCCAATACCACATCATGAGAAATCCGGTTAAAGCACCGCCTAAATGCGCAAAGTGAGCAATTCCCGTTCCGCCACTGCCAAAAATAGAACTGCCTTTAAATCCTAAAAATAAATCAACTGCCAATAATCCCGGCACAAAATATTTGGCCTTGATAGGAATTGGAACAAACATCAGTGCCAATTCAGCATTGGGAAACATAAAAGCAAAAGCGGTTAATAACCCATAAATCGCTCCGGAAGCACCAACAGCCGGAACCAAATAACTTGACATCATGCTGTTAAAATCACTTAACGGAATTATATTTTCCCAATTGGTATCATATTTTCCTTCCGCTAAAATCTTTAAAATATCAGCTTGGTTTTGACCGTTTTCAACTAATAAATTTACACCATGGTGAAAAGTATAATAATTCATTCCCATGTATAATAATGAAGCACCTATTCCACAGGAAATATAAAAGAACAAGAACTTTTTTGAACCCCAAAAATGTTCCAAGGCACTTCCAAAAGAATACAAGGCAAACATATTGAACAGAATATGCATAAAGTTAGGCATCTTCGCATGCATAAACATACTGGTCAATGGCTGCCAATATCTAAAACTTGGACTTTCAGGATAATACAAAGAAAACAATTGGTAAGCTACATCGCCCACATAATTGGAGCCAATGTAAAATATAACATTAATAATCAGTAACTGCTTTACAGTATCGGTCATTCGCATCATAAGCTGAATTTTTTATCTAAATCTTCCACACTCATCGTGATGAAAGTTGGTTTTTGAAACGGTGACACATTCGGTTCTTTGCAAGCAAAAAGATTGTGCACCAAATTTTCTTGTTCTTTTTCGGTTAAATACGTTCCGGTTTTAATGGCCAAACTTCTTGCCATCGACTTGGCAATCGTGTCATTTTGAGAAAAACTATTGTCCGGAATACCGTCTTGTAAATCACTCAATAACTCTTCCAAAACGATAGAAATTTCGCTTTCAGTCACATTGACAGGCAAACCTGAAATGAGTACATTGTCATCTTCAATAGCTTCAAAAACAAAACCGGTATTTTCGAGTGATGTTTTCAGTTCGGCCAACAATGCTACTTCGTCTGAAGAATAAAACAACTGCAAAGGAAATAACAATTGCTGACTTGATGCTTGCTTCACGGTCATGCTGGTTAAGAACTCTTCGTATAAAACACGTTCGTGCGCTCGTTTTTGGTTGATAATCACCATACCCGATTTGATTGGGCTGACAATGTATTTTTTATGAATTTGATAAGTGCGTTTGACTTCTTGTTCTATTTCATTTTCTTCAAATAAAGAGGAAGTTACAGCCTCATTTTCAAAAGTCATTTCGGCAATTTCTTGTCCGGCTTGTTTTAAACCAACATATAAGCTTTCCCAACTCGGTTGCGCTTCGGGCTTTCTATAATTAGAAGAAGAAGCAAAAGATTTACTGGGTTGCTTGTCTTCTGAAAATGGATTATAACTCCTATCGACTTGAATCGTAGGATACTCGGCTTCTTTATTTTGGTATTGATAAGGCGTGTCTAAATTGGGGTCGCGGTCGAAATCCAATACCGGAGCGACATTAAACTGTCCTAAACTGTGTTTGATAGACGAGCGCAAAATAGCATACAACGCATGTTCATCGTCAAACTTAATTTCGGTTTTGGTCGGATGAATATTGATATCAATCGTATGCGGCGGAACATCTAAGTATAAAAAATAACTTGGTTGTGCGCCATCTTTCAGCAAACCTTCATAAGCCGCCATGACAGCATGGTGCAAATAACCGCTTTTGATAAATCGATTGTTGACAAAAAAGAATTGCTCTCCTCTATTTTTTTTAGAGAATTCGGGCTTTCCTATAAATCCTTGCAGGTTTACAATCTCGGTGTCTTCTTTTACCGGAACTAATTTCTCATTGGTTTTACCCGAAAAAATATTGACGATGCGTTGTCTGAAATTCGATATCGGCAAGTTAAACATTTCACTGCCGTTGTGGTACATTGTAAAATGAATATTCGGATGCGCCATCGCGACGCGTTGGAATTCATCAACAATATGGCGTTGTTCAACGGTTTCCGATTTTAAAAAATTACGGCGTGCCGGAATATTAAAAAATAAATTTTTGACCGCAAACGAAGTACCTTTAGGCAAAACTGCCGGTTCTTGAGAAACAAATTTGCTGCCTTCAATAATTATGTGAATACCTAATTCTTCTTGCTCTTGTTTGGTTTTCATTTCCACATGCGCAATCGCCGCAATAGAAGCCAAAGCTTCACCGCGAAAACCTTTAGTATGCAAAGAAAATAAATCTTCCGCTTGACGGATTTTAGAAGTCGCATGCCGTTCAAAACACAAACGCGAATCGGTTACGCTCATTCCTAAACCATTATCAATAACTTGAACCAATGATTTTCCGGCATCTTTAATGATGAGTTTGATATCGGTGGCTTTCGCATCAACAGCATTCTCCAATAGCTCTTTCACTACCGAAGCCGGTCTTTGCACCACTTCGCCGGCAGCAATTTGATTGGCAACGTGATCAGGAAGTAATTGAATTATACTAGACATTCTTTTTTAAGTATTCAGTGTTTTATTATGGCTTCAGTATTTGGGTAACCGAAGCAAGCAAATTTAAGGAAAAAGTATTGGGATTTATAGTTAATACTTCCCTAAAAATAAAAAACCTATTCACAAAGGAATAGGTTCATATTATATATTCAAAAGGAATAAAATCAAATTGTTTTTCTTCTCAAATCAGCCATTTTAATTGCCGCGATTGCTGCTTCAGTTCCTTTGTTACCATGAATACCGCCGCTTCGATCGATAGATTGCTGTTCGTTGTTATCGGTTAATAAACAAAAGATAACCGGAACATCCGTTTGCACGTTCAAATCTTTGATGCCTTGGGTTACGCCTTCGCAGACAAATTCGAAATGCATCGTTTCGCCCTTAATCACACAACCAATCGTAATCACCACATCTACTTCTTGAGTAACAATCATGCGTTGCGCTCCGTAAACCAATTCGAAACTTCCGGGAACATTCCAACGGATAATATTTTCGGGTAACGCACCACAGTCTAACAAAGCTGCTTCAGCTCCGTTATACAAACCATTTGTAATATGATCGTTCCATTCTGAAACAACAATCCCAAACCGAAAGTCTTTCGCGTTTGGGATTGTGTTTTTATCGTAATTGGATAAGTTTTTGTTTGCCGTAGCCATAATTTAGGATTGTTCAGTCATCAGCTATTAGTGTTCAGCAATATTAACTGCCAACTAAACACTGAATACTGATCACTATTTTAATTTGCTAATCCAATCAAAGCATCAATTTGTTGTCCTTCCGGCGACATATCGAAGTTCTCTTTGATTTCGGTGAAATATTTTAATGCTTCTGCTTTATTTCCTAAAGCTAAAGCTGTCTTTCCTGCTTTTAATAGAAATCTAGGTCTTGTAAAATCATTAGTGCTGTTAACGTCTGCCGCTTTTACATAAAACTCTAGAGCTTCCTTTTGTTTGTTTTGTTGTGCATAAGCATCACCAATAGCGCCTTTAGACAAAGCACTCAAAGTAACATCTTTTGTAGAGAATTTTTCTAAACTTGTTACCGCTTCTGCATATTTACCTGTGTTCAGGTAAGCAATACCGGCATAATAGTTAGCCAAATTACCGGCAGCAGTTCCTGAATATTCTTCAGCGATTTTTAAGACTCCAAATTTACCTTCAGAACCGTTTAATACTAAATTGAACAATGAATCCGCTTTTACATCACCGTCAACTGCTTTTTGGAAGTTTTGTTGCGCAACGAATAACTGATCCGCAGCATCTTGTTGGTTTGGCTCAGCAATAAATTTTTCATAAGCAAAATAACCAACAACCGCCAATACTACAGCAACAAGGAAACCTAAAATAACTTTTTGATTTTTTGCAATAAAATCTTCTGCTCTCGAAGCTGATTCATCTAAAGTATCAAATGCTTTTGCGGTTGTACTGTCTTTAACATCAACATTCACATCTTCAATAAAATTATTGTCTAATTTCTCTTCTTTTTCTTTTGGTGATCTATATCCTCTTTTGTTAAAAGTTGCCATCTATTTTTAATTTAGTGTGCGCAAAAATAAAATTTTTATTCAAACCGACACAAAAAAAATTGATTTAATATTTAATACTGATGAAATTATTTTTTTTTATCAAAGGTTCTTTCTTTTCAAAGACAAAATATCACTTAAAGAAAAAATTTAAAAGCTATTTTTCTCGTTATTTTTGAATAATTTGCACCTCTTAACTTTAAGGCTTGGGAATAACAATAATTAATCAACCTTTTCCTGATATAAATAAGGAGCTTAAACACTAATTTCAAACAAATCCAAATTGTTTTTAAAACGAATATCAATACTCAATTACAAGAATTTTTCAGACGCTTCCTTCGAATTTGACCTCAAAATCAATTGTTTCGTGGGTAAAAACGGTATTGGAAAAACCAACATACTCGACGCTATTTATCATTTGGCCAATGGTAAAAGTTATTTCAATCCGTTAGCGGTGCAAAATATCAAACATGGCGAAGAGTTTTTTGTAGTCGATGGCGAGTTCGAAAAAAATGACCGTTCCGAGCAAATTCTCTGCAGTTTGAAAAAAGGCCAAAAAAAAATCCTCAAACGCAACAGCAAAGTCTACGAAAAATTTTCCGACCATATTGGTTTTATTCCGTTGGTCATCATTTCTCCAGCCGATAGAGATTTAATCATCGAAGGTAGCGAAACGCGACGTAAATTTATGGACAGCGTGATTTCGCAATTGGATAACACTTACTTACAAAAACTCATTCAATACCAAAAAATCATCAGCCAACGCAATGCTTTGTTGAAGTATTTCGCCTTGAACCATGTGTTTGAAAAAGACACTTTAAGCATCTATAATGAGCAGTTGGATAATTTGGGAAAAACTATTTTCGACAAAAGACAAAAGTTTCTGGAAGAATTTATTCCGATATTTAACCAATACCACCAAGACATTACCAACTCTGCCGAAACCGTGCAATTGGTTTACCAAAGTGATTTATTCGAAAAAGACACTTTGACTTTATTAGAAGAAAATCTCAGCAAAGATCGAGCTTTACAATACACTTCTGTTGGTGTTCACAAAGACGATTTGTCATTCGAAATTGACCATTATCCGATTAAAAAGTTTGGTTCTCAAGGCCAACAAAAATCTTTTCTTATCGCTTTGAAGTTGGCCCAATTCGATTTTGTCAAAAAACAAAGCGGCGAAAAACCAATCCTGCTTTTTGATGATATTTTTGACAAACTGGATGAATTTCGCGTTAGTAAGATTATAGAAATGGTCAACAACGAAGAATTCGGGCAATTATTTATCTCGGATACACATCCGGAACGAACGGAAAACATAGTAAAAACAACCCATCAGAGTTACAAAATATTTAACTTATAATGTTACACTATTTTGTAATTTAGCTAAAAAATTGCAAGACATGAAAACCAAATTATTTTCTCTATTATTATTGAGTTTCCTATTCATAAGCTGTCAAGGACAACCAAGTAAAAATATTCAAACATTAGCACCTAAAGCTTACGCTGAAAAGCTAAAAACTACTGAAAAACCTCAATTACTTGATGTTAGAACGCCGCAAGAATATAGCGTTGAACACCTTGAAAATGCGACCAATGTCAATATAAACAATAATGATTTTGTCTCGAAAGCGGCTGGATTTGACAAAACCAAACCAATTTTCGTGTATTGCAAAGTAGGCGGAAGAAGCGCACAAGCAGCAGATAAATTAGCTGAAATGGGTTTCAAAGAGATTTACAATTTAGAAGGCGGCATCATGAAATGGACCGCTAACGACCTGCCTAAGTCTTCGCAAAGCTCTACCAGTGCCAAAACCGGAATGACTTCGGACGATTATCAAAAACTGATCACATCCGACAAAAAAGTCTTGGTCAATTTCACTGCGGTTTGGTGTGGTCCTTGTCAAAAAATGAAACCATATGTATTGAAATTGCAAGAAGAATTGAAAGACCAAATTAAAATCATAAGATTGGATGCCGATGAAAATAAAACTTTGACCGAAGAAATGAAAATTGATGGTTTACCTACCGTTATTATATACGAGAACGGTAAAGAAGTATGGCGGAATATAGGCTATATCTCGGAAGAAGAATTAAGAAAACACTTGTAGTATGATAACTAAAGATGCCCTCCTGTTTCTGGAAGATTTAATCGCAAACAACAATACCGATTGGATGCATGCCAATAAAAAAAGGTATGAAAATTACAAAAAGGATTATCATAATTACATTGCTTTGCTTTTGGCAGAAATGAAACCATTGGACAAAACTTTAGAACCGTTGGAAGTCAAAAATTGTACGTTTCGCATCAATCGCGACATTCGTTTTTCTAAAGACAAATCGCCTTATAAAACCAACATGGGCGTATGGTTTACCCAAAATAAATTCCGTAAAAACAGTCCGGGATATTATGTACACTTCGAAAAAGGAAATTCCTTTATCGCCGGTGGTGTTTGGTGTCCGGAACCTAATGAATTAAAAAAAATACGCAAAGAAATCGCTTTTTTTAATGAAGATTTAGAAGCTATTGTCAATGATAAAACTTTCAAATCAACATTTGCAACACTGACACGCGACGACAGTAACACCTTAAAAAAAGCACCCAAAGATTTCGACCCAAATCATCCGGCCATTGAATTTTTAAAACTGAAAAGTTATACGGCTTCAACTAAAATTGATGATGCTCTTTTTACTGACAAAGATTTCAGCAAAATAGTAGCGCAAAAACTAATCACTTTAAAACCGATGAATGACTTTTTACGTAGAGCTTTAGAGACTGAAGATTAAATAATCAATGGCTAAAAAAAGAATACTGTTTTTGGGCGAAACTTATCGCGCCGATGCTGTTACTTGGATGAATGGACTCCGAGATTTTGGCGACTTCGAAATTGTCACTTGGGAATTGCAAACCAAAAGCTACGGAATTTACAGATTGATTCGAATACTTGAGTTGACCAAAGCATTTTTCACCATAAAAAGCATCGTCAAAAAATTCAATGCTGATATGGTCATTGCGGAGCGAACCACTAGTTATGGATACCTGGCAGCATTGTGTGGCATTAAACCCATAGCCATTGCCCAACAAGGCATAACCGATTTATGGCCGGTGAATTCCCCATCCTATCCATTCAAAAAAATCATTCAAAAATATGCTTATAACAAAGCCGATTTAATTCATGCTTGGGGAACTGTAATGGCCAATCATATGATTGAAAGTGGTGTCGACATGTCGAAAGTGATGATTTTACCCAAAGGCATTAATCTCAATTTTTTTCAGTTCAATGAGGCGTATGACAACCAAAAAATCAACGCAATTATAACGCGTTCGCTAAATCCGGAATACCAACATGATCTGATTTTAAAAGCTTTTGCATTGCTGAAGCAAAAAAACATTCCTTTTAATCTTGTAATTATTGGTGATGGTATCGAATTGAAAAAACTACAATCTTTAGCCATAGAATTGAATATAGAAAAGGAAGTTGACTTTATGGGCAGAATTGACAATAATGATATTCCAACCTATTTACAAAAATCCAATTTCTACATCAGTATGCCAACTACAGAAGGTGTTTCGGCTTCTCTATTTGAAGCTATGGCCTGTGGTTGTTTCCCAATTGTAAGTGATTTACCCGGCAATCGTCATTGGATAGAACAAAAAATTAACGGAATACTTGTACCTTCCGAAAATGCTGTTAAATTAGCGGAAGAATTAGAGTGGGCTTTTCTCCATACAGATTTAACTAAACTAGCTATTTTAGCCAACAGAGCGTTTGTTGAAGAGAATGCCAACTACGAAAAAAACATGAAAAAAATTGCCTTGAAATACCACGATTTGATTACAACTAAATCCGCCACTATTTAGTTATATGTGCGGCATAAACGGAATTCTACATTTAAACTATAAACCGGTTGACGAAAATCAATTGGTTAAAATGCGTGATGTCCTGGAACATCGTGGTCCGGATGACAAAGGCATTTATCTCAACAACAATATAGGCTTAGGTCATAGAAGGCTTTCCATTATTGATACTTCAACAGCCGGTCATCAGCCATTTATATCCGAAAACGGAAGATACATCATCGTCTTTAATGGTGAAATTTACAATTACCAATCTTTTTATCCCGAATTAAAAAGCAAAGGAATCACTTTAAAATCAGGCTCTGACACAGAAGTCCTACTTAGGCTCTTTGAATTATATGGTATGGAAATGCTACATCGCTTGAACGGGATGTTTGCCTTCGCTATTTGGGACACTTTAGAAAAAAAACTATCGCTTTGCAGAGATCGAATGGGTGTAAAACCTTTGTATTACGCCATTCACCAAAACACTTTATTTTTTGCCTCAGAACAAAAAGCGCTTTTTACCGCCGGTGTTCCTTTAGAAATTTCGGAAAACGGTATGGAAGAATATGTTTTCAATCGTTTTGTTGCCGGTGAAAACACTTTGTATAATCATGTGAAAAAGTTGCTCCCAGGACATTATATGGTTATTGAGGAAAACGGCAAAAGCACGACTAACAGATGGTGGAATTTAAAAGAACAAATCCAAAACCACAGCCCAATTATCCATCCGAAAAAATGGTTTGAAGAAACTTTCTTTGATTCGGTAAAACTGCGCATGGTGAGTGATGTTCCCGTTGGTGTTCTACTCAGTGGCGGATTAGACTCCTGCTCGATTCTATCGGCTTTATACCATCAAAATTTTAAGAATATTGAGGCTTTCAATATCAGTTTTTCGGAAGCCGAACACAATGAATTTCATTTGGCCAAAAGGATTACGGAAGAGTACCAATATATTTTGAATCATACCCAATTGGAGAATGACAATTTGTACCAAAATTTATTTGAAACCACTTATTTCCAAGACGAACCGATAATGCACCTCAACGAACCGCATTTATTGGCCATCGCTAAATTGGCAAAGCCAAAAGTAAAAGTGCTGCTTTCCGGTGAAGGTGCCGACGAATTGATGGGTGGTTATGTACGTTACAAAGCCTTGAAAAATCCTTCTTTGCTAAAAGTCATTTCACAAATTTCGAAGTTTGAAACCTTTAATAAAAAACCGCGCTACGACAAATTGTTCCGTTATTCCAAGATCAACAGCGATGCGGATTTAGTGATTTTCAATGGTTCTAATGTCTATCCTGAAGATATTAATTTGTTTTATGGCAATAAGAACAAACCCGAAAATGCCTATCGCCATCAGATTTTACAAGAAGCGCAAGAGTTGTATCCAAAAGACTTACAACGTCAAGCCTTGTATTTTGACCAACACACTTATTTGTGTTCGTTATTAGACCGAAACGACCGTTGCACTATGGGAAGTTCGATTGAATGTCGCGAACCGTTTTTAGACCCAAGATTAGTCGCCGGTTTAGGAACACTTGACAGCAAATGGATGTTCACCGGTAAAAAAGGAAAGTTCATTCTCAAAACTACGATGAAAGATAAACTTCCTAAAGAAATCATCGATTTCAGAAAGATTGGTTTGAGCGCGCCATGGGGAAAATACTTGACTGAATATCCTATTTTTAAAGAAGAACTGAACAGTTTTGCCAAAAGCGAGATGTTTGATATGCCTTTTTTGGAAAACATCAACGGTAGTAAAATTGTCAGTGAAATTCAAAAAGGAAACACCAAAATTATTCCTTATATAATGCCACTTTTCATGTTCCATGTTTGGCAAAAAAACTACCAAAAGAAATTCGTTTAAAATGATGGATTGTTTACTTTTGTAAACCATTAAGTCGATTTAAATGATGCCAATCCAGACCAATTTCTCCCTAAAAAAATACAATACTTTTGGCATTGAAGCCAAAGCCCAACAATTCATTGCAGTCCACACGGTAGCTGAATTAAAAACCGTTCTAAATGAAAACCAAAACCAAAAGAAATTCATTCTCGGCGGCGGAAGCAATATGTTGTTAACCCAAGACATTCAAGCCTTAGTGATTCATATCGATTTAAAAGGAAAAAGAATCCTCAAAGAAGACGATGATTTCGTTTGGGTAGAAAGTATGGCGGGTGAAAATTGGCATGAATTTGTACTTTGGACCATCGACCAAAACTTTGGCGGATTGGAGAATATGTCTTTAATTCCAGGGAATGTTGGAACAACTCCGGTGCAAAACATTGGCGCTTACGGTACCGAAATCAAAGATACTTTTGTATCGTGTGAAGCCGTTAATATTGCTACGCAAAGCCTCAAAACTTTCAACAAAGAAGAATGTCATTTTGGCTACCGAGAAAGCGTATTCAAACACGAAGCCAAAGACCAATTCGTCATTACTTCTGTCGTTTTCAAATTAACGAAACGCAATCATAAAATAAATACCTCCTACGGCGATATTACTAAGGAATTAGAAAAGCAAAACGTTGTTGTACCAACATTGAAAGATGTTTCCAATGCCGTAATTGCCATTCGCCAAAGCAAATTGCCGGATCCAAAAGAACTAGGCAACAGCGGTAGTTTTTTCAAAAACCCAATTATTTCAAAAGTGGATTATGAAAAAGCACATGCTTTACATCCCGATATGCCTCATTATGTGGTTTCTGAAACCGAAGTCAAAGTACCGGCCGGTTGGTTGATTGAACGCGCAGGGTTTAAAGGAAAACGTTTTGGTGATGCCGGAATTCATAAGAATCAAGCATTGGTTTTAGTGAATTATGGCAACGCAACCGGTCAAGAAATTTTGGCTGTTTCCAAAGACATTCAAGCCACTATTTTAAAAGAATTCGGCATTGCAATTGAAGCTGAAGTGAATGTGATTTAAAATGAAAACTATTCTGGAAACCAATCGTTGTTACCTCCGAGAATTAACTGTTATTGATGCTCAACATTTCTATGATTTGAATACCGATCAAGAAGTTATCAAATACACCGGTGATAAGGCTTTCACCAATGTGACTGAAGCCAAATCATTCTTGGAAAATTACAGTCAATATGAACTTTACGGATACGGTCGTTGGGCTGTAATTGTCAAATCAAATAATGAATTCATAGGTTGGTGTGGCTTGAAATATTCACCGGATTTAGACGAAGTCGATTTGGGTTTTCGCTTCTTTAGAAAATATTGGAACCAAGGTTACGCTACCGAAACCGCAAAAGCTTGTATCGATTATGGTTTCCATCATTTGCAACTCACTAAAATAGTCGGAAGAGCAATGGAACTGAATGTAGCTTCGGTCAAAGTTTTAGAAAAAACAGGCATGACATTCGTTGGCAAATTCAACTTTGATTTACACGAAGGTGTTTTATACCAAATTCAAAATAAAAAGTAATTATGTACATTCCTGAACTTTATAAAAACGAAAATCAAGAAGACATTCAAAACTTCCTTCATCAAAATGGATTTGCAATTTTGGTTAATCAAACCGATGGCAAATTGTGGGCAACGCATACGCCGTTGATTTTAGAAACCAATTTTGAAGGAAAACAGATTTTAGTCGGACACATCTCTAAACTCAATCCGCAAGCGGAAAGTTTTAAAACCAATAATGAAGTGTTGGCTATTTTTTCGGGTGCACATACTTATATTTCTTCTTCATGGTATGACCATGAAAATGTACCCACATGGAATTATCTCGCCATACATATTTACGGAAAAGTAACGGTTTACAACGACGAACAAGCCGTAGATTTTCTAAAAAAGTTAGTTGATAAATATGAAGCTAAATCCGAAAACCCGGTTCGTGTCGAAAATTTATCCGAAAAAACGATGCGCGAAGCTCGAGGCATTGTCGCTTTCGAAATTGAAATTACAGCGATAGAAGCCCAAAAGAAATTATCGCAAAATCGTGACGATAAGAACTACCAAAACATCATCACCGAATTAGAAAAAACCAATGACAATCAAGCCATTGATATTGCCAAGGAAATGAAAAAGAATCGCTAGGAATTTGTTAAAATTCCTTTGATTATTGCGGTTAGAATAACTACATTTGCAACCCTTTTTAAAGTCAAAAAAAGCCTATGTTACTAACTCTATTCTGTCTATTCATCGCCGTAGTTGTTATTCAGTTCTTGTATTATATTGTAATATTTGGCAAATTTTCTTTTGCTAAGCCACAGACTGCTACACCGAAAAGAGTTCCAATTTCGATTATTGTTTGCGCCAAAAACGAAGAAGAAAACGTAAAAAAGTTTGTCCCACTTTTAGCCGAACAAAACTACCACACTTTCGAAATCGTTTTGATTGACGATGCTTCCAGCGACAACACCTTGGAGATTTTTGAAGAGTTTGAAAAGCAATATGATAATGTCAAACTAGTGAAAGTAGAAAACAACGAAGCTTTTTGGGGCAACAAAAAATTCGCTTTAACCCTTGGTATAAAAGCGGCAAAATACGAATACTTATTATTCACTGATGCGGATTGTTATCCAACATCGAAAGACTGGATTACGAGTATGAGTTCGCAATTCACGGCTCAAAAGAATATCGTTTTGGGTTATGGTGCGTATGAAAAAATAGCCAATTCCTTTTTAAATAAAATCATTCGTTTTGAAACTTTACTAACGGCAACACAATATTTTGCTTGGGCTAAAATAGGGAAACCTTACATGGGCGTTGGTCGTAATATGGCTTACAAACGCGAAGAGTTTTTCAAAGTGCGTGGTTTTATGGATCATATGAAATTGCGTTCGGGTGATGATGATTTGTTTATCAATCAAGCCGCAACAGCAGAAAACACAGCGGTTTGTTACCTACCAGACAGTTTCACTTATTCAGAACCGAAAACTTCTTTTAAAGAATGGTTTACCCAAAAACGTCGTCACGTATCGACAGCAAAACACTATAAAATGTTTGACCGAAACCAATTGAGTATTTTTTACGCTTCGCAATTGCTCTTTCTGTTGTTACCAATAGTATTGTTGGCCTTCCAATTTCAATGGATTGCTGTGGTTAGTATTATTGGTTTCCGATATTTATTTGCTTGGTTGGCAATGGGATTTGCCGCCGGTAAATTAAAAGAAAAGGATGTGATGTATTGGTTCCCCATTATTGAAATTGTTCTAATTTTCACGCAATTGAATGTGTTTATCACCAATACTTTCTCAAAACCGGTTCATTGGAAATAAACAAATACATAGAGAAAGCTAAGAAAGGTGACCAAGTAGCGTTTACCTTTTTGCTCGACCATTATTGGAACGAAGTGTATGGCTTTATGTTGAAACGTACGGAAAACGAAACCGATTCGGAAGACATTACCATAGAAACTTTCTCTAAAGCTTTTGACAAAATTTCGACTTACAATCCCGAATTTCAATTCAACACTTGGTTGATTGCCATTGCCAAAAACGTGCACATTGATATGCTTCGTAAAAAGAGATCGACTGTTTTTGTGGAAATCACGGATGAAGAAGACCAACAAGCTTACAATGTTGCCGACAGTTCTCCTTCAGCAGAAGACGAATTGATTACCGAACAAAACCTGTCTCGCCTACTCCAATTCATCAAAGAATTGAAACCACATTACCAAGAAGTAATTCAACTTCGTTATTTTCAGGAAATGAGTTATCAGGAAATTGCCGAACAGCTGAACGAACCGTTAAGTAACGTTAAAATCAAATTGCTTCGCGCCAAAAAACTATTGGCAGAAATCATCGAAAGCAAAAGATAGTCCACTTTTTTAATTTATTTTTTTAAGTCTTCCCAACCTTTTAGGGAAATACAATCTCTATATAAATAAATATTTAACATTATTTATACTATTTTGATATTTCCTGCGTTATAACATTAAACATCTTGCTTATGTAGTATAAATACTTAACTCTAAAACCATATAATTATGTCAAACGTTAGTATTTATGAAAAAAACTGGATCGATCTGGTTTTTGAAGGCAAAAACAAAGCCTATGGCGCTTACCAATTACGCCAAGAAAATTCCAAAACTTCATTAATAGCTTTTTTAAGTGGCATCACCTTTTTTTGCGGCGCAATTGGCTTAGGTTTATTCCTAACTTCATTCGGAGATATCCCAACTCCATCACCAATCGATGAAGATATAGTAATACGAGTAGACAATTTTACTTATCCGCCTAAGAAAAACGAGGAACCTAAAAAAGACGTTGTAGCACCACTTATTGAAGACGAGCCAACACAAAAGATAGAATCGAAAGATTTAGTTGATCCAATCATTGTGAAATCGAATGACAATCCAGATGATATTACCAAAAATGTTGATCTAAGCAAAAATAACGACGATCCAAATCCGAATGGTGGTGATACAAAAGGAACCGTAATATCTACAACTACCGGCGGCACATCTACCGGAACCAGTACTGATGGTGACGGCGAAAGTAAAGGCAACGGCATCAATACCACCAATGAATTAGACAAACTTCCTTTGTATCCGGGAGGAATGAAAAGATTCTACGAATATGTAGTCAATAACTTTAACCGTCCTGAAATTGAAGAAGATGGAGAAGTAACTTTAAGTGTTATTATGTCATTTGTGATAGAAAAAGACGGTTCGCTAACCGATATCAAAGCCGTGAGAAGTACCGACTATAAGCTGGAAAAAGAAGCCATTCGACTTTTAAAAGCCTCGAAAGTAAAATGGTCTCCGGGAATAAAAGACGGAAAACCAGTGAGAACCTTATTCATGTTACCCATAAAAGTTAAACTTTAATTCCTTTAAACCGCCTCCAGCCCGAGGCGGTTTTTTGTTAACAAAAGTTGGAAAGATTAACAGCGATTTAGACTTTTAGGGTTTTAATTTCGATTAAATATTGGTATTATTGCAATTATGAAGATGACCCTGATTTCTTTTTTTATAAGCACACTATTATACTTTTCCAGTCCAATAACCCAAATAAATAATTATTTTACGGTTACCCAAAGGAATGAGGACACTACATTGATTACTGTTCCGTTTAATGTTAAATTTGGCATTGTATCGGAAGAATACCTCAGTGAAAAAAAAATAAAAATAGATTCGTTTTACAATAAGTTTATCAATTCCCCTTACTATAGCGGCAGTTTTTTAGTGGCCAAAAACGGTCGCATCATTTATGAAGATTACACAGGTTTTTCTAATGCTAAAACCGGAAAGAAAATTGATGCTAATACTGCAATTCATTTGGCATCCGTAAGCAAAGTACTGACTGCTACAGCCATCTTAAAATTGGTACAAGAAAACAATTTAATGCTCGACCAAAAAGTAACCGATTGGATTCCGAAATTCCCTTATAAGAATGTAACTATCCGAACGTTGTTGAATCACCGTAGCGGTTTGCCTCACTATTCCAACTTCCCGAGCATCATGAAAAAAGCTTGGAACAAAAAAAAGGTACTGACCAATAAAGATATTTTAGATTTGATGGTGAAGCAAAAATTCAAACCCATTTTTGCCCATAATGCGCGGTTTGATTATTGCAATACCAACTATGTAATTTTGGCCCTAATCATCGAAAGAGCTACCGGTCAAAACTATCGTGATGCTATGCAAACACTTATTTTTAAACCACTTGGCATGAAAAACACCTTTGTATTCAATTATGAAACCGACAGAGATACCGTTTCTAAATCATACAGAGCAAGCACTATTTTTCCTTGGGATCAATATGACAATTTGTATGGTGACAAAAACGTTTATTCTACACCAAGAGATTTGGTAAAATTTGATTTAGCCACTTATTCACCCGATTTTATCAAGCCTGAATTACTGCAAGAAGCTTATTATGGTTACAGTGCTGCTAACGTGCCAAATGCTATTAAAGACTATGGTTTGGGAATGCGCATGCGTTATTTGGCCAATAAAGAAAAATTAGTTTACCACAACGGTTGGTGGCATGGCAATAATACTTCGTTTGTTCCGGTGAAAAAGGATACTGTGACAATTATCTGTTTGGGGAATAAATATTCCAACAGACCATATGCTACTTTAAATATGGCCAGCAATCTTTTCTTTAAAAAAAATGTTGAGGAAATTCCGATGCCGGCTGAACTCGAAATCAAAGAATAAAATTTAGATTTTTATTTCGTTCACCAAATAAATTCCGTCTTCTTTAATCTCGATGCGTTTTTCTTTGTAAAGTGCGCCAATGGCTTTCTTAAACGTTTTTTTGCTCATCTTCAACACGGTTTTAATGTCTTCGGGATGACTGTTATCGGTTAATCTTAAAAAGCCTCGACTCGCTCTTAATTCGAATAGGATTTTTTCGGCATTCGGTTCCACATTACTGTACCCGAATTTATTTAAAGTAACGTCAATTTTGTTATCAGGACGAATATTTTTAATGTAACCTGTCAATCTATCACCTAATCTAAGGTCTTCATAAACTTGGTCTTTGTACAACAAACCTTTGTGGATATCATTGATAATAACATTGATTCCCAACTCAGTAATGTGAGAAATAATTAAATCGACTTCATCGCCAACCGCAACCGTTAAATTTTCATTATTCAAAAACTGATTGGTCTTGCTCGAAGCCATTATTCTATTGGTCTTTTCATCAATAAAGGCAAATACCAAATACCTTTTTCCTTTTTCCATTGGGCGTGCTTGTTCTTTGAACGGAACAAACAAATCTTTTTCTAAACCCCAATCGAGGAAAGCGCCAAATTGGTTGGTATAATTTACGCGTAACACCCCAAATTCATCCATCAAAATATAGGGTTCCAAAGTTGTGGCCACCGGTCGTTCTTCATGGTCAAGGTAAACAAACACTATGATTTCATCCCCAATAGTATATTCTTTAGGAACATATTTCACCGGTAACAACACATCGGCTGTGCCATTGGTTAAAAAAAGTCCTACTTTGGTTTCACGTGCTATGGTAAGTGTATTGTAATGCCCTATTTTCATTTTGACTGCTTGTAATTTTTTCTTTTGCAAAGATAGGGAAATTAGAAACTTGAATTTGTATAATAAAAAAATGTAGTTTTACTAAGTGTAACAAAATAACCGCTAACACTACTAACGGACTATGAGTGACAACTTAGAACAATCATTTGTAAAACAGCTGAAAGAAAACCAAAACATTATCCACAAGATATGTCGGTTGTACACTAATGGCGATGATGCGCACAACGATTTGTTCCAAGAAATTACCATTCAGTTATGGAAAGCCTTTCCGAAATTTAGAGGTGAATCTAAATTCTCCACTTGGGCTTATCGCGTAGCATTGAATACTGCAATTACACTCTACAGAAAAAGTACACGAACCGTTTCAACAGTCACTTACGAAGGACAAAAACATTTCTTAAGCCAGGAAGACTACAACTTAGAAGAAGAAGAGCAAATCAAATTGATGTACCAAGCGGTGCAACAGTTGAATGATATTGAAAAAGCTTTAGTGTTTTTGTATCTCGAAGATAAAGATTACACCGAAATATCGGAAACATTGGGGATTAGCGAAGTCAATGCTCGTGTAAAAATGAACAGAATAAAAGGAAAACTAAAAAAAATATTAAATCCCTAAGGATTATGGATGAGTTGGATTTATTAAAAAAAGCCTGGAAAAAAGACACCCATTCTTTTGAACAGGTCTCAGAAACTGAAATTTACAAAATGTTGCATAGGAAATCATCATCTATTGTAAAATGGATATTGGTGATTAGCGTACTCGAGTTTGCTTTGTGGGCTGCCTTGAGCATTTTATTCAATACCGATGAAGCCATTAAGAGTTTACACGCAGAAAGTTTTTCAATCTATTTGAAAATATTGACCTATGTTAATTATGCGGTAGTAATTTATTTCATCTATGCTTTTTACCGAAACTATGCAAAAATCTCTACGATTACCTCGACCAAGAAATTAATGCAAGACATTTTAAAAACCCGGAGAACTGTACAATATTATGTTTGGTATAACTTGGTTATGATATTCATCAGTACCATTTTAGGTTTTATCATGGCTTTTGTTTTCAATCCCCAAATGAGTGCTTTGAAAGATAAAATTGCACACGAAGACAATTATTTAACGTTATCAAAAACCATTTGTATCATAGTGATCACTTGTGTTGCGATTGTCGGTTTGTTTTGGCTTTTCTATCGCTTATTGTATGGTATTTTGTTGCGAAGATTACAAGGCAATTATAGAGAACTCAAAAAAATAGACTTATAATATGAAAAAAATTGCCTTACTTCTATTGGCGTTATTGACAGGAATCACTAATGCTCAAAATAATGAAAATTCTTTGTTGTGGAAAATCTCCGGTAATGGACTAACCAAGCCTTCTTATTTATTTGGAACCATTCATATTACATGCGATGCAGCTTTATCGGATAAAGTAAAAAAAGCCTTAGACAACACCGAACAACTGTGTTTAGAATTAGATATGGACGACGCCAATATGCAAGCCGAAATGATCTCCAAAATGATGATGAAAGATGGCGTGACGATGAAATCATTGGCTTCTGCAGAAGATTTTAAAATTGTGGATGACTTTCTAAAAACCCAATTAGGTTATTCAGCTGAAATGCTTAATACTTTCAAGCCGTTTATGATTTCGGCGATGTTGTACCCGAAAATGTTGGCTTGCGAAACCCAATCAGTAGAAGTGGAACTAATGAAAATTGGCAAAGATCAAAATGAAGAAGTTATTGGATTAGAAACCATCGCCGAACAAATGAATGTATTTGATGCGATTTCTTACCAGGATCAAATGAACGAATTGGTCAAGACTGCCAAAAGCAATTTAAAAAGAGATACTGCCGAATTAAACGAGATGTTAGCACTTTACAAAACTGAAAACATTGAAGCCATGCTAGAATTTACTGCAAAGTCTGAAAATGTAATGACTTCTAAATATTCAGATGTGATGTTAAACAACAGAAACCAAAACTGGATAAGCCGAATTGATAAAATTGCTAAGAGCAAATCAACTTTCTTTGGAGTTGGCGCTGCTCACTTAGGCGGAAAAGAAGGCGTAATTGTTTTGTTGAGAAAAGCAGGTTTTAAAGTAGAAGCGGTGAAATAGATTTTAACTATAAGTAATAAGAGAAAAGGGATAAGAAAATTAAAGAACTTATCCCTCTTTCTTCTAAAAACAAAAAAAGCCCTGATTTCTCAGGACTTTTTTAATTACAAATGCTTATTGATAACACCTTGCCATTCTTCAGCCAATTTTAGTTCTTCATAGGCATAAACCGGAACAATATATTCCTTATCGGCATCGTGAAAAATAACACCATTGTCTGGCGTTGTTCCGCATTTTGAAAAGAAAATCCATTCTACTTTTTTCAAAAGATTTGATTTTCCTAACGGATTAGCGGTGGCAACAGCACAACTTTCAACTTGTGCCAAATCTTGAAAAGCAACATAAGGTTCTTTTAGGTTAAAATCCATAAAGAGCAATCCTCTATTTTGAGCATCCATCGCCAAGGCTTTGCGTTGATGTGAAGCTACCAACTGAAAGCGGTAGCGGTTGTTCTGACTGTATTGGGCAAAAAGGGAGTCGATTTGTTTTTGATCTATTTTACTGGAATTCAATACCAGATAGAGCGGTATTGATATGATCAAAATAAAGATCAGACCAATTATAATTATTGAGATATCCATGTTTAATTTTTTTTTTAATAAAGTAAATATCGCTATCCAATAAGAATGCGATTGTGTTTAAATCTGTAAGTCGAAGGAGATTACTTTACCAAAAAAAATGATAGGGAAATAAAAAACGAGAAACGCTTTCGCAGCGATTCACATCCTGAAGAAAAATTTGGATTGATCCAACACTTTTAGTAACAAAATGACAATCTGCATCATAAAACAACTCTGGATAACCAAAACTAATAGGCTTAGCATGATGTTCAGAGATTATCCTAAATGATGGTATTTGAGGTTGCAATCCTTCTTTGTGAAGAGAAGTTTCTGCTTCAAAAAGTGTTACTGTTTTCGATTCCTGACACGGTTCAATAACCATAGACGTATGGGCGACAGCAATATTGCTCAAAAGCAACAGCAGCAACCACAACTTACGCAACGCTAAGAACTGTTTCGTGTCCATATCGCAAAAATAAAGATAATAAACTGCGAGCTTGGTAAAATAAAGTTAAAATGAGTTTTCAGTTGGTTTTGTGACAATCAATTTGCATCAACTTTTAGAATCCTATGTCAAATGTCTTCGACAGGCTCAGACTGACATTCTATTTACTTATTGCCAGTAGCGAAAAAGAATCATTTACTTTTAAAACAACAACCCATAAAAAAATCCCGCCATTCCGACGGGATTTAATTTTATATACTAACTAAGGATTAACCTTTTGTATACACTTCGATGGCACCATTGGCATCTTTTAACTTTAACTCCGTAAGGGTTAAATTTTCAATATCTTGCACTTGGGTTACTCCGTTAACCACTGTGGTTAAATTATTGTGCGATCTTGAGTAAATGCCAGAAGTAGTCGATAACGTACATGGATCTATAGTAGAGTCATAATCACCTTCGGTAAGCGTGTTATCTGCGTTTAAATCAAGATAATCTTTATTGCAACCCGCTTCGTTTTGTGGTGCGTCAACTAATGTTTCTTGTCCACCTATTATTGTTCCTACTTTGCTAAGATTCCATTTTCCGGATAATGGCGCTAGAGTTTCTCCTTCATTGTCATCGCTACAAGAGGTGACAAATAATCCGATGCCTAATACTAGGGCGAGTAATACACTTCGATTTTTCATTTTAATTTATTTATAATGTTAGAGACGAAATTAGGTGTAATACTTTAGTAAGCCGTTGTAGAATTATATATTAAACTTGTATAATTATTTTTGAATTGTTTTTTAATTTCATTATTTGAGTGCAAAAACAACTTCTATTGTAGTGCCTTTTCCAATCTCACTCATTACCTTGAAAGAGGCATTGAGCTGAGTTGCGCGTTCTTGCATGTTCTTTAAACCGATTCCACCATTTTCCAAAAGGGCGATATCAAATCCTTTTCCATCATCTTCAATCCATAATCTCAACTTATTATCACCATCAGATAAGCTGACGCGACAGTTTTTAGCCTTCGCATATTTAATGACATTTCTCAATGCTTCTTGAATAATTCGATAGATAGCAATTTTAACCAAACTGTCAATAGCATCCCATCGAAACTCATCTTCACATTCAAAAGAAAAATGAGTATTACTAATTTGATTGTGTTGCGCAATGATATCAAGCAATAAATTTTTATAATCAAAAAGAGTTTCAAAGGTCTCATTGTGCAAATCATGGGAAATGCTTCTGATTTCTCTTTCTATTTCCTGAAGAAAATCAATATAACCCGATCGCTTTTGTTTTACTTCTTGTGTATCACCTTCGTTTAGCATACCTAATTGTAATCGCACACCATAAAGCTTATTCATTACACTGTCATGCAGCTCTTTGGAAATTCGGTTTTGCTCGAGCTCTTTGGCTTGTGCCAATTTGATTTGATACTCTTTTAATAGTTCGAAAATTTCTTCCTCCGCTTTTTGCTGTTGTCTTTTATTCGCAATTTCCTTTTTTTGATGCTGCAAGTATCGGTATATGATAAGGAGAACCAAAAGCAACACTATAGCAATAGAACCTGTTACTACATATAAATTTTCGGCAATCAAATCCCTGTTTTCATTCTCAACTACTGCCGTTTCATATTCAATACGTGCATATCTGTTACGATTGATACGTTGAGCTTTAGTCAGACTATCTGTAATCGAGATGTATTTTTGATTGTATAGTCGGTTGTTGCGAACATCTATTTCGCTTAATAATTTTAAGGTCGATTTAATTTCGCCAACTGCTTTAAGCTTAACTGCCAACGCATTGGCTTCTTTTAAATAATGAATAGAAGAAGCTGTATCTTTAGTTATTGAATAATACTCGCCTAAATTGATCAACTGATACATAATGTTGTTCTGATGATTATTTTGCTTTGAGAGTTGTAAACTTTCTCTAAAAGCATTTTCTACTCCATTCAAAATGCCAAATTTCATCTTGGAATATCCTAAATTACCAATAACAGAAGCATAATCTTTGGGCCATTTGGCTTTCAAATCAGGACTAACAACGGAACTTAATTCCTTAATCGACTTTTGGTACTCGCCTTTTTTATCATAAATATTGGCTATATTGATAGAGTAATTGACAGTATAATTATTGGTTTTTTCAAAGTCAACATTCGATTTCTTTAACTCATCTAATACTGTTTTCGATAAATGAAAATACTTTAAAGCGTTATTATATTCCTCCAGTTTTTCAAAATTATACCCCATAACCACATAACAAGAATACAATAACTGATTGTTTTTACTGTTCTGTAAAAGCTTCAAGGCATTTGAAACCTGTATTTCACTCTCCAAATAATTGCCCTCATAAAACAAAAGGTAACCTTTCTTGAACAAGGTTTGTCCTTCTTTTTCCTTATCACCTTTAAAACTATAAAGTTTTTCCGCTTGATGGTAAAAATAGTAGGCGCTGTCTCGTTGGTTGTACTCATAACAATCGCCTTTGTAAAAATAAGCCCTTGCAATGGCAATAGTATCCTTTCTTTGCTTTGCCAACTGGAGTGCTTTTTCAGTTATCTTAAGTGACAAATCATATTTGTTCAAATAATAATATTCTGTGGAAATGTTGAACAGAAGATCCATATAAATGGAATCTCTGGTAGAAGATTTTTCAAGTAAACTTATAGAATCCAAAAATTGGAGTTTATGATCTTTGGAAAGTTTTTTGTAATCTGAATCACTAAACACAAGTGAGTCAATATTCTCGGTCTTCTTAGGCTGACAGCCGAATAGTAAAAAACTGAGTAGGATAAATAAAATAGCAGAGTTGGGGCGCATTGCTTTTTTTACAAAAATAAGCAAAAAAAAAGAGACTATATTTCATAGTCTCTTATAAAAATTAAGGTCTTGGTCCCGGTGGAATAACTGGTCCTCCGTCCATACCATTATCTGCTGTTACAGTTGTATTCTCAGTAGCCGGCATTTCATCTGTTGTACAAGAATAAAGTGATAAGCTGAAAAGCATTATCAAAAGTAGTTTTGGGAAAAATTTTGTTTTCATAAAAATTAGTGGTTTTAAATTTTAAATAATTGAGAGGTCAAGCTTTGTGAGCTCAACAATTTGTTGGGTTTCTGAAAAGAAGGGAAATTCTTTGCAGTGTTATTTTAACCTTAATTCCCTTGGTTAAAACAATTTACATAGCGCTATCGTTTTGGTATTAAGAACGACCAAATGTAAGCAGTTGAATTGGCTTAAAAATAAATTGCAAAGCCTGTTTAGTAAGTCAACAAGCGCGGAAAGTAGCTGGTTGGTTTTTGACTGTAACTCACAATTTTATTTAAGATATCCTGTGAATTATTGTGTCAATATTTTCCTTATAAGTTCGGGAAAATGGAAGAATAATCTCGTTATTGTCAAGATAGCAACTGTTTTTGCCTAAATTAATTCGATTAACATAATCTATATTAATGACATAACCGTGGTGAATTCTGAAGAAAAAGAAAGGCAATAATTTTTCAAAATGTTTTAAAGTCTTAAAAGCAGTAACTACTTTGCCGGACTTCAAATAAAAATCAGTGGTATTGCTATCTGCTTTTAAATAAATAATATCATGAAACTTAATAAAGTTATAATCGCCATTGGATTTTATTGAAATTTTATCGGCAAATAAAGCCTTATGCGTTTTTTGAAATCGAAACAAACACCTACGTAATTCGTTTGGGTCAATCGGTTTGAGCAAAAAACCGGTTACGCCTCGTTGATAAGCCTCATAAGCCGCTTCTTTAACGTCACTTAAAACAATTATAGTCGGCAATTCCTCAAGGTATTCGTGCAGTTCACTTAACAAGGAAAAGGAAATTGAACCCTGACTTTCATTACCATCATTGATAGATAAAAAAACAACATTGGGTTTCAGTTCCAATATTTTATCAATTCCTTCTTTTTTAGTTTGGCAAACCGCCACACATAAAAAATCGTCAAATTGTTTGATTTGCTCTAAAGTCGTTTCAAAGTCGTTAGAATCGTCTACCAGAATAAAGGAAAACTGCATTTTTTTTTGCAATTTAGCCTACATGAGAAAGCCTATTTTACGGCAAAACCGTAATTCTTCGCTACATATTAATTAAATTTGATTTCTCATAAACTTCTGGATTAAAACCATGATTGAAAACCTAACCACAAAAAGAAATATTCTAATTGTAGATGACCATCCCATTAATGTGGACAGTTATAAAACGCTACTATCTAATATTGAATCCAATAGGCATGCTGATTTCTTACTTGCTTTTGATTGCAAAGAAGCTTATGATATCATTAAGGGAAGAAAAAACAATGAAGCACTTATAGACTTTGCCTTTATAGACATCAATCTTCCTTCTTATGAAGAAAAAAAAATATTCTCAGGAAGTGATTTGGCCCTGATGATTAAAGACTTCTTTCCCGAATGTAGAATTATCATTATCTCGATGCACAAAGAACCATTGTGGGTAAACCAAATTTATAAAAGTGTCAATCCACAAGGTTTTATTGCCAAAAGCGACATCGACTACAAAAGTTTCCCTCTAATATTCCAAAGTATTGAAAAAAATGAGACTTACTATAGTAGTTCAATAAAAGAATCTCAGAGAGTGATGATTCAAAAAAACATTAACTGGGACGACAACGACAGCAAAATTTTGCAATACTTAGCGGATGGAATAAAAACCATACAGCTTCCGAATTTTGTACCGCTTTCATTAAGTGCCATTGAGAAAAGAAAAGCCAACATCAAGAAACAATTGATGCTCAATTCGGGTTCCGATAAAGAAATGGTTGATATTGCAAAAAAATTAGGGTTACTTTAAAAAAATTCCTTTTTAAAGATTGGATTTGTTTTGTTAGCTTATTTGGCTGGTGTCCGCTTTATCAACTTGCCATTTTCGTAGTTTATTTAAGCGCTCTTGTTCTTCAATTTCCTCGGCAGGAATCACTTTTAAGAAAGATGCGTGTTGCTCTATGGCATACTCAACTTTTTCTACGATTTGCTCTATGGTTTCGTTTTCATAATCAATAACCAAAGGTTCTTTGATGATAAATGATTGTAAAATATTTTTCTTTTTGACACGCAAACCTTTTTTGTCAAACGCACGACGGAAACCGTCAATAACTATAGGCACAACTATAGGTTTGTGTTGTTTTATAATATGAGCGGTTCCTTTTCTAACCGGTTTAAAGGACTTGGTGGTGCCTTGCGGAAAGGTAATTACCCAACCATCTTCTAAAGCTATTCGGATATTCTCCGTATCATTCGGATTAATTTCACGTTTTTCTGTTACATCTTTTCCGCCCGAGCGCCAGGTGCGTTCTACCGTTATTGCTCCGACGTAAGCCAAAATCCTTGGTAACAAACCTGCTTTCATTGTTTCACTGGCGGCAACATAATAGATATTCATCTTGGGTTGCCACAAATAACCAACATTTTTAATATTATCTACACGTCCTGATAAACTGGCATTGAACACGTGAAACATGGCTACTACATCGGCAAAATACGTTTGGTGATTCGATATAAAGAGTACATTTTTATCGGGCAAACCTTTAATGATTTCCGAACCTTCAATATGAAGTTCGTTAAAACCTCGATAACGACGGTGCGTTAATACACCAAAGATTCGGATTAGCCATTTTTTGATAAAGAGTATATGACCAAAAGGATTTCTTTTAAATAATCCCATAATTGATTTTTTATTTGTGACTTTTAGGGACGCAAATTTACAAAAACTAAAATTTATAAAACCAATTTAAGGGTTTCTTTCAATTCGCTCAACATCATAGCGGTGGCGCCCCAAACGAAATGCTCTCTTACCTGAAATCCAGGCACTTCAATACTACCGGCATAAGATGTTTTCATTGTGGTATTCACAATAATTTTATCATTCATAAAATCGGCGAACGGAAATTCGACTAATCCGGCGACTTCATCCTCTTGCAGATTGAACTCCAATTCGCTTTCGCTATAACCCAAATAAGGATAAACCATAAAATTACTCGGCGGAATATACACTTCGGTAAAGGCGCGAATCACATTGACATGATTAGGATTTACCCCAATTTCCTCATGGGTTTCTCTGAGTGCTGTTTCCTTTAAATCGGCATCAAAATCCTCTACTTTTCCCCCGGGAAAAGCAATTTGTGACGAATGAACTCCGTTGTAACTGGTTCTGAGAATTAGAGCCAAATAAGTTTGTGAAGCTTTGGGATAAAAAAGCATCAGTACAGCGGCTTGCTTTGGAGTAACCTTGGTGAAATCTATGGCTTTAATTAAATCTAATCGATTGGCTGGAGCCATTTTTGCATGGGCATGCGTTGCCGGTAGCTCGACATTTTGTATTTTTGGCGTATATTTTAAAAACTCTTCAAAGTGCATCATGCCTGATTTTAGAAATATAAAGTTACCTCAAAAAAACAACGCACACCAAATTTACACCAATAAAATGTACAGCAAAGAAGAAGCCCAACGCATCAAAAAGGAATTCTGGACCGCATTTGCCGAAGCTTATCCGAGAAAATGGTTGTTGTATGACACTAAGATTAAAGACGTTACTTTCAAATTCTATATAGATAACAAAAAGGCACAAGTGCTTTTAGATATTGAGCCAAAAGACGAAGAAAAGCGCAAAATTTATTTTGAAAAAATAGAATCACTCAAAACAATTTTACTCGAAGAATACCTTCCGGAAGCGATTTTGGAGCGTCAATTTTATTTAGAAAGCGGTAAAGTGATTAGTAGAATTTGGGTCGAAAAATTGGGTGTAAGCCTAAACAATAGAAATTATTGGCCTGAGATTTTTGATTTCTTCAGCGAAACAATGACGAAGTTTGAAGTCTTTTTCTACGAATATGAAGATTATATTAAGGATTTGGAAACCAATACTTAGCGAAGAATTATATCCGTCACTACTTCTTTACGAAGCTCTTCATTAATCATCGTAATTATTTTTTGTTTTCCATAACTCAACTCTTCCCGCAAGACCGCTGATGTTAAAGAAACATACAAAGTAGATCCTTTCAGAACCACTTCTTTAGTATAACTGTTGACACCATTACCCATTAACGATTTCCAAGCTTCCTGAACGTCAATTTTGTCCATGCCGCTTTGGAGTTTGTTGGTTTCAATAAACGCTTTTAAAACGTCGCCTATCGAACTTTCGTTGCTGAGTCTTTTGGTCATTATTTTAAAGAAAAAGGTTTGAATTTTTTATAAGTGTAAATTAGGTTCTGCTTGTTTTTGAGCACCAAAGTAGAATCTTCAATGGTGATAATCTCTTCATTCCATTTGCCGTAATCGGTTTTGTATTCGACAAAATAGGCATTCTCGATTTCCAAAATTTTAAGATTTTCCTTTATACCGTTGGTTTTAAAAGTGCCGTCAAATTGCGGCATTACTTTTTGGCGAAAGCCTACCATTTTATGGTCAGACTCTCCCGAAACTTCGGGATGTCGAAGTTCAAAAAAATCGATGGTTTCGTTGACTTTATAGTCTTTGGTTTCGCCGTTAGCCAAAGTCACTTGTTTGATTTCCCAATAGCCATTGAGCTTTGACAAATCTTCTTTTTTAACATCAGCTTGGCATGAGATTAATAAGAAAGTGATCAGTATGGCGGAAATTCTTTTCATGGTATTTACTGGTTTTAACTCCATCACAAATTTAATTTTTTAAGTTCATAAAGTGAGTGAAATAAAAATTAATATTATCAACATTAAACTATTTACTACTTTTAAAGTCCAAAGACAAATTCTAAGTTATGAAAAAGATATACCTACTCGTTTTTGTGTCCCTTTTTATGTTGAATTGCAGTTCTGATTCTGATAATTCTGCTGAACAAATGTACTTTCCTCCAACTGACAGCAGTAATACTTGGGAAACGAAATCCATAACAGATTTAAGCTGGAATCAAAGTGCCGTTCAACCTTTACTAGACTATTTGGAACAAAAAAACACCAAATCCTTTATCATATTAGTCAATGGTAGAATCGTGATGGAAAACTATTTTAACGGCCACTCGGCAACTTCTCCTTGGTATTGGGCAAGTGCCGGAAAAACATTGACTTCTACGGTAACCGGAATTGCACAAGATGAAGGATTACTCAACATTAATAACAAAGTCTCTGATTATTTAGGAACCGGTTGGACAAGCGCACCATTAGCCAAAGAAAATCTGATTACTTGTAAAAACTTATTGTCTATGAATTCAGGATTGAATGATGCTTTAGGTGATAATGTTGAGCCTGCCAATTTACAATATGTCGCCGATGCCGGAACACGTTGGGCTTACCACAATGTCTATGTGAAATTACAAGACGTAGTAGCCGAAGCCAGCGGACAAACTTGGACCAATTATTTCAACACTAAATTAAGAGACCGAATCGGAATGACTGGTGGCGCTTGGATTAACAGTGGTGATGGTCTAAGTGTTTATTGGAGTACCTGCAGAAACATGGCTCGTTTTGGATTACTATCCTTAAACAAAGGAAAATGGAACGGAACAACCATAGTAAATGAAAATTATTTTGTTCAAGCTACAACAACTTCTCAACCGATTAATCAGGCCTATGGTTATCTGTGGTGGTTGAATGGAAAATCTTCTTACCATTTGCCAACCAGTCAATTTGAATTTAACGGCACCTTGATGTCAAATGCACCAAGCGATATGTATGCAGCTTTGGGGAAAAACGACCAAAAAATTTATGTGATTCCAAGTAAAAAAATGGTAGTTATCCGAATGGGAGATGTAGCCAATCCTGACAATCCAACTTTTGCCTTATCAGGATTCGATAATGAATTATGGGATAAAATCAACGATTTATATCAGTAATCTATTTTCTGTTTAGCAAGCGAATCGAAGCGTAGACAAACAAAAGAAAAGCAATTAATCTCAATCCTAAGAAAATACTTGGTAGCGATTTTTCAATAAAATAGCTCAATACAGCAATTAAGATACTGATGATTATTAATTTTATTGGAGCTGTTCCTCTGAAGAAATATAAAACTTTATTCATAGTAATTTAATGATTTAAAGTATAAGTAAATATTAAATTGATATTTGAGAATGAACCATTTATCAGAGCATACTCTTTTAAATAATTTTTATTAGCAGAATATTCTAAACCCAAGCCAAATCTATTATTAAAAACATAACCTACTCCTGCATTTAAAAAAATAACTGTAGACAATTGATCAAAAACATATTTATCACTTGGGGAAGGGATTGGATTAGGAGTTGTATAGGTAACTAAATAATCAATGCTAAAATCGTCTTCCAGAACTTTTGACAATCCAATTGATCCGTCTACATAAAATTTATTTTTCCCTTTTTTATACAATGCATATCGATAACCAGCTGTTACGTTAATTGAACTAAAATCTGATTTCATTGTATATCGTACATTATAATCGTTACTTACTTGACTAAAATAGTCAGCTTCAGTCTTTACTTTTTGATAAAACAATCTAACAAATAACTCTGAACGATACGAATTTATACCAAAAGAATTTGAAAACTCTACTCCAACCATAGGATTATTAAAACTAGCATTCTTAGGCGTTAATTTATAATCGTCATTAAAAGTATAATTGGCTCTATAAAGACTTGTACCAGCAATTATTTTGTACTGTAGTTTATTTTTTCCAATTTCAGAGGATATATTTTGATTCACAAAAGAATTATTTTCGGTATTTGCTTTTGAAAAAATGGAAACCAATTCTTTTTCATCATAATCAATATCTAAAAAATCATTAAAGACGAGTTTATCTGATTTCAAATCATCATATAACTGCTTCCTATAATCATTATTTTCTTTGATTGAATTATCTTGATTATATTTTCTATGAACTAATAATTTTGGATTGACATCATCCTTGTTTTTAACGTAGAAAAAAACAACATCACCAATAATTGCTTTGTATAAAGACACATTTCCTTCAACCAAAAGCTTAAGTAAGACTACTTTTTGTTCTAATTTTGGTTCTTTACCTAAAATTTTAATTTTATTACTATTCTGTATTTGTTCATAATCATAATCTACAGTGTACTTAACAAACTTGTAGTTAGAATTGATTTTAAATTCTTTGATATTATCGATTGAAATTTCGATTGTTTTTTCTTCAAGTGAAGTTTTAAAGTAAATTTTTTCTGGGTTATTGTATGGATTAGAATTATCTATAAACCCTTCTTTTTTATTATTGGATTGATCTATATAATATCCGGGTGAATAACTTTTTTGGCTATAACCAATAAATGAGATTAGTAAAAAAACTAAAATGGTAATTTTTTTCATGGATTATACTTATTTAAAAAAAGAATCTACAAATTCAAACTTATTAAAAACTTGCAAATCTTCAATACCTTCTCCAACACCGATATATTTTACCGGAATTTGAAACTGATCTGAAATTCCGATTACAACGCCACCTTTGGCTGTACCGTCTAATTTGGTTACGGCTAAACAAGAAACTTCGGTCGCAGCGGTAAACTGTTTGGCTTGCTCAAAAGCATTTTGTCCGGTTGAACCATCCAATACTAATAAAACATCGTGAGGCGCATCTTCAACTACTTTTTGCATGACGCGTTTTACTTTTGTTAATTCCGCCATCAAGTTTACTTTGTTGTGCAAACGACCGGCAGTATCAATGATTACAATATCGGCATTTTGGGTTACGGCACTTTGTAACGTATCAAAAGCTACCGAAGCAGGATCACTTCCCATTTGTTGCTTTACTAATGGAACGCCTACTCTATCGGCCCAAATTTGCAATTGGTCAATCGCGGCGGCACGGAAAGTATCGGCTGCACCTAAAACTACTTTGTAACCGGCTTTGTTGAATTGGTGGGCTAATTTTCCAATCGTAGTCGTTTTTCCAACACCGTTTACACCAACTACCATTAATACATAAGGTTTTTTATTGGCCGGAATGGTAAACTCAGTTTCTTCACCTGATTTGGTTTCAGATAAAAGTGCGGCAATTTCTTCACGCAGGATTTTGTTGAGCTCGTCGGTTCCCATGTATTTGTCTTGGGCGACACGCGCTTCAATTCTTTCGATGATTTTTAATGTAGTGTTCACACCAACATCAGAAGACACCAATACTTCTTCTAAATTATCTAAAACCTCATCATCAACCTTGGATTTTCCGGCAACAGCTTTGGTTAATTTAGAAAAAAATGATGTTTTGGTCTGTTCGAGACCTTTATCTAAAGTCTCTTTTTTTTCGGAGGAAAATATTCTTTTGAAAAAACTCATTGGAAACGTATTGAAAATTCGGATTTGTTCGATACCCGAGTCTCATTTTTAAAATGAGACGAATAGGCGAAGCAAATATAAAAATAAAAAAGCTACTTCCGAATGAAAGTAGCTTTGATATATTGAGTTTGTTGGATTATTTCTTGTTAAGGAAACTATCAACTTCTTCCGGAGTCATAATGCTTTCTTGGAAAGTATATGCACCTGTTTTAGGAGATTTAACCATTTTGATAGCTTTGGTTAATCTTTTTGAAGATGTTTGTAACGTTGCAACGGTTTTCTTTGCCATGACTTATATTGTTTATTATGAAATTTTAAATATTTAAAACCTCTAATTATTTAATCTCTTTGTGAACAGTCATTCTCTTTAAGATTGGATTAAACTTTTTAATCTCTAATCTGTCCGGAGTATTTTTTTTGTTTTTGTTTGTGATGTAACGAGAAGTTCCCGGTAAACCAGTTCCTTTGTGCTCAGTACACTCTAAAATAACTTGTATTCTATTACCTTTCTTTGCCATCTTACTTTATTTTTATTGGGATAGAATTATTTAATAAATCCTTCAACTTTTGCTTTTTTCAAAACAGCAGCCAATCCATTTTTATTGATTGTTTTAATTGTAGACGCAGCTACTCTCAACGTAATCCATCTGTCTTCTTCAGCAAGATAGAAACGTTTTTTAACTAAGTTAACAGAAAATTTTCTCTTAGTTTTGTTCATAGCGTGAGAAACGTTATTTCCTACCATCGCTCTTTTACCTGTAAGGTCACAAACTCTTGACATTATGCTTTTCTTTTATCGTTATTCAAAATCAGGGTGCAAACTTACGCAAAATATATTGTAGTAACAAAAAAATTATGGCAGATTTTTTAAAATTTCTTTCTGCAATATTTCCAACGCTTTATTTGCCGTTCTATCTATCACTTTTTCACGAGGTTGCCCAAAATTAAACTCAGCAACCAATACTTCATTTGGCGTAGCCAAAGCAATAAAAACGACACCAACTTCCGCTTTTCCCGCTTCAGAAGTTGGTCCCGCGTTACCTGTTGTGGCCAAAGCGTAGTCGGTTTTCATCATTTTTTGAATATTCAGCGCCATCGCCTTCGCCACTTCTGCACTAACAACATCATGTTGATTAATTAACTCAACCTCAACACCGAGAACATTTATTTTGGTTTCTTTGGAATAACTGACAACGCTTCCTCGGAAATAATGCGAAGCTCCGGCTACCGAAGACAACATTTGGGCTATTTTTCCACCAGTACAACTTTCAGCCGTGGCAATGGTTTTACCTTGTGCTGCAAGCATTCTACCGATGATTACTTCTATTGTTTCATCATCATCAAAACCGACGATTATATCACCGATGATTTTGGTTAAAGCGTTTACATTTTCTTGAACAGCTTTTTCTAAAATTGCTTTGTTTTCTCCTCGAGCAGTTAATCTCAAACGCACTCTTCCCGGATTGGGCAAATATGCCAATTTGATAAATTCAGGCAAGTTGTTTTCCCAATTTTCAATGCGTTCAGCGACTAAACTTTCGCCTTGTCCGTAGGTTAAAATGGTCTTGTGAACAATGTATGGTCTTTTGAATTCGGCTACTATTTTCGGAATTAATTCTTCGTTAACTATGCCTTTCATTTCATAAGGAACGCCGGGCATCGAGACAAAAACAGTTTTGCCTTTTTTCATCCACATTCCCGCAGCGGTACCGTAATTATTTTTCAAAACTTGCGCTTTGGAAGGCAATAACGCTTGGTCTTTGTTGACTTGTGTCGGATTAAAATTCAATTTGGCAAACAACGCTACAATATGGTCTTCAACTTCTTGATTCCTAACAAAAGTGTCTTCGAAATACTCACAGAAAGTCAGTTTAGTAATATCGTCTTTGGTTGGCCCTAAGCCGCCGGTTATTATGATCAAGTCGACTTTATCTTGCAAAGCTGTAAAAGTGTCTAAGATGTGCTGTTTGTCATCGGAAATGGAAAGCATTTCATGGGTTTGCACTCCGATTTTATCTAAGGCTTTGGCGATGTAACCCGAATTGGTGTCGACAATTTGCCCGATGAGTATTTCGTCGCCTATGGTGACTATGGATGCGATCATTCTTTTGAGGTTCTAAGGTTCTGAGGCACTAAGGTGAGGTTGCATGTTTAGTTTATAAAGAAACTAACCGATAACTAATTAGCCCCGATTGAAGTGATACCATGTTTAACGAAAAGCGGGAACTGCCATAACTGATAATTCCCGAACCATTGCTTCGCCAGTTCACTATCGCTCGAGTCGCTTTTAATTTTTAAAGTTCGAAATCTTTTTTGATTTCTTTGATTGCTTTGTCTACTTGACTTTGAATACTGGCAAAAGTATCGTTGATTTCTTTGCGTTTTCCTTCTCTTTTAGTCCAAGCTTCTACTTGAAGTATTTCTTCAAATGCTACAGACATTCCCAATAAATCAAGCGTTGGTTTTATCTTGTGCGCGTAAGCATAAGCTTGTTTGTGGTCTTTTTCTTTGATGCCGGTTTCGATATACTTCATATCTTCCGGTACTTCGGTAACGAATAAGTCAATGATTTGCATCACAAACTCCGGATCGTTGTCTGAAAGTGCGTAAACTTTCGCTAGGTTGTAGTTTATTGCCATTATTTTATGTGTAATCTTAGTAGTTTTTTGTTTTCTATAAATCCTTCAAGAACGTCGTTTGGAGCGACTTTGCTCACTCCTTCGGGAGTTCCTGTAAATATAATATCTCCTTTTTTCAAGGTAAAATACTGTGAAATATGAGAAATGATTTCATCGATTTTCCACAACATGTGGCTGGTATTTCCTTTTTGAACGGTTTTTCCGTTGTTAGTCAACTCAAAAGTAATATTTTCCACCGAATTAAAATTATTTATCGGTAAAAAGGCACCAATCATCGCTGAACCGTCAAATCCTTTTGCTTTTTCCCAAGGTAAACCTTTCTCTTTCAGCTTGTTCTGAACATCTCGCGCGGTAAAATCAATTCCTAAACCAATCTCATCATAGTACTTGTGAGCGAACTTAGCCTCAATGTATTTGCCTACTTTATTGATTTTGACTAAAACCTCTACTTCATGGTGAATTTCATTACTAAATTCCGGTATCACAAAGGGCGATTTATTGGGTATAACTGCCGTATCAGGTTTTAAAAATATCACCGGTTCATCGGGACGCTCGTTGTTGAGTTCTTCGATGTGGTTGGCGTAATTTCTTCCGATGCAGATTATTTTCATTTTTGTTATCTGTTGTCTGATGTCTGTTTTCTGTTGCTTTTAACCGAGAACTGACAACGGAGAACTATTTTGTGTTCAACTTTCTTAATTTAATTCCGGTTAATACCTTTTTAGTATACAATGGAAATTCAGCGTTTTGTATCCAACCGAAATAACCCGGTTCTTTATCCAAAACCTCATCGACTAAAGCACCTTTGTGTTTGCCAAATGTAAATATCTCCTGACCTTCAGTATTTAACGCAATAAAACCAGCAAAGTCAACTGATTTTTTACGGGTGGTGTATTCAGAAAGGGTTTTCATATCGTTTTCTAAATCTTCGTAACGATCTAATTGTGCTTTTAGAATTTCGTAAGTTGCCATGGTATCTGCTTCGGCACTGTGCGCATTTTCAAGACTTCCGTTGCAATAAAACTTATAAGCTGCACTCAACG
Source organism: Flavobacterium sp. 102 (assembly GCF_003634615.1). Lineage (NCBI taxonomy): Bacteria > Pseudomonadati > Bacteroidota > Flavobacteriia > Flavobacteriales > Flavobacteriaceae > Flavobacterium > Flavobacterium sp. 102. The sequence continues at coordinate 2,037,809 of NZ_RBKX01000001.1, read as the reverse complement.
TTCTTTCTTCTTTTTTGTGAAAAATGGTTTGTACATCAACGGACACTCGGTTTTTCATATCAAAATCAACTTCGGCACGCAAAAGTTCTTCTGCCAACAACGGAATATCGAATCGATCCGAATTAAATCCGGCCAAATCAGAGTCTTTAATCATGTTGTGAACTTGATTGGCTAATTCTTTGAACGTTGGTTCATTGGCTACTTTCTCATTAGAAATACCATGAATTGCGGTAGATTGCGGTGGAATTGGAATGGTTGGATTCACTAACCAAGTTTTGCTTTCTTTGTTTCCGTTTGGGAAAACTTTGAAGATTGAAATTTCGACGATTCTGTCTCTAGCCACGTCAATTCCGGTAGTTTCAAGATCGAAGAAGCAAATAGGTCTGTTGAGTTTTAATTCCATTATAAAAATTTATGCTCACAAATATAAAATATTGAAGTTACCGTTTATCGATATTTTAATAAAGATTTATGATTTGACCATAAAAAAACCCTTTCGAAAAAGAAAAGGGTTGATTTATAATTATTTGAATTTAGAACTATTTTTGTGCCTCAAATTTATTAATCAGTAAATCCGTCTTTTATTTAAATCCTTACGATTAACATTTAGGTTGATATAATAAAAGTCCGATTAAATTAATACTTTTTTAAATTTGAAATCTCTTCTTCTATTTTTCTAACTTCAAGTTGTTTTTTGGTAATTTTTACTTCAAACTTGCTATTTTCTACTGCTGACAAATTCCCCTCACTTTTTTTCTGTTCAAATTTTTCTTGAAGTTTAAATAAATCTTTATTGGCATTAACTAATCTTTGATTTAGCTTAATTTCTCTTTTTTTAGCGTCGTTTCGTTTATCATTATTTTTGGAAATCGCTCTGTTTTCTTTTTGAATTTGCTTTTGCTCTTTTTTAAGTTTTTTTTGAGCTTTGGCTAATTCTCTTCGCTCGTCGGTGGCTCTATTATCAATTTTTTTCTGTTCTCTACTGATTTTCTTTTGATCTTGAATGTCCGATTTAAGTTGAGATTTTTTTTCGTTGATGTTAGCTTTGCTCGATTCGATTTTTACTTGAGCAGAATCAACCACAATTGTAGTCTTTACTTCTTGCGCCAATGAAATACAAAATGTAAATAAACAAAGTACACAGCTAGTTAGTTTTTTCATGATAATTTTAGATTAATTTTTTACTAACAAATGTACAATTGCTGTAATCTAAAATTATTACACAACTTCTATTAAAACTTACACATTTACAGGTTTAATAATAACTTTAATTTAAGTATTTAAGGTGGCCCGATTCAGTTTGAGTTTTAACTAAAAAACCTTTCAAATAAACACTTGAAAGGTTTTTGTATTACCACATTAAAATTTCTAATATTCTCTATTTGCATCAAATGCCTCTAAATATTCAGCTACTCGTTTTACAAAACTTCCACCTAATGCGCCATCTACAACTCTGTGGTCATAACTGTGCGACAAAAACATTTTTTGGCGAATGCCGATAAAATCACCTTCCGGAGTTTCGATAACGGCTGGTACTTTTCTAATCGCGCCTAAAGCTAAGATTCCCACTTGTGGTTGGTTGATAATCGGTGTTCCAAATACTGAACCAAAAGTTCCCACATTCGTTACCGTATAAGTTCCGCCTTGTGTATCGTCCGGTTTTAGTTTTCCGGCTTTAGCTCGGTTTCCTAAATCGTTTACGGCTTTGGCCATGCCTACCAAGTTCAATTGGTCAGCATTTTTAATTACCGGAACTATCAAGTTTCCGTTAGGCAACGCAGCGGCCATACCAAGATTGATATTTTTTCTTTTGATAATAAAATCACCGTCTACTGAAATATTCATACCCGGAAAATCTTTCAACGCTTTCGCCACCGCTTCCATAAAGATTGGCGTAAAAGTTAACTTTTCTCCTTCACGTTTTTCGAAAGCATTTTTAACGCGGTCTCTCCATTTTACGATATTGGTCACATCCACTTCGATAAACGATTGTACGTGCGCTGATGTTTGCACGGAAGCGACCATATAACCGGAAATCAGCTTGCGCATTCTGTCCATTTCCACAATTTCATCACCGCCGTTTACAGAAACCGGAACGGCTTGAGTTGTCGGTTGTTGGTTGTTGATTGTTGGCTGAACTATTTGACTAGTGGCTAATGGCTTTTGCCTATTGCCTATATATTTTAAGATGTCTTCTTTGGTTACGCGTCCGTCTTTTCCGGAACCGGCAATGTTTTCCAATTCGGCAACAGAAATTCCTTCCGCTGTCGCAATGTTTTTCACCAATGGCGAGAAAAATTTATCAGACGATTTAAAATCGGCCGGAGCAGCATTGGCTACAGCGACTTCAACAGTTTTAGAAACTTCAGCAACAGGTGAAACCATTTCTTGAGCAACCGGCGTAACGGCAACGCTTCCACCTTCGGTTTCAATGACAGCAATAGTTTGCCCTACTTTTACCACATCATTTACCTGGAATAAAATTTCGGTTAAAATACCCGAAACTTCGCTTGGCACTTCGCTATCTACTTTATCGGTAGCGATTTCCAATACGGCTTCATCAGCGTCGATTTTTTCACCTACGTTTTTCAACCAATTGGTAATGGTTGCTTCTGCAACGCTTTCTCCCATTTTGGGTAATTTCAATTCAAACTTTGCCATATTGATAATCTAAAGTTGTATTTTGTTGTTTCGTTTGCAAAATTAATAAAACAAATTAGGTTTTAACTTTAATTCTATAATTTTTTACTACAAAACGATTTGTGTTTTATTCTCAAATTATAATCACTTCTCCTCTATCGTCGCTGCTATTACTTCCGATAATAAAGCTACTTTCGACTGGTAACAATTTAAAAGTAAGCGACTTGATTTTGTTTTCTTCCAAAAAGACAATGGCTTTTTTAAAACCTAAATAGTTGGTATCCAAAATCACCTCTGTATTTTTTGCCTTCGAAATCGTTTGCGAAATTACTATTTTCCCGTTTTCTAATGGTATTCTTTCAACACTTTTTTGCAATTTTAGGACTAATTTTTCTTTTAACGCTTCATTATCAGAAACTAAAATGTATTGAGCGGGTTTGACTTTAGGCTTCGATTTTCCTTTAAAAACTTTTACTATCGAAAAATAAAAGGCTCCGAAACGCGCCATGAGATTGAAAAATACCGAGCGTTTGAAATGCTTTTGGTAAAAGAAATTCATAAACTCTCTGAAATGCTTCATATAAGTTGCATCTTTCACCGTACTTTCCCCTTTGTAATGAATGACTGTCGTTTCGTGAAAATAGTAGTTCTGTTTTTGCAACAACAAAGCACGATACGATAAATCAATATCGTCGGCATACATAAAGCAATTTTCGTCAAAACCTTCTAATTGGTTGTACAATTCGCGCTTCATTATCATAAAAGCACCCACAAGAATGTCCACTTTTCCGGTTTGGTTTTCGGCTAAATGTTGGGCGTAATATTTATTGAACAAAGTCGATTTCGGAAACATTTTATACAACCCGAAAATCTTGGTAAAAGCAACCCAAGGTGTTGGAATACCGCGTTTACTTTCGGCTAAAAAGTTTCCGGTACCGTCGATTAATTTGCAACCAATGATACCAGTGTTCAGTTGCCAGTATTGAGTATTAAGTATCTTTTCAAAGGTGTCCTCTGCAACAACGGTGTCCGGATTCAAAATACACAAATAATCGCCTTTGGCTTCTCTAACGGCAATGTTGTTTCCTTTTGGGAAGCCAGAGTTTTCTTTGTTTTCGATGAGTTTTATATGTGGAAAACGTTGTTTCATCATGGCGCAACTGTCATCCGAAGAATGGTTATCGATGACGATAATTTCTGCGTCTAAATTCTGAATAGCTTTTTGCACACTTAAAACGCATTGCTCTAAAAAGTAACGCACATTATAATTAAGGATGATGACGGATAGTTGCATTGGGCAAATATAATAGATTGTTAGATTATTAGATACGGCTACGCCTTTAGATTGTTAGAAATTTGAGTTACTTTTGCCGAAAAGTTATGGTTTTCATTTAACACATAACTCCTAATTTATAACTCATACCTCAAAAGTGAATTACCTTTCAGTAGAAAATATATCGAAATCCTTTGGCGAAAGAACGTTGTTTGCTAACCTTTCCTTTGGTATCAACAAAGACCAAAAAATCGCCTTTATTGCCAAAAACGGTTCGGGGAAAACCCAGATTATGAAAATGATTAATGGCGATGACGAGCCGGATACCGGTCAGATTATCATTCGCAAAGGAATCAAAATGGCATTTCTTTCTCAGAACAACAATCTGCAAGACGAATTGACGATTGAGGAAAGTATTTTCGCTTCGGATAACGAAATTTTGCATGTGATTGAACAATACGAAAAAGCGTTGGAAAACCCGGAAGACGAGGAAAAATACCAATTGGCTTTCGACGAAATGGACCGCCACAACGCTTGGGATTTTGAAACGCAATTCAAGCAAATTTTATCCAAACTAAAGTTAGACGATTTAAAACTGAAAGTAAAAAGTCTTTCCGGTGGACAAAAAAAGCGTTTGTCTCTCGCAATTATTCTAATCAATCGTCCGGATTTATTGATTTTGGACGAACCAACGAATCACTTGGATTTAGAAATGATTGAATGGCTGGAAAGTTATTTTGCCAAAGAAAACATCACATTGTTTATGGTAACGCACGACCGCTTCTTTTTGGAACGCGTTTGTAACGAAATCATCGAACTCGACAACGGAAAATTATACCAATACAAAGGCAATTACTCTTATTATTTGCAGAAAAAAGAAGAGCGAATCGCTATGGAAAACTCGAGTATTGACAAAGCACAAAACCTTTTTGTAAAAGAATTGGCATGGATGCGACGCCAACCCAAAGCGAGAACGACCAAATCAAAATCGCGCCAAGATGATTTTTACGTAATTAAGGAAAAAGCAGAAAGTCGTCGTAAGGAAAACGTAGTTGAACTCGAAATCAACATGGAACGTATGGGCAGCAAGATTATCGAACTGTACAAACTGAATAAAAAATTCAAGGAGAAAACCATATTAGACAACTTTACTTATGATTTCCAACGTGGCGAACGCATTGGAATTATTGGTAAAAACGGTACCGGAAAATCGACTTTCTTAAACATATTGACCAAAACTATGCTTCCCGATTCGGGTAAAGTAATTATTGGTGACACGATTAAAATTGGCTATTACACCCAAAGCGGTATCAACCCAAAACCGGGACAAAAAGTCATTGACATCATCAAAGAATACGGCGAATACATTCCGTTGACGAAAGGAAAAATCATTTCGGCGTCACAATTGTTGGAGCGCTTTTTGTTTGATGCCAAAAAACAATACGACTTTGTAGAAAAACTTAGCGGTGGCGAATTGAAGAGACTTTATTTATGTACGGTTTTAATTCAGAATCCGAACTTTTTAATTCTCGATGAGCCAACGAATGATTTGGATATCGTGACCCTAAATGTCTTAGAAAGTTTTCTTTTAGATTATCCCGGATGCTTGCTTGTAGTTTCTCACGATAGATATTTTATGGATAAAATCGTGGATCATTTGTTCATTTTTAGAGGCGAAGGACAAATTGAAGATTTTCCCGGCAATTATTCTGATTTCAGGGCGTATGAAGATTCGGCTGAGCCAAAAAATTTATCGAGCGTTTCTACTGAAAAAACGAATTGGAAACAAAATAACCCAACGACTTCGGGTTTGAATTTCAACGAGCAAAAGGAATTCAGCAAAATCGAACGCGAAATCAAAGATTTAGAATACGAGAAAAAGCAAATCGAAAACCAATTCGCTGAAGGCAAAGTTGCTGACGCTGACATCACGAAAAAAGCCAACGAATTGGAAGTAATTATTAAAAAACTGGAAGCTAAAGAAGAGCGTTGGTTTGAACTTTCGAGCAAAATGGAATAAATTATTTCACAGAGATTCACAGAGAAAAATGAGTCTCACAGAGAAAAAATCTGTGTATCCCTGCTTAAACTCCGTGAATCTCTGTGTAACAAAAAATAAATGTTACAGCTAATTAAGTCATATTTAAAATTCCTCTGGAACTCCAAAAACGAACACGGAGTGCATTCACCGTTTGTATTTGATTTAGTAACCAAATGTTTTTATGACAAGAAGAAATACGCTGAATATTCTATTCTAAAAAAATATCGAAAATCACTTTTAGAAAATACGAATACAATAGAAGTTACAGATTTTGGTGCCGGCTCGCGAGTTTTTAAAAGCAATACTCGAGCGATAAATCAAATTGCCAAAACCGCTGGAATTTCTCCAAAAAGAGCCGAATTATTGTTTAGAATTACAAAGTATTTCCAACCGGACACGAGCGATAACGAACCGGAGAAGCAAAGTATCTTAGAAATTGGCACTTCATTAGGATTAGCGACTTCAGCATTATCATTAGGGAACCCGAATGCCAAAATTACCACTTTGGAAGGTTGTAAAAACACCCTTAACCAATATCAATTGCAATCCCGAAGTTTCGGAACAATGTTCAATAATGTTGAATGTGTAAATATTGAATTTTCAAGCCATCTAAAAAATTATCAATCGTCAATTATCAATTATCAATTGATTTACTTCGACGGCAACCATTCCAAACAAGCTACTTTAACCTATTTCGAACTTCTATTACCAACAATTACCAACGAAACGGTGTGGATTTTCGATGACATTCATTGGTCGGCAGCCATGGAAGAAGCTTGGGAAACAATAAAAAACCACCCAAAAGTTACGGTAACAATTGACACTTTTCAATGGGGAATTGTTTTCTTCCGAATCGAGCAGGAAAAGGAGCATTTTGTGATTAGAGTCTAAGTCTAATTTTTGACAAACTTATGGTTGATTATCTTACCATTGGTTAAGACTGATACGATATATAATCCTTGTGCTAAATTCTGAACATTTATCTGTGTGAAGTTTCCGGTTTGTTCCAAAACTTTTTTTCCGGTTATATCCACTATTGAAATCTTTTGGATTTCCGTAGCTGTTGAAAACTGAATATTCAAAACGGATTGTGTTGGGTTTGGATAAATTGAAAAAGTGGCAATATTATACTCTTCTTCGGACAAATTTGTACAGTTAATTCCCATGGGAGAAAGAGAAAATGAATCCGGAATCGCAACTAGATTATCTCCCCATATTGAAAGAGAATCATCTGTTTTTAAGGCTACTGTATGCCATTGACAGGAAGAGCTGAATTTCCAATTAGTCTCAGTTCCTATTTGTGTTAAAATTAGCTTATCATCAGTAGTGCCATCTCCTAGTAAGCCATTGTAATTATCACCACAACCCCATAAAGTCCCATTATTTTTTATGCAGATAGTATTGAATGAACCGGCGCTTATACTTTGCCAAGTAGTATCATTTCCTATCTGGACCAAGGTGTTTCTGGAGTTTGTGGTTCCGTCGCCAAGTCTTCCGTCATAATTTGATCCTGTACTATAGACAGTTCCATTAGTTTTCAATGCTATTGAATGGTAATCACCGACAGATACATCTTCCCAATCTGCAGCCGTTCCATTTTGAATTGGCACAAGTGAATTTGTATTATTTCCATTACCAAACTGTCCGTAAGCATTATTTCCCCATACCCATAAAGTATGATTGTTTTTTACAGCCATTGTATGTGTAGAACCAACAGAAACTTTTAACCAATCTGTAGCAATTCCTATTTGCGTGGGAACATTTCTATTAATTATTGTTCCATCTCCCAATTGCCCATACATGTAATTTTGACCCCAACCCCATAATGTCCCGTTATTTTTTATCGCCATAGCTGTCCAGTAGGCTGTAGATATTTGTTTCCAATCTGTTGCTGTTCCAATTTGAGTTGGAACAATTTTATTAACAAAAGTACCATCGCCTAATTGACCTTCAAGATTATAACCCCAAGCCCATAAGGTTCCATTATCTTTAATGGCTAAAGTAAATACTTGTCCGGCTGAAACCATTTTCCAATCAGAAGAATTTCCAATTTGGACTGGACTGGTTCTATTGGTTGTAGTGCCATCCCCCAATTGTCCATTAAAATTGTAACCCCATCCCCATAAGGTTCCATCATTTTTTATTGCTAAAGTGGTAAGGGAACTTGTAGAAACAGTTTTCCAACACTGAGCATTTATCTTAAAACAAATCAAAAGCAACAATAAAACAGAATATTTCATCTTCAAGAAACGAGTAGATTTATTCTATAAAAATAAGAAAATATTTCGAAAAGTAAACAATTCAAAAAATTACAACAAAAAAAAAGGCAATCATCCCTGATTGCCTTTTTCCGAATTAATAAACCAATTCAAAAAAATTATTCTTTCGCTTCTTCATTTTCTCTTGCCTTTGCTCCTATTCTGTTCATTTTGAACATGGGTGCAAATTTGAATTTGATTGAGGCAATTTTATTGTTGTCTTCTGAAGACAAGCCTTCTTTTTCTACTGTATTTTTTCTACTGTCTAGTGCTTCATAAATCAATTTTACTTCATCATAATCTTCTCTGGTGAAATTTTCTTTATTGTTTTTATAAGCATCAAAGAAAGTTTGGTAAGTATCTAAAATGTTGTCTTTATTTACCCAACCAAAATTCATATCTTCTCCCAATTTACCGGCACCAAAGAAAGTATCTCTAAGTCTTTGATTAGGATTAACTTTAACCGGAACTTTTGCAGTTTCCACAGAAGTTCTGATTACAAAATACCTAGCATTGATAGAATCTAATCTGGCCTGATTTCTAGGCTTAATATCATCCCCTAAGGTTGCTATAGCTTCATTTGATTCTGCTGTTCTTCTGTCATAATCAGCAGCAATTTGTTCCCAATTGGCTTCAGCATCCTCAGTTTTTACATTTTCAAGCGAATCTACATAGCTTTCTAAAGCAGCTATTCTTTCGTCTGCAGCTTTTTCTGAGTCATTGTTTTTACAAGAGACAAAGCTTACTAATGCAGTAAAAAATACTCCATATCTAATTATTCTGTTTTTCATCATTTTAAGTTTTAATGTTAGTGTAAAATTAGTCAGGATAACCTTCTAATCCATTACACAATTATCTACAATAGTTGTATAATTCCTTGATTCAAAATTGTGCGGCTGTTTGTAACATTATCTTTATATTTACTACTTATTTGACAAATTCAATTTTCAGCAAGCAATGGCAAATCCTTTAATCAACATAAAGAACCTCAAACGTGATTTCCAATTAGGAAGCGAAACCATCTACGTTTTAAAAGGCATCGATTTACAAATCAACAAAGGCGAATATGTAGCGCTAATGGGACCATCAGGCTCCGGAAAATCTACATTGATGAACCTTTTAGGCTGTTTAGACACCCCAACTTCAGGAACTTATATCTTAAACGGAAAAGATGTTAGCCAAATGCACGACGATGATTTGGCAGAAATCCGTAACAAAGAAATCGGATTCGTATTCCAAACCTTCAATCTTTTACCAAGAACTACGGCATTAGACAATGTAGCCTTACCTATGATTTACGCCGGTTTTTCTAAATCTGAAAGAAACATACGAGCTACCGAAGTGCTGACACAAGTAAATCTATCGGACAGAATGGACCACCAACCCAACCAACTTTCAGGTGGACAACGCCAGCGTGTTGCCATTGCCAGAGCTTTGGTCAACAAACCTTCCATCATTTTGGCCGATGAACCAACAGGAAATCTCGACAGTAAAACCTCAGTCGAAATTATGAATCTATTCAACGACATCCACAAAAACGGCAACACCGTTATTCTGGTAACCCACGAAGAAGACATTGCTAAATATGCTCATAGAATCATCCGTTTGCGAGATGGCATTATTGAAAGTGACACACTAAATGTTGATCATTTGTAAAAGTCAGGAGCGAAAGTTTAGGGCTTTATCGGCAATCCATATTCCTGCTGTCCATTTTGCAAGATGCCATTCCCATCAGGGCTAGTTAGTAATCCTTTTGTATTCTTGTTAACAATACAAAAACTTAGTACCTTAGCGCCTTAGCACCTCATAAAAATGAAACAAGCCTTAATGGCGAGTTACATCGAATACCAATAACAAATAAAATCTAATGAGATGAAAGTCTATACCAAAACCGGCGACACCGGAACCACTGCTCTTTTTGGCGGAACCCGAGTCCCAAAACACCATATCCGTATCGAAAGTTACGGCACCGTTGACGAACTCAACTCACATATTGGCTTAATTCGCGACCAAGACATCAATCAATTGTATAAAAATGTTCTGATTGAAGTTCAAGACCGACTTTTCACCGTCGGCGCCATTTTAGCCACACCTCCTGAAAAAGAAGTTTTGAAAAACGGACAACCTCGACTAAACATCAACCGCATTTCCGAAGAAGACATTGCGCTTTTAGAAAATGAAATCGACAGTATGGATACCGCTTTACCACAAATGACACACTTTGTCTTGCCTGGTGGTCATACTACCGTGTCATATTGTCACATTGCCCGCTGTGTCTGCCGTAGAGCCGAACGCTTGGCTGTGCATTTACATGAATTAGAACCTACAGACGAACAAGTTATCAAGTACTTGAACCGACTTTCTGACTACCTTTTTGTCTTGGCACGGAAGTTGTCCTTTGACCTTCAAGCGGATGAAGTAAAATGGATTCCGAGGAAATAGAAGGCAGAAAACAGAAGACAGAAAGCAGACAAAATCTGCATTCTGCGTTCTTTAATCTACCGTCTGAAAAGACGTTCTTAAACTTACTAAAAAATAAATCAAAAAAAACTTGACTTTTTCAGTATAAAATTTATTTTTGCATAAACTAAAATCGACAGAAGATGTATTGGACATTAGAATTGGCATCCTATTTAAGCGATGCGCCTTGGCCAGCTACCAAAGATGAACTTATCGACTATGCTATACGAACAGGAGCTCCACTAGAAGTAGTAGAGAATTTACAATCTATAGAAGACGAAGGTGAAATTTACGAATCTATGGAAGAGATTTGGCCGGATTATCCAACAGACGAAGATTACCTTTGGAACGAGGATGAATATTAAAAAATATACAATCACAACAGAAAAAAGTCCATTGAGGGCTTTTTTTTTGTTTAAATTTGCACTCCTTCATCAGGAAAACTAAAACATAAAAATACAAACCCATTATGAGTTTCATTAATAGCATTATTAAGGCTTTTGTAGGCGACAAATCGCAAAAAGACGTCAAAGCAACGCAACCTTACATCAATAAAATCAAAGCTTTAGAACCTGTTTTAGCCGCTTTGTCTCACGATGAGTTGAGAGCCAAAACAGCCGAGTTTAAAAGTAAAATAAAACAAGCGCGTGCCAAGCAAGACGCCGAGATTGAAGCCAAAAAAACACTAGCAGAAAACACCGTAGACATTGACCAAAGAGAAGATATCTACATTGCTATTGACGCTTTGGAAAAAGAAGCTTACGAAATCTCAGAAAAAGTATTGAGCGAAATCCTTCCCGATGCTTTTGCCGTGATCAAAGAAACTGCAAGACGTTTCAAAGAAAACACTACTATTACCGTTTCGGCTACACCAAAAGACAGAGAGCTTTCTGCTGCAAAATCTTATATCACTTTAGACGGCGACCAAGCCGTTTGGGCTAACTCTTGGAATGCGGCCGGAAAACAAATTACTTGGGATATGGTGCACTATGACGTTCAGTTGATTGGTGGTATCGTATTGCACGAAGGGAAAATCGCCGAGATGCAAACGGGTGAAGGAAAAACATTAGTAGCCACATTACCACTTTACTTAAACGCTTTGACCGGAAACGGTGTTCACTTGGTAACCGTGAATGACTATTTGGCGAAACGTGACAGTACTTGGAAAGCTCCATTATTTGAATTCCACGGATTGACTGTAGATTGTATTGACAATCACTCGCCAAACTCAGATGCCAGAAGAAAAGCCTATGAAGCCGATATTACTTATGGAACCAATAACGAATTTGGTTTCGATTATTTGCGTGATAACATGGCCCATTCGCCGGAAGATTTGGTACAAAGAAAACACAACTACGCGATTGTCGACGAGGTCGATTCGGTATTGATTGATGATGCTCGTACACCATTGATTATCTCCGGTCCGGTTCCTGATGGTGACCGTCATGAATTCAACGAATTGAAACCAAAAATCGAAAATCTTTATAGCTTACAACGTCAATTGGCTAACGGATTTTTGACTGAAGCCAAACGTTTAATCAAAGAAGGCAACACTAAAGAAGGTGGTTTCCAATTGTTGAGAGCGTATCGTTCGTTACCAAAAAACAAAGCCTTAATCAAGTTTTTGAGTGAAGAAGGTATGAAAGCCCTTTTGCAAAAAACTGAAAACGAATACATGCAAGACAACAACCGCAGAATGCCGGAAGTAGACGAAGCGATGTATTTTGTAATCGAAGAGAAAAACAATCAGGTTGAATTGACCGATAACGGAATTAAATTCTTATCCAAAGATACTTCTGATGATTTCTTCGTTTTACCGGATATTGGAACTGAAATTGCCAACATCGAAAAACAAAACTTGGAAAAAGACCAAGAAGCAGAAGCGAAAGAAAAATTATTCCAAGATTTTGGCGTAAAATCAGAAAGAATTCACACGCTGACACAATTATTGAAAGCGTATACTTTGTTCGAAAAAGACACCGAATACGTGATCATGGACAATAAAATCCTTATTGTTGATGAGCAAACCGGTCGTATCATGGATGGTCGTCGTTATTCTGACGGATTGCACCAAGCCATTGAAGCCAAAGAAAATGTAACGATTGAAGCCGCTACGCAAACCTTTGCAACGATTACTTTACAGAATTATTTCCGTATGTACAGCAAATTAGCCGGTATGACGGGAACAGCCGTTACCGAAGCCGGTGAGTTATGGCAGATTTACAAATTAGACGTAGTCGAAATTCCAACCAACAGAGGAATGGCACGTCAGGATAAAGAAGATTTGATTTACCGTTCGGTTCGTGAAAAATTCAATGCCGTTATCGAAGATGTAACCCAGTTATCTCAATCGGGAAGACCGGTTTTGATTGGTACCACATCGGTAGAAATTTCGGAATTATTGAGCCGAATGTTGAAAATAAGAAACGTTCCTCACAACGTATTGAACGCGAAATTACACAAACAAGAAGCACAAATTGTGGAAGAAGCCGGAAAACCGGGCGTTGTAACTATTGCAACGAACATGGCCGGACGTGGAACGGATATCAAGTTGACACCGGAAGTAAAAGCGGCCGGAGGTTTGGCCATCATTGGTACGGAACGCCACGATTCACGTCGTGTTGACCGTCAGTTGCGTGGTCGTGCCGGTCGTCAAGGAGATCCGGGAAGTTCACAGTTTTATGTGTCTTTGGAAGATAATTTGATGCGTTTATTCGGTTCCGACAGAGTAGCGAAAATCATGGACAGAATGGGATTGAAAGAAGGTGAAGTCATCCAACATTCCATGATGACCAAATCGATTGAACGCGCTCAGAAAAAAGTAGAAGAAAATAACTTTGGTACTCGTAAGCGTTTGTTAGAATATGATGATGTGATGAATGCACAACGTGAAGTGGTTTACAAACGTCGTCGTCATGCTTTGCACGGAGAGCGTTTGAAACTGGATATCGCCAATATGATGTATGATACTTGCGAATTAATCGTAGGCGAAAACAAAGGCAGAAATGATTTCAAAAACTTCGAATTTGAATTGATTCGTTACTTCTCGATTACATCGCCAATTTCTGCTAACGAATTTGATAAATTATCTGAAGTGGAAATTACGGGTAAAGTATATAAAGCCGCTTTAGCCTATTACACCGAGAAAACCGAAAGAAGTGCTCGTGAAGCTTTCCCAATCATTGCTGATGTTTACCAAAAAGAAGGCAACAAATTTGAGCGTATTATTGTACCATTTTCAGACGGAATTAAAACACTGAATGTGGTAACCGATTTGAAAAAAGCTTTTGATTCTAACGGAGTTCAATTGGTCGCCGATTTCGAAAAAAATATCACTCTAGCCATTGTGGATGAAGCTTGGAAAAAGCATTTACGCAAAATGGACGAATTGAAACAATCCGTACAATTAGCGGTTCACGAACAAAAAGATCCGTTACTGATTTACAAATTGGAAGCATTCAAATTGTTTAGTGCCATGCTTGATGGTGTAAATAAAGAAGTGATTTCGTTCTTGTTCAAAGGCGATTTACCTCAGCAAAATCAAAACATTCAGGAAGCGCGACAAGTACGTGAAAAACAAAATTATACTGAAAGCAAAGACGAAATCGAAAGCAGCGAAAGCGCGAATCGTGAAGCCAGTCAAGCTGCACAACAACGACCACAAGTAACGGAAACCATCGTGAGAGAAACTCCGAAAATCAACCGTAACGATACTGTGACCATTAAACACGTGATGAGTGGCAAAACAGAAACTACCAAGTACAAAAAAGCCGAAGGCATGTTGGCCACCGGCGAATGGGTTTTGGTGAATGACTAAATAATATTTAGTGTTCAGTTGAACTTTCTAATAAACAAATCCTCAACGGTTTAAAACTGTTGGGGATTTTTTGTTTTTCTGAAATACTGTGAAATAAACAAATATGATGTAGAATTATACAAATATACTCTGGCCAAATAAATTACCTTTGCGCGCTTAAATAGAGTACCTTTACAAGAATCAGTTCTTCCTTATTTATAACCCAATACTACATTTACATTGAAAATACACATTAAATACATGGTTTCGCTTCGTTGCAAATTGGCCGTGAAAGAAGAATTAGATAAATTAAAATTAAAGCACACCGCGATTGATTTAGGCGAAGTAACTCTCAAAAAAGACATTCATGCAGAGGATAGAGAAGCGCTTCGCAAAGCATTGTTAAAAAAAGGTTTGGAATTAATCGATGACAAAAAATCATTGCTCATCGAAAGAACCAAAAATGTTATTGTAGAATTAGTCCATTACGCTGAAGAACATCCGAAAGTCAATTTTTCAGAATATTTGAGCCAAGAACTAGACTACAATTATACGCATCTTGCCAATCTTTTTTCAGAAGTTACCGGAACTACTATTGTTAATTACATCATTTTAAATAAGATAGAGCGTGTCAAAGAATTGCTTTTATATGATGAATTATCGCTTACTGAAATAAGTTTCTTAATGGACTATAGTAGTGTTTCCCATTTGTCAAACCAGTTTAAAAAAGTAACGGGACTTACACCAACGTATTTTAAAAAAATGAAACAATACAAAAAACGCATTCAGCTCGAAGAATTATAAAAGACATTCTTTTGGTTTTAAAACAATCCTCAACGGTTCAAACGGTTGGGGATTTTTTTTGATAATGCAAATTCATTTTCATTCATATAATACTGCGATATAATAATGAATCACTGCGACATATTAATAAAAAGTATTTTAATGTGTCGCAGTGCTTTTTTAATGTGTCGCAGTGATTTTTTAATGTGTCGCAGTGCTTTTTTAATGTGTCGCAGTTATTTTTTAATGTGTAGCAGTTATTTTTTAAACTGTTGCTTCGGTAAAATACAATTAAGCCTCTTTTTTTTGAAATATCGCAATTAAATTATAGTATTTTGCCTATGTATTTTTATATTTATACCTTTACTTTATTCGTATTAAACTATGAAAACCAATGTGGTATGAAAAACAAACGCATAATAAGAACTTATCATCTGACTGATGCCGAACTGGTGACAAAGAGTAAAGAAAAGTTGCGCTTTATGAGAAGAGATGCTGTTCATTTTGCACAATACGGTATAACCGAAAGTGAATTTGAAATGCTTGAGCAACAGATTGAAACCTTTTCGGACTGGGAAACTGATATTGAGGTCAAAGCGATACAAACTGAAATTACGTTGGCAAAAAAAGCTAAAGCCGATGCAGTTATAGAAGCCATAAAAAAGGTGATGACTATAGTAGCATTAAAGTTCAAAAAAGGAAGCGCCATATATAAAGCTTTTGGCACTCATAAATTAGCATTGCAAAAAGAAGCCGACTTGCATTTGACCGCCAAACTAGTTGTTGAAAGAGGATTATTACACATGTCCGAACTGTCTGTTCACGGACTAACTTTGGATCAGCTCAATACTATTACCGCCTTAAACAATGAGTATTTTGACGTATTGCTCAATCAAAAAGTAGCACAAGCCAATAGAAAAAACTGCAATAATGATCGCATACTGTTAGGCAATGAAATTTATACTAAGTTGAAGCGTTATACTACTTTAGGACTTTCCATTTGGAGAACCAAAAGCGAGGCCATGTATAATGATTATTTGATGTATGATAAAACAAATGCAAAAGAGATATCTTAAACACAATCCTCAATAGTTCATACTCTTGGGGATTTTTATATATTTGAAAAAACATACACCATGAAATTAAAACTAACCGTAATTGTTGCCTTATTATTTGCCCAAATAACATTGGCTCAAGATTTGGCTTCTTTAAAAGAAGGCGCACAAAAAATCTATTTGGCCACCGCGACTTTAGACTATGATGCCATCTTGGATTCTACTTATCCGAAGGTTTTCGAAATCGTTTCTAAAGAACAAATGAAAGAAATACTAATTGAAACTTTCAATGGGAATGAACAAATGAAAATTAAGCTACTCAATGTGGCGCCTAATTTTGAATACGGAGAAATAAAAAAAATTGGCGACCAAAACTTTTGCTTAATTGATCATAATCTGGAGATGGAATTAACCCTCACAGAAAAAATTGAAGTCGAAGAAATTGAAATGATGACCGACCTGATGAAAGCTGCAATGGAGTGTGAAAAAGTAACTTTTAATCAAGAAACCAATTCTTTCTATATAAAGAAAAAAGCCACCATGATTGGAATTTCCGATGCTGCCACAAAAAACCAATGGAAATTTATCAATAAGGATAAAGAAAATGTACTGGTAAACAAACTATTCAGTAATAAAGTGGTTACCGCATTGGGCATGTAATGCTAATGAAATTAATCCATTAAATAATTTAATCCTCAATAGTTCAAACTGTTGGGGATTTTTTATATTTGAAAAAATGATTCGCAATTATGAAATCTAAATATCTTTCCTGTTTATTGCTGCTTTTCGCTTTCAATGGCTTTTCGCAAAGCACTGAAAAGTTAAAAACGGCAGCACAAAATCTCTATGAAGCTAATTATTTAATGGATTTTGAAACCATTGTTAATTTGTCATACCTGCCAATGGTGAACCAAATCGGGAAAGAAGTCATGCTTGAAAAAACAGAGCTTCATTACGAAAATGAAGAATACCGATTGCGGTACCAGTTACCTACTGTTCCACTTCAACTTGGACCAATAAAACAACTTAACGGTAAATCGTTCAGCGTAATAACCATCCGTATTCCAAAGCGTTACTTTTTTGAAGCCCAATTGACTTCCGAACAAGCCACTGAAAAGAAAAATTGGTTACAAGAAGTGAACCATACCAAAGACGTCACATTTGAACCGACCAGAAACAGTTTTAATGTGAAGAAAATAACAACTTTTATAGCGGTGTTTGATGAAACTACTGATGGTGAATGGAAGTTCTTCAACTTTGACAATCAGGAGCAATTAGTTTCTTTCTCGTCTCTTTTTGATGAAAATGTAAAAAGGGCTTTGGGCATTAAATAAATAGTTTTACCTTTACTTATAACATTTGATACCAACCTAAAAAGTATAACCATGGCAAAAGGAAAAGACGTTCAGAAAGCGGCTAAAAAAGAACCTCTGAAGACCGCAAAAGAAAAAAAAGAGGAGAAAAGAGTAAAAAAACAAACTCCTAAAAGAGATTAAGAATAACAAAAGCCATCAAATATTACTACTTGATGGCTTTTTTATTATAACTAAACTAAATATTAAAACTTGTATCCGGCACCAATAAATACGCCACTTACACTTACATCACCCATCCCTAAAGAGTATTTGGCATTTACATCAATTTCTTCCGTAATATCATAGGTTGCCCCAAAATCGATATTCAACTTCAACTTGTCTTCTTCAAAATCACTAAAATAATTCAAACTAGGACCCGCTAACAAACCTATTTTTTCAGCAACAGCATATTTTGCCAATAGCGGAAGACTAAAGAAGTTAGAATCTGAAATCGCCACATAAAGTAATTCAGGTTGAACTGAAAATTTTTCAGACAATCCAATATTAGCAAATCCTCCAAGGAAAAAACCGGTTTCGGATGCCGAGGCAGAAGTTCCCATAAATTTAACTTTAACGGTCGCAAAATCAACACCTGCTTTCACTCCGTATTTTACTTCCTGAGCTTGCGCAAAAAAAGTTCCGGCCAATAAGACTGCTGTAAAAAGTAATTTTTTCATCATAATATGTTTTTAATGTTATGAAGCAAAACTACTTAGCCACTATACCAATTGAAATACGGCAAATGCCTTATTTTTATAACTCATCAGGAAAAATCTTCCCCGGATTCAATATATTATTAGGGTCAAACACACGCTTGATACTTTCCATCAATTCTAAATGGGTTCGCGTGAAAGCAATGTCCATAAAGTTTTTTTGTACATAACCGATGCCGTGTTCACCGGATAAGGTTCCTTTGAGCGAAACCGTCAATTCAAATATTTCTCTGATGCCAAGTGGCACTTGTGTTTGCCAATTGTCATCGATCATATCGCCTTTAATGATGTTGACGTGCAAATTTCCATCGCCGGCATGACCATAACAAACCGATTTAAAACCATACTTTACGCCTATCCTCTTAATTCCTGACAATAATTCAGGTAACATATATCTTGGGACAACGGTGTCTTCCTCTTTGTAAACCGAATTCGATTTCACGGCTTCCGCTACAGAACGACGCATTTTCCACAAGGCATTTTTCTCGTCTTCCGTATCGGCAAACAAAACCTCATCGATTTCAAATTGTTCTACTACAGCCAAAATCTTCTCCGCTTCCTGCATCAAAACCTCGGGATAATTCCCATCGACTTCAATTAACAAATGCGCTTGATGTTCCGGTTTGATTGGTATGCTGATGCCTTCCACAAATTGCAAAGTCCAATCTATCGCATCGCGTTCCATGAACTCCAAAGCACTCGGTACAATTCCGGCGCGGAAAATGGCGGAAACGGCTTCACAAGCTTCATCGGCTTTGAAAAACGGAACCAACATTAAGACGTTGTGATTGTTTTTAGGTAAAAGTTTTAAAACGGCTTTGGTGATTACACCTAAAGTTCCTTCGCTTCCCACCATCAATTGGGTCAAATTATATCCGGTAGAATTTTTTAAAGTATTGGCACCTGTCCAAATGATTTCTCCATTAGGCAAAACCACTTCTAAATTCAGCACATAATCTTTGGTTACACCATATTTGACCGCTCTTGCGCCGCCAGAATTTTCGGCGATGTTACCGCCAATCCAACAACTGCCCATGCTGCTCGGATCCACAGGATATAACAACCCTTTTTCAGAAACCATTTCGCGTAATATTTGGGTAATCACAGCCGGTTCAACGGTTACTTGCAGATTTTGCTCATCAATTTCAATGATTTTATCCAAGCGTTCCATTGACAAACCGATACCTTGATAAATGCTCAATGCACCGCCACTCAAACCGGTTCGGGCACCAATAGGTGTTGTTGGAATTTTATAATCGTTGGCCAATTTTAAAATGGCTGAAATTTCTTGAGCATTTGCAGGTTTTACCACAACACTTGGCGGAAAAACATAATCTTCAGTTTCGTCGTGACCGTAATGATTTCGGGTTTCTTGGTCGGTAAAAATATTAGTGTCGCCAACTATGGCAGTTAGTTTTTGAATTATTTCGGGATGAAGTGACATGGTGTAAAAATTGAGAAGTAAATATAATTTATTTCACAGAGATACACAAAGAAGTACTGAGATTCACAGAGAATTTATTGGGCATTTTTGTTTTTCAAATTGGGAAGATAATAACAGATAATTCCAATTAGCGGTAGAAAAGAACAAACGTGATACACATATTGAATCGAAGTATAATCGGCTAAAGTGCCTAGTAAAGCCGAACCCAAAGCGCCCATTCCAAAAGCAAAACCATAGAACAATCCTGAGACCATGCCGAGTTTTCTAGGCAATAATTCTTGGGCATAAACCAGTATTGCCGGGAAAGCGGAAGAAATGATGATTCCGATGATAATCATTAAAACATCGGTCCAAAACAAATTGACATAAGGCAATAATAAAGCAAAAGGCGCCGCACCAAAAACTGACAACCAAATCACATATTTGCGTCCGATTTTATCACCTAAAGGTCCGCCCATAATAGTTCCGGCCGCATAAGCGAACAAATAAATAAACATGTGAAACTGTGCTTCTTTGATGGAAAGATTGAATTTGTCTATCACATAAAAAGTATAATAGGTTGACAAACTCGCGGAGTAGAAAAATTTGGAAAAAATAACAATTAACAAGATTGCTATCGCCCATTTCACTTTGCTTTTGGACAAACGTTGAAAATCAGCAAACACGACTTTTTTAGGTTGGCGATTGATCAAATGGTCACGGTACCAAAAAGCAATCTTACTTAGAATTCCCAAACCGATTGTCGCCGCAATGATAAACCAAAGAATGTAGACTTGAGAATTGGGCACAACGATTAAAGCTACTAACAAAGGACCAAGTGCCGTTCCGAAATTACCGCCAACTTGAAAAATAGACTGGGCCAAACCACGTCTTCCGCCAGAAGCCAAATTAGAAATTCGCGCTGATTCCGGATGAAAAATAGACGAACCGGTTCCGATTAGCATTACCGACAGTAATATCCAATAGAAATTATCGGCAAACGAAATCGAAATGATTCCCGCCAAGGAAAACAACATGCCATAAATCTGTGAAAAAGGTTTAGGATGTTTGTCGGTATAATAACCCACGAAAGGCTGAAATATAGAAGCGGTCAACTGGAACGCGAACGTAATCAAACCGATTTGTGAAAAGGACAAATTATAATTCTGCTTTAGAATAGGATAAACCGACGGAATAATCGCTTGGATTAAATCGTTGAGCAAATGCGCAAAACTGATAGAAAAAAGAATCGAGTAAACCGTTTTTTGGGCTAAATCTTTATTTTTCGACGAAACATTTACAATCGTGTCCATTTAAAAAGTGGTTAAAATAAAATACCAAAAAGCCAAAGATATAAACGACAACGGAATTCCGATGCCAACCATCATACTGCTTAATTTGGGTTTTAATCCGTAATTAGAAGCCAAAATCGCTCCCGTAATCATTGGCGCCATCGCCGATTCCATGATGGAAACATCAACCACTAATCCATCTCCGCCCAAAATAACTTTGTATAACAAAACGAAAACTGCCGGTGTGATGATTAATTTGAATAATAATCCTAATCTTAAGAATTTCCAGTGCTGACTATCTCTTTCAATTTTTAATTGCAAACCAACGGCAATCAAAGCCACCGGAGTAACTGTCGCACCGAGTTTTAGAAACACCGTTTGGAATTGGTCGATAAAATCAAGTTGGAGCAAGTTCATTACACAAGCCAAAACAAAGGCTATAAACGGAGGAAAAAGCAATATCTTCTTGACGATTTCACTTCGGTTAGGATCGCCTTTGGCAAAAATTCCGGCAGTGATGATTCCGAGTGTGGTCATCACGACAAACGAACCGGTTTGGTCAACAATAATCGCGGTTTTTAAACCTTCGTCTCCGTAAAGTGCTTGAATGATAGGAAAACCAACAAAAGAAGTATTGCCTAAACCTGCGGTAATAATCAAACAGCCTATCAATCGATTAGGCCAACCCATTTTTTTTCCGATAAAATAGAAAAAAACGAATGACAATAAAAAACCAATCCAAGCAACGCCTAAAGGATAAAGCAAATCTGTTGAAATGCGAACTTTTGGAATATAATACAATGCCAAAGCCGGCAAAGCGATATAGATTACGAATTGGTTTAGGGCTAAGTGTCCGTTTTTAGGGAAAGCTGCGATTCTTTGCATGCCCAATCCCATAATCAAACAAAGAAAAACTAGTAGAATGTTATCCATTCGAAGTGTAAAATTATTTTGCAAAGGAACGGCAAAAAAAACAAACAGCCGAAAATTGAACACTAAAGGTTTCTTAAAAAATGGTGTCTTTCCATTTTTGCGCAAATATTATTTCACTAAATTTACACAAACGATTTTCCTTTGAAAGACCAATCCCATAAAAAAAGTGCGTTACACGAGAAAGACGGAATCTCACAACCTGAGAGTTTCAGCCAATCTTCTTTGAATAAAGTGATTCGCAGTCGCAAAATTCAACCCAGTTCTACAGCATTGGTCAACGGCATTTTGGCAGGCGATATTGCTGCGTTGAGTCGTGCAATTACTTTGGTGGAAAGTACGAATGTTACTCATTTGGCGAAAGCCAACGACATCATTAAGGCTTGTTTGCCGCATGCTAATCAATCCGTTAGAATAGGAATTACGGGTGTTCCCGGTGTTGGAAAAAGTACGTTTATAGAAGCCTTTGGTAAACACTTAACCTCTTTAGGGAAAAAAGTCGCTGTCTTGGCAGTTGATCCAAGTAGTACGATTTCGCATGGCAGTATTTTGGGCGACAAAACCCGTATGGAAGAATTGGTCAAAGACAAAAATGCTTACATTCGACCGAGTGCTTCGGGTGAAACCCTTGGCGGTGTGGCTCGGAAAACGCGTGAAACGATTATCCTTTGCGAAGCGGCGGGATTTGATACGATTGTCATTGAAACCGTTGGCGTAGGTCAAAGCGAAACGGCTGTTCACAGTATGGTCGATTTCTTTTTGCTGTTGAAAATTTCCGGCGCCGGCGATGAATTACAAGGCATCAAACGCGGAATCATGGAAATGGCGGATGCGATAGTCATCAACAAAGCCGATGGTGATAATGTCGCTAAAGCCAAATTAGCGAAAACCGAATTCAACCGTGCTTTGCATTTATTTCCGGCGAAAAGTTCGGGTTGGATTCCAACAGTCTCGACATGCAGTGCTTATGAAAAAACCGGTATTGATGATGTTTGGCAAACGATTTCCAACTATTTAGAATTGGTCAAAAGCAATCATTATTTTGAAGAAAAACGCAAAGACCAAAACCAATATTGGATGATGGAAACCATCAACGAGCAGTTGAAAAACAACTTCTACCATCATCCTGAAATCATTGCTTTATTGGAACAAAACAAAAAAGCCGTGCAAAACGATGAATTGTCACCATTTGCAGCAGCTATGAATTTGTTGGAGAAGTATTTTAAATAAGTTGCAGTCACAGTCGCAGTTTTTTACTGAGCACTGAACACTGAGCACTGACAACTACTCCTCGTAAGCTTCCATTTCTTTGTCGTAAAACTCTCCGGCGAGTGTAATTAAATGCTCCATTTCTGCTTCTAGCTCAGTTTCATCTTCTCCTTCTAAATCTTCCATAAATTCTACTTCATCGTCTTTTAGATTGATGATAAATCGTGGAAAATCAAGGTGAATGACAAAAATATCATCCGGGTAATTGGAGTTATCTGCGAGTACGAATTTTGGTAATTCCATTTTTTGAGTTATAAATTATGAGTTATGACACGAGCCTTAGGCGAACTGAGCGGAGCTAGTTTTGTTTCAATAACTTCTTGGTTAAAAAATTAAAGCGAATATACAAAAATATGGCGGCGGCTGTTAATCCGGCTAATAATCCTAACCAAACCCCTACGGCTTTCATATCTGTATACAATCCTAAATAGATTGAAACCGGAAAACCAATAATCCAGTAAGCTACAAAAGTAATATACATCGGAATCTTTACGTCTTGCAAACCGCGTAACGCGCCAAGAACTACGACTTGGATTCCGTCTGATATTTGGAAAAATGCCGCTACTATAAGCAATTGCGCTGAAATTGTAATTACTTCTTGATTTTCTAACAAAGTGGTTGCCTCATCCATATTGACAAAAATATAGGGCAAAACGTTGTGCAACAATATAAAAAGTAAGGCAAAAACAATTTCCAACAAAACGGTCAAAAGAAAAATCGACAATCCGACGCTACGCAACATCACGTAATCTTGTTTGCCTTTTTGGTTTCCGACTCTAATCATTCCGGTAACACTCAATCCCATAGCAAACATAAAGGTTAATGAAGCCAAACTCAACGCGATTTGATTCGCAGCTTGACTGGTTGTTCCAATCATTCCGCACAACCAAATGGCTCCGGTGAACAAAGCGACTTCAAAAAACATCTGCATCGAAGAAGGAAATCCTATTCTGATGATTTTAATATTGATTTCTCTTTTGATTTCCTTCAATGTAAAACCCTCAAAATAATAGTGAAACTTGGCTTTGCTTTTCATGATATAGTGCATAAAAAGCAACATGATAATTCGGGAAGCAATCGTACCAATAGCCGCACCAATGATTCCTAACTTTGGAAAAAACCAAATACCGTAGATCAATAAATAATTGATAATTATATTAACCACGTTACCTATGATGGTTGCCCACATCGAATACTTGGTTTGACTCATTCCGTCGGCAAACTGCTTATAAGCCTGAAAGATAATCAACGGAACCAATGAAAACCCAACGATATCCAAATAAGGTTTCGCCAATTGAACCACGGCTTCAGGTTGTCCCATATAAGACAACAGCGGTTTCGAAAAAAAGATAACGCCAAAAAGAAACAATCCTAAAATTGTACACAAATACAAACCATGGTGAAAAGCCAATCGGCCTTCTTCTCGATTTGCTTTTCCATGCGCTTCGGCAACCAATGGCGTAATGGCGGTTGAAAAACCAATGCCAAGTGACATCGCAATAAAAACAAAACTGTTCCCTAGAGAAACAGCTGCCAATTCGGTCGGGCCAATTTTCCCAACCATAATATTATCAACGATACCCACTAAGGTATGACCAATCATACCCAAAATTACGGGATAAGCCAGTTGGAGATTGTATCGGAACTCTTTGGTGTATTGTGCTAAATTCACTTTGCAAAAATTTGACTGCAAAAGTACTTAGGTTAACTGAAATAAAGCAACAAACTTTTAATTAATACAGATAATCCTGTATGAGCATAAAGAATTATATAACAAACAATAATAAATGTGTAACAAAGTCGGTTGGTAATCCCAATACTTTTGCACCGTCAAATTAATACCGACTATGGTTTTAAAACAAGACAAAAAATAAAAATTATACTATTTATGAAAATTTCAACTACGATTAAAATGCTTTTGGTTTTAGCAATAACTTTAGGTTCAGCTACTAAAACTATCGCCCAAGAAACTACGCCTACAGAAAACTATGATCAAAAATTTAAATTAGGTATCGGAATCAGCGGTGGCTATGTTTTTCAAGACCCTTATGAATTGGCGCTTGGAGTAGATGCCAGATTACAATATGATTTATCAAAAAGAAACTCTTTAACGCTTACAACCGGTTTTTCTAACCTTTTTGTTAGCGGAGACGACAACGATTTAGGATTTATCCCGGTAAAAGCAGGTTTTAAAGCGTTTATTTGGAATGACCAATTCTACATCATGGGTGAAGTTGGAGCAGCTATTGCTGTGACCAATGATTATGACAAAACTTCATTCTTAGTGGCTCCAAGTATCGGATATGCTACAAAATATGTGGATATTAGTTTGCGTTACGAACATTACACAGATTTCCCAAAAATGAATGACAACGGAACTGTTGGTAAAGGTATTGGTCAATTAGGTGTTCGTTTGGCTTATGGTTTCGAACTGTAAACTAAACATTCTGTTAAACAAAAAAGGTGCTGAAATAGACTGCCCCCAAAAAGTTAGACACTTATTGGGGGCATTTTTATGAGTAGAAAAATCAAGTATGACATTGACTTCAAGAAGTCAATCGTTGAGAAAGTTATTAATGGAAAATCTGGTTGTAAGTCAATAGCGATTGAGTTTTCCTTGCAACATGGTATGGTTAGGCGTTGGGTTTCTTTTTACCACAAGTATGGTATTGAAGGACTTAAACCAATAAAAAACAGCTATTCTGCTGAGTTTAAACTAAAGGCTATTAATGAGATGAGAAATAAATACTTATCTTTATCTGAAACCTGTATCCTTTTTAAAATTCCTAGTATTGGTTCTTTGATGAAATGGATAGCGATTTATGATAGTGAGGGTTCAGCAGGTTTAGCATTAGAAAGAAGAGGAAAACATAAAGCTATGCCTAAAAAATCTAAAAAAGCCTTAACCCGAGAGGAAGAACTACTGGAAGAGTTAGCCGATTTAAAGGCAGAGAATGCCTATCTAAAAAAGCTTCATGCCTTAGTTCAATCAGAAAAAGAGAAAGAAGAAAAACGCAAATCATCCAAGAACTAAGGCAACAGCATGGATTAGCCACGCTACTCAAACATGCTGGGATGGCCAGAAGTACTTTCTATTACCATCGAAAAGAGCTAGGTAAAGAAGATAAGTATAAATCTGCTAAAGAGGAAATTAAACTTATATATCATCAGCACAAAGGTCGCTTCGGATATAGAAGAATATTGTTAGAAGTTAAGAAAAGAGGATATGTAATCAATCACAAAACGGTTTACAAACTTATGAAGGAGCAAGGCCTAAAGAGCCTGATTAGAGGCAAAAAGTATGTCTCTTATAAAGGGGAACTAGGTAAAATAGCGCCAAACTTACTTCAGAGAAACTTCAAAGCAGCACAGCCTAATGAAAAGTGGGCTACTGACATAACCGAGTTCCGGGTTAAAGAAAAGAAACTTTATCTATCGCCGGTTATTGATTTGTTTAATGGAGAGATTATTAGTTATACAACTTCGGAGAGCCCAAATATCAAACAGGTTATAGATATGCTAAAAAAATGTAAGCGTAATAAAAGTGATAAAACATTGATATTGCACTCAGATCAAGGTTGGCAATACCAAATGAAAGCATATCAATTTATGCTTAAACGAAAAAACATAAGTGCTAGTATGTCCAGAAAAGGAAACTGCCTAGATAATGCAATTATAGAGAACTTCTTTGGAACGCTAAAATCTGAACTGTTTTATCTTAAAAAGTATGATTCTATAGCAGAATTAAATAAAGATATTATAGAGTATATAAAATACTATAACAACGATAGAATAAGGCTTAACTTAAATGGAATGAGCCCGATACAATACCGAGCTCATTCAAAAAATCTTAATTAATTTTTAACCGTCCAACTTTTGGGGTTAAGTCCAGAAATTCAGCGCCTTTTTTTATGCTTTTAATTGATTGCGGTAAACCTCAATATTGGCTTTTACTTTTGGATCCAATTCGGGTTCCGTAATATCCGTCAGTTTTTCTAAAGCTTCCCAAATCGTTTGCGCCACTATATAACGCGCCACGCCTTTGTCATCAGCCGGAATTACATACCACGGCGCATGGTCTTTGTTGGTGTTATTAATCGCTTCTTCGTAATATTTCATATAATCATCCCAACGCTCGCGTTCTTTCAAATCACCGGTCGAAAATTTCCAATTGTCTTCTGCATTTTCCAAGCGCTTGAGTAAACGTTCTCTTTGCTCCTCTTTGCTCATGTGGAAATAAAACTTTAAAATTGTTGTCCCGTTTTGCGCTAAGTGCTTTTCAAAATCATTGATTTGTTCCATACGGTTTTCCCAAAACTGTGGTGTAATGTCTTCCACTTTTTCAATTCCGGGTAAATTTTCGAATAAAATATATTCCGGATGCACTCGTGTCACCAAAACATTTTCATAATGCGTTCGATTGAACACAGCAAACTTCCCTTTTTCGGGCAAAGCCAAATAATGACGCCACAAATAATCGTGCTCCAACTCAGTTGAATTCGGTGTTTTAAAACTGTGAATCACGACACCTCGCGGATTGAATTCCTTAAAAACTTCGCGAATTAAACTGTCTTTCCCACTCGTATCCATGCCTTGCAAACAAATCAAAAACGCATGCCGATTGTGCGCATACATCGCATCTTGTCGCTTGCTCAACTTCACTTGGACCTTATCCAAAGCCAAGGCTTCCTCATCCTTATCAGTATCAATGTCAAGTCTGGTCGGTAATTTTGACAAATCGATTTTGCCTTTTACTCTAAAATCTTCAGGATTGATGTTTTTCATAGTGTCAATGTTTATATTTGTAGGAGCTGATTCCCGCTGTCCGTTATATCTTTTATTGCTTTGTCACCCTGAGCGCAGTCGAAGGGCTTTTTATTTAAAGCAATAAAAGGATGCCGCTTCCATCGGGGCTAAAACAATTGCTAACTTATGGAAAAATTTCAACTTTCGCTACTATTTAAAATCATCGGAATTGGTTCTGCATCAGGATTAGTTTACCACGAGGACAAACTTTACATTATTTCAGACAACAGTACTTTTCTTTATGAATACAGTATTCCAACAGAAAACCTCAACAAAATAGCTCTGGTAGAAAATGCTCAAGATAACATCGTCAAAAAAGACAAACCCGATTTTGAAGCCATCGCTTTAAAAGGAACCGACTTAGTGCTTTTGGGTTCCGGCTCGACGGAAAACCGAAATATGATTTTCAATTATGCGATTCCAACCGGTAAAATTCAAAAAAACAACATTGGTGTCATTTACCAAAAAATCAAACAAGAATTCGCTATCTCAGACGATGAATTGAATATTGAAGGTTTAATCATGGACAATAACCAGATCTATTTCTTCCAACGTGGTAATGGTCTTAAAGGAAAAAATGCCGTAATTTTCAGCAAAGACACTCCACAAAATCAACAATTCGAATATGTTTCAATCGATTTGCCTACAATCAAAAACATAACAGCTACATTCACCGATGCCATTTTAGTAGAAGATAAAATCTATTTCCTGGCTTCCGCCGAAGATACCGCTTCAACCTATCTCGACGGTGAAGTTTTAGGAAGCATCATCGGACGTATGGATGCCAAAACTTTAAAAGTAGAATTCACCCAAGAAATTTCGAATACGAATAAATTTGAAGGCCTGACTTTATACAAACAATCCGAAAAAGAAATCGAATTTTTACTCTGTGAAGACACTGATTCGGAAATTTTGGAATCAAATATTTATAAATTAGTTCTCGATAAAACAAAATAAACTGAATACTGAATACTGAACACTGCCAACTTTTTTTTCACCTCATCCCAACCTTTTTAAACAAATAGTCCTCTTTACTTATAAAGACATCCATAGTGATCACCGAAACGCAAATATCAGCCTGTAAAAAAATGCAACGTGAAGCGCAGCGGCAAGTATATGAATACTTGTCACCCAAGCTATACCGAACGTGCAAACGCTATTTAAAAAAGGAAGAAGAAATTGAAGAAGTATTGGCCGATGCTTTTTACACGATTTTCACCAAATTGGATCAGTTGAAAGAAGTAGGCGCTTTTGAAGCTTGGGCTCGAAAAATAACCGTAAACCAATGTTTGTTACAATTGAAACGCAATGTAAATTTCAATTTGTATTTAGAGGAAACATCGTTTAGCATTCAGCCTCAAAGTCCACAAGAAACGCCTTTAGAAGAAGAAGATTTGCTCAACTTACTCAATTTGATTCCGGAAGGTTGTAAAACCATCTTTAACCTTTTTGTTATTGAAGGCTACGGTCACAAAGAAATAGCGGCTATGCTTCATATTTCCGAAGGCACATCGAAATCACAGTTGAATGTTGCGAAGACCAAGTTAAAAGATTTAGTCAATAATCTTTATTATCAAAAAGCAAAGTAATCATGGAAAATCAAGATATTTTTAATCAATTTAAAAAGGCAGCCGACAACGCTGAATCGCCCGATTTTGCTTCTATGGAGAAAGTCTGGAACAGAGTTGAAGAAAAACTCGACAAAAAAGAATTGACAAAAGCCAATAACCTTTGGAAGAAAATTGCGGTGGCTGCGTCAGTTCTACTGGTTGCTACATTGGGTTACCAATTTTTGAAAAATGACCAGCCGAATATGAAGACTAATGAGGTTATTGTCCAAAAAGACAGTATTCCAAAACTAAGTACGCCAAATAATGACGCTATTGTTACGACTGAAACGGTTCATCCGGATATTAAAAAAGACGCTGATGTCATTTTGAAAAAACAAATTGTTACCGCAAGTCAGGTAGCTGTTCAAGAAAACATTCAGATTGAAGAAGATAAAAATATAACTCCTGTAGCTGACAAAGAGCTCAACAAAGACTATCTTAATCCTCTTCCTCAAACGAACCAAGGTTATATCGTTGCAGAAAAACGAGAAGATAGAAAAGCAAAATCGCAAGATGTAGAACTCTTTATCAACAAAGAAAATAAAGTCTCGAATGCCAAAAAAGAAAAACCTTTACTGGTTTTTGATGACAAAGTAACCAATAAACAAACAGTGAAAGAAGTAGAAATGGATGAAATTGAATCCATCATCGTACTTCCCGATCCTCTCTATATTATCAATGGTATTGAATATACCGAACAACAATTATTTGGGCCCAACCCAACCAGTCCTTATACACCTTTAAACGAACAAGAAATCGATTCTATTTCCATACTGCAGGATGAAAAAGCGACTTCCATTTATGGTGAAAAAGGCAAAAAAGGCGTCGTAATTATCTCGACTAAAAACGGAAAACCGGCTGAAAAAAAAACAAATAGGAGCCTTTTAAACATTATAGAAAAGAGCAAAAAATAATTTCGAAGTTTGGTCTGTCAGAAGTAAAAACCCACCATTTTTTTCATGCGGGTTTTATTTTAATCATATACTATTTTTAAAAATAATTCGTTTACTAATTATAGTAATCATAAATACCTATACTCAACATGAAAAAAATCTTTGTACTAATCGCCATTTTTACTTCAATTACTGCTTTCAGCCAAGAGAAGAATTTTATTGACAAACCTTATCTTGAAGTACAAGGCAAAGCCGATACTTTGGTCACACCTAACCGAATTTACATTGATGTTTTGATTTCTGAAAAAGATACTAAGGGTAAAAAATCGGTTGAAGACTTAGAAAATGAAATGCTGACCAAATTGAAATCATTAGGCATTGACACTGAAAAAAATGTGACTATGCAAGACATGATGAGTAATTACAAAAAATACTTCTTGAAACAAACTGATATTCAAAAAGCAAAATCTTATTCTGTTCTAGTTTACGATGCTAAAACAACAGCAAAAGTTTTTATTGGTTTAGAAGAAGTTGGGATTTCTAATATATCAATTGATAAGCTGGAACATAGTGAAGAAAAGAAAATCCAACTAGTTATCAATAGTAAAGCGATGGAAAATGCTAAGGCCAATGCGTTGAGTTTTACCAAACCATTGGGACAAAACATAGGCAAAGCCTTATTTATCAATCAGACTAAAAATATTGCTTACAGAGGTAGCGGAGATCAAATCAGAATTCGTGATGCTGCTTTACAAGAAGTTGCCTATAAAACAAAAAGTCAGGATTACAATGAAAATATTGAATTTGAAAAAATAAAAATCTCAAGTGAAATAGGCGTTCGTTTCGCTTTGGAATAATTAAATTGTGGTAATTTGTTAATGTGAAAACCCGCCAAGTTCTTAGAATTTGACGGGTTTTGTTTGTATCATGAAATTAAAAAATCAAACTGATGGTTGTTCCTTTTTGAAGTTGACTTTGAATAGTAATCCTGGCTTCAATTTTATCCGCTAAATTCTGCGCCAATTGCATGCCCATTCCCATTCCTATTTCGTTATTCGTGCCTCTTGTAGACCTGTAATTGTTATTTAAAATAGTACTAATCATCTCATCCGACATACCGATTCCGTTATCGGAAACTGTTAAAACATTGTCGTTAAAATGAATAGTAATCTCTCCATTTATTGGTGTAAACTTAATCGCATTGGTAATCATGCTTCTGGCAATAATGGTCACAATTTCCATATCGGAAAACAAATTACCTTCAGCATCTAGTGCTAAATTTACAGTGATATTTTTTGTTTTGCAATCACTTTTATAAATGCTCAAAATGGATTGAATGATAGACTTCATATCTAAACCAACTTTATTGACCTTGATGGTATTAAAATTAGATCTCGACCAATTTAAAGTGGTTTCCAACATATCTAAAACTTCTGTAGACTGTTTGTTGATCTTCTCAATAAATGGCGCGAAATCTTCTTGAGACATATTATCTTCCAAAGCCATTGAAGAGATTGTGGTCAAATTGTGTAATGGAGCTCTCAAATCATGCCCTAGTACCGATAACATTCGGTCATTATTGCTATTGATACTTTTTAATTCTTCTTGTAAAGCGATTTCTTTATCAATATCAACAAAAGCCACTACATGTAATTTATCTACGACTGAGGCTTTGATTTCATACCACTTTTTTAGGCTGTTCTTACACGTAACTTGTGATTTCATCTTTACAAAAACCTTTCCTTCTTGTTTCGAATTAACCTCTTCTTGATCCCAAGCAGTTATGACCTTTTCTCGGTAAATATCATCCGGATAAGCATGTTCATACCATGTTTCTATGGTTGGAATTTCTCCCAAAGTATATCCTATTTCCTCTAAAAATTTTTCATTCAAAAAGGTATTCAGATGAACACCATCGATAACTTCAGCTATAATAAACGGATAAGGCAAAAAATCAGCTACCTTATGAAGCTCAAATCTGGAAATTTGCAACTCACTCTTCTTCTCTTTCTTCATAAAAAACATTTGATTAGAATAAAGTAACTTTATCCAGCCTAAGATAATAAAATTATTTCTCTATTTCTCGCAAATTTTCCATCTTTTTCAAAGCCAAGAAACCTTTAATATCTTCAAAATGTTCTTTCACGCGTTTGTTTCCAAATTCGAATACTTTGGTCGCCAAACCATCTAAGAAATCACGGTCGTGAGAAACTAAAATTAACGTTCCGTCAAAGTCTTTTAAAGCGTCTTTGATGATGTCTTTCGTTTTCATGTCTAAGTGATTCGAAGGCTCATCGAGAATCAGTAAGTTCACCGGTTCCAATAATAATTTGATCATCGCCAAACGCGTTTTTTCACCACCGGAAAGCACTTTTACCTTTTTGGTAACATCATCCCCATGGAACATAAATGCGCCCAAAATATCTTTGATTTTCGTACGAACATCGCCTACCGCAATATCATCAATGGTCGAGAAAATAGTAGCGTTCTCGTCTAACAACGATGCTTGATTTTGGGCAAAATAACCAATCTGTGCATTGTGCCCAATTTCTACTGAACCGCCATTAATTTCAATTTCCTTCATGATGGCTTTAATCATCGTCGATTTTCCTTCGCCATTTTTACCTACGAAAGCCACTTTTTCGCCACGTTCAATCACCATATTGGCATCTTTAAAAATCAAATGATCGCCATACGATTTGTGCAAGTCTCTAACAATTACAGGATATTGCCCAGAACGAACCGAAGGTGGAAATTTCAATTTCAAAGCCGAAGTATCGATTTCGTCAATCTCTACCGGAACAATTTTTTCCAGCATTTTCACACGCGATTGCACCGACAATGTTTTGGAAAATGTGCCTTTAAAACGATCAATAAATTCCTGATTTTCAGCAATCATTTTTTGTTGCTCGTCATAGGCTTTTTGTTGGTGAACTCTGCGGTCTTTACGCAGTTCTAAATAATGAGAATATTTGGCTTTGTAATCGTAAATTCTTCCCATTGTCACTTCGATGGTACGATTGGTAATATTGTCAACAAACGCTCTATCGTGGGAAATCACTACAACCGCTTTCGCAGAATTGATTAAGAAATCCTCTAACCACTGAATACTTTCGATATCCATATGGTTCGTCGGCTCATCCAGCAAAATCAAATCGGGTTTTTGTAAAAGGATTTTAGCCAATTCGATACGCATTCTCCAACCACCGGAAAACTCCGAGGTTTGGCGCGCAAAATCTTCTCTTTCAAAACCCAAACCTACTAATATTTTCTCTACTTCCGCCTCATAATTGATTTCTTCAATCGCATAAAACTTCTCGCTCAAATCAGAAACGCGTTCGATTAATTTCATGTACTCATCGCTTTCATAATCAGTGCGAATGGTCAATTGCTCATTGATTTCGTCGATTTCGGCTTTCATTTTAAAAATTTGGCCAAAAGCTTTTGAAGCTTCTTCCATCACAGTCGCACCATCCGTCGTAAGCAAATGTTGTGGCAAATAGGCAATCACCGCTTCTTTCGGAGCCGAAATATTTCCGGTCGAAGGTTTGGCTTCACCGGCTATTATTTTTAAAAGTGTTGATTTTCCGGCACCATTTTTACCCATTAAGGCAATTTTGTCATTTTCATTAATGGCGAAAGAAACATCGCTGAATAAAGTAGTTCCGCCAAAATTTACGGAGATATCGTTAACTGTAATCATCTTAGATTGTTAGACTGCTTAGATTGTTAGACTTCTTGAATTTTTGAAGGTGCAAAGATAGTATAGAAACAAGTATTGACAATGTTTTATTTGAGCATGAAACTCAACTTAAATCGTTATCTTAGTTACCTCAAAACCCCACCCAATGAAAAAAAACCTACTTCCCCTACTGTGTTCTCTTTTTATTTTGAATGCCAATGCCCAAGAAATATGGCAAAAAGTTTCCCAAATCGAAGCCTCCGCTTCAGGTAAAAAGAATCGGATTTCTATCCCGCAAACGGAACACTACTTCAAACTCGATCTATTCACTTTTAAAAAAGCACTTCAAAATGCACCCATGCGAGGCCAAATCTCTACATTAGTTTTACCTTTTCCCGATGGCAATGGAAAACTGCAATATTTCCGAATCTACGAAGCACCGGTGATGCACCCTGATTTGGCTGTCCGTTATCCTGATAATAAATCGTATGTAGGACAAAGTGTTGAAAAACGTTCGGCAATAATTCGCTTTAGCGTGACCTTATTTGGGCTTCATACGATGACACTTGCGGTCAACAATGGCACTTCATATACTGAACCCTTTTCAGAAGACGGAAAATATTACGTGAGTTATTTGCGTGAAGGAATGACAACTAATCATATATTCCAATGCCATACGGAGGAAATGCAACCTAAATTAAATATCAATGAAATTAACGCACAACCATTAGACAATGGTGTTTACAGAACATATCGCACAGGAATTGTAACAACTATTGAATATTCGGCATTTCAAATTGCACAAGCCGGACTTCAATCAGCTCCTTTGGCAGAAAAAAAAGCCGCTGTTTTGGCTGCTGTTGTTGTTACACTCACGCGTGTCAACTCGATGTTCGAACGTGATCTTTCGGTTTTTCTGCAATTGATTCCCAATGAAGACGAGGTTATTTTTATTGATACAGACAACCTAACCAATGACGATGTTGGCGCTCTTATCGGAGAAACACAAGAAACACTTGACGATATTATTGGTACGGCTAATTATGATTTCGGACATGGCGTAGGAACATCCGGTGGTGGATTGGGCGGCGGACAACCATGCGCAGAAGGGGCAAAAGCATTTGGTGCAACCGGTCTCGGTTCCCCTGTTGGAGACCCTTTTGATATTGATTATGTAGCACACGAAATGGGTCATCAGTTTGGCGCAGCTCATACTTTTAACAACGAATGTGGTGGCAATCGTGACAACAATTGGTCTTACGAACCCGGAAGCGGAAGTTCTATTATGGCCTATGCCGGAATTTGTGATCCCAATATCCAAAGCAATTCAAACGCACAATTTTTCGCAGGCAGTATCGCACAAATACGAAATACCATTAATAGTGCCGGCGGCAGTTGTGTCGCAATCACTTCAAATATGAACATACCGCCTATAATCAGCGCGGGAATGGATTACACTATTCCGAAAGGAACGGCTTTCATCCTGACCGGAACAGCTTTAGATGATGATAGTGATGCGCTAACCTATACGTGGGAACAATATGACCGCCAAATTTCTGTACAGCCTCCTGTAGCAACGGCAACCGAAGGACCAAATTTCAAACCACAGGTCATTACAGATATTCCTGTGCGTTATCTTCCACAACTTTCAGATGTTTTGGCTAACAATCTTGCACCAACTTGGGAAGTGATTTCAAATGTGGGACGCGAATACAATTTTGCTTTTACTGTACGTGACAACAATATAAATGGGGGTGAATCAGCAACAGATTTTATGAAAGTGACCGTTTCTGACACCTCCGGTCCTTTCATGATAACAGCGCCAAATACTACTGTGGATTGGGTTGCTGCTTCTAATCAACTCGTTGTTTGGGATGTGGCCGGAACAACATCGAATGGTGTCAATACCGCGACTGTAGATATTTTGTTGTCGACCGATGGTGGGCTTGCTTTTTCAATTCCGCTTGCCATTAATGTTCCAAATGATGGTAGCGAAACGATTACCGTTCCGAACTTACCCGGTAATGCCAATCGAATTATGGTGCGCGGTCACGAAAACATTTTCTATGATGTATCGAACCTGGATTTTACCATATCAACAGCAACAGCAACTTTCCTATTGGAAAACAACAGTGTACAAAATGTTGATGCGTGTTTAGGAACTGAAGTGAACTATATCTTTGAATATGAAACCTTTTCCGGATTTACAGGCACAACCAATTTTTCAATTTCAGGTATGCCTGCAGAAATTATAGCTTCTTTTACTCCAACTGTAATTAATGAAAACGGAACGGTTACCTTGACTCTAACCAATACACAAAATGCTGCTGTTGGTTTTTATCCGTTGACCATTACTGCGGTTTCGGGTTCAATTACCAAAACAGCATCCGTTTATCTGAATCTACTTAGTAACACTTTTGGAACATTGGCTTTGATTAGTCCTCCCAACGGTGCAACCGGAGTTGTATTTTCACCTAATTTTACTTGGTCAGCCGATTCCAATGCTTCCCAATACACCATTGAAATTGCAACTGATTCTGGGTTTAACAATATTATCTCAACTGCGGTTACCTCAACAAACGCTTATACAGTAACCGGATTGAATGAAGCTACGGTATATTACTGGAGTGTACGTCCGGAAAATACTGCTTGTAATGGTAGTTTAAGTGCTACTTCACAATTTACCACGGGTGATTTTGTTTGCTCCGATTTTGCTTCCGCAAATGTTCCTGTGGTTATTCCCTCAGAAGATGTGGCTACAGTCTATTCCACTTTAAATATCGCTGAAAATTTTAATGTCGAAAGCGCTACCGTGTCACTTGACATTTCGCATACTTGGCTCACTGACATTGCTGTAAAATTGATTAGTCCATCCGGAACGGTAATCAATCTCTTTAGTCACAAATGCGGCGATGCCGATGATGCTGAGGCCATTTTTGCGGATAGTGGAGTCATTTTAACTTGCAATGGAACAACCCCTGTAATTTCAGGAACAATAAAACCCGAAACACTATTGAGCACGCTGGCTGGTGAACCAAGTTTTGGAACCTGGCAACTTGAAGTATTTGATGAATTTCCACAGGATGGCGGTTTCATTAATTCATGGAGCTTGAATCTTTGCCATGTAATACCTGCCTTGTCAACACCAACTTTTATTACTGCGATAGATTTTACCATTTATCCAAATCCGAACAACGGTTCATTTAACGTTGAAGCTAACAACCTAACAGGATTATATGAATTGGCCGTTTATGACATGCGAGGGCGTAAAATTTACCATCACCAACCGATTTTAAATGGCGGGAATTGGATAGAAAATATTCAGTTGGAAGCACAAGCCGGAATGTACCTGATTGAATTATCAGGCAACGGAACAAAGGCAGTAAAAAAATTCGTGGTAAAATAATAACGATAACGTTGTAATTGGTTAGTAAGTTAAACTAGTCTATTGAAAGCATTATTTTCAAAAATATTTTGGTTACTTTTAAACTAAGATTTGAAAATATGCCTTTAATAGATTATAGTTTCCTGAGTAAAATTTTACCCAAAGCCAAGATTAAAAAAGGCTTTAGAAAAGCCAAAAAATCTTATCTCAATAGGGTTCGATTGGCAACATCACTGTTTTTCTTTGGTATGGGATTCTGTTTTTCCACTTGGGCAAGTCGCATTCCGGACATGAAATCTATGTTGCAACTAAACGAAGCTGAATTGGGAACAATGCTTTTTGCTTTACCGATTGGTCAATTGGTAGCAATGCCTTTTTCGGGTAGAATTGTTACTAAGTACGGTAGCCGAAATATTGCTATTTTAGGATTATTCTTTTATGCTATTTGTTTGACATTATTAGGATTAGCTTCGACGAGTTGGCACTTGGCCGGCGGATTATTTTTGTTCGGCTTCTTTGGCAATTTTTGCAATATTGCTGTGAATACACAAGGTGTTTATACCCAACAATTGTTTGACAAACCTATCATTGGTTCATTTCATGGTTCGTGGAGTTTGGCCGGATTTTGTGGTGCTTTGGTGGGTTTATTAATGCTGGCCTTTAAACTAACACCATTTCAACATTTTTTAGTGGCTTTTGGATTTGTAGTGATTATCCTTTTAACCAATTACAAATACATCATCAAAGCCAAATCAAAGCAAGAAGAAGAAAAATCGAGTTATTCTTTTTGGAAGAAGCCGGATAAAACCTTATTGTGGTTGGGTGTGATTTGTTTTTGTGGTATGGCGAGCGAAGGCATCATGTTTGATTGGAGTGGCGTTTATTTCAAGGAAATTATAAAAGCTCCGGGCGCTTTAGTGGTTTTGGGTTATACTACCTTTATGATTAGCATGGCTTCGGGACGATTTTTGAGTGATATTTTAGTGGGGAAATATGGTGCCAAAAAAATCCTAATCATCAGTGGTTTAGTAATTTCAAGCGGATTATATATGGCGGTTTTATTGCCTTATATGATTCCGTGTATGATTGCTTTTATGTTGGTTGGTTTTGGCGTTTCTAATGTCGTACCCATCATTTTCAATGTCGCAGGAAATAATAAAAACGTACCAACAGGAATAGCCTTAACGATAGTTTCGAGTATTAGTTTTCTTGGTTTTTTAATTGGTCCACCATTAATTGGCTTTATCGCAGAATTGACGAGTTTAAGATATTCGTTTGCGATAATTGGCGTTTTTGGGGTATTTATTTCTTTGCTAGTACTTAAGTTGAAGATTTTTAAATAGAATCACTTCTTTCAAACTTGACATATTTAGTGTATTCTAAGGTCTCTTTGTTCAACAAATATAAGTTCCCAAAATAACAGCCAACGAGATAAAAAGAATCCAATTTTTTATCGTCTTGAATTTTAATTTCAAAGTTATCGACGATATCAATGTTATAAGTAAACGAAATCGGATTACCTATAAAAGTACCTTGTTCATAATCCCATGTTCCTTCCATTCTGCCGGGTAAAAATAAAAACCTGTCTAAAACCAAGATGGTCAATGCAAAAAGAAGGAATGGTATTATTTCAACTCTTTTTTTCATTTAAATACTCAATCGGAACTCCTCAATTACCGGATTGGCTTTGCCGTAATCAATTTCGTGAATAAACAATTCCACGGGTTTACTCGTTTGAATACTCGGAATTACATTCGCCTGATTGTTATCTCTGATGACCACATTGATACTGGCTTCTTCCAATTTTTCTTTTAAAGTAAAGGCGAGAATAGCTTCTCCTGAAAATATTTTTATAAGTCCCATTTGTATTAGTTATGAGTTAATGAATTATAAGTTATGAGTTACTGATCACTAAAAACTGAGCACTGATCACTACGCTTCTTCTTCCATCTCAAAGAAAAGCGGTTCAATCATGACTTTCTCAGCCAGTACTTCTACCCTTTCGGTGATTTGAGAACAAAAGAAAATTCGTTGTGTTTTTTCAACACTCATCATCAATCGTTGAATGATCGCATCATGACGCAAACGGAAAAGTATGTCAGCATCATCTACAACAAACATTTTTACGGTATTGATATTAAATCCGGCAGAAGCAAACATGGCGTTGATTCTGTTTGGTGTTCCGATAAGAATATCTAAACCCATTGAAATCACATTTTTATCGTAATCGATATCACCTTTTTCATGTACCCCGAGTATACTTAAATCTGTATAAGTACCGAATTTCAAAAATAGCTCTTCCATTTCCAAAACACGCTCTTTGTTTTCTACAATAATTAAAGTTCTGGTGCTTTCACCTATGGATTTCTCCATTCGTTGGATCACATTTAAAACAATGGTCGTCGTTTTTCCGGTCCCATCCGGTGATTGAATAACGGCATCTGCACCACTTTTGATGGTTGAAAAAGTCTCTTGTTGCATTTCATTGGCTTCGGTTAAACCGTGTTCGATGAGTGCTTGTTGGAGTTGTGGGTTTATTTTTTTTAAGTTCATTATTTAAGGGATAAGTTAAAAGGGATAAGGGAATAGACTTTTGCCTAATCCCTTATCTCTTTATTTACTCGCAAATAGTTTTACATCAGTTTCAGAAATCTCACTTCCACCAAGAATAATTAAGCGTTCTACTACGTTTCTCAGTTCGCGTATATTTCCGGTCCAATCGTACTCTTGTAATAATTTAATGGCGTCTTTGGAAAATGATTTTGGAGCGTTTCCTTGCTCTTCAGCGATTTTTACCGCGAAATGTTCAATCAATAAAGGAATGTCATCGCGTCTGTCATTTAGCGAAGGTACTTTAATTAAAATTACCGCCAAACGATGGTATAAATCTTCTCGGAAACGACCTTCGGCAATTTCTTTTTTCAAATCTTTATTCGTTGCCGCAACGACACGCACATTGATTTTAATGTCTTTATCGGCGCCAACTCTTTGAATTAAACTTTCTTGTAACGCACGCAATACTTTGGCCTGCGCTGACAAACTCATATCACCAATTTCATCTAAGAAAATGGTTCCACCATCGGCAGCTTCGAATTTTCCGGCACGGTCTTTTACGGCGGAAGTAAACGCTCCTTTTACGTGACCAAACAATTCACTTTCGATTAATTCAGACGGAATCGCAGCACAATTGACCTCAATCATTGGCGCAGCAGCTCTTTCACTTTTTTCGTGTAATTGATGGGCAACCAATTCTTTTCCGGTTCCGTTTGGTCCTGTAATCAAAACACGAGCATCAGTCAGCGCCACTTTGTCAACCATCTGTTTGATTTGATTGATAGGTTCGCTTTCTCCAATGATTTCGTAGTTTTTAGAAACTTTTTTCTTGAGGATTTTATTTTCAACGACCAATTGTTTTTTGTCCAAAGCATTGCGGACAGTATTAAGAAGTCGATTTAAATCAGGTGGTTTTGAAATATAATCAAAAGCCCCTAAACGCATCGTGTTAACAGCCGTTTCCAAATCACCGTGACCGGAAATCATCACCATTGGAATTTCGGGTTTGATTTTTTTTACGGCTTCGAGTAGTTCTTCACCGCTCATTTTAGGCATTTTGATGTCGCAAAGGACTAAATCGTAATCTTCATTTTTGATTTTTTCAAAACCTTGTTTTCCGTCTTCGGCTTCTTCAACAGTATAAGTATCGCTTTCTTCTGAAAGTATTTTGATTAATACTCTTCGGATGGCAGCTTCGTCTTCGATGATTAATATCTTCGGCATTTTTGATTAATTTGATAAAAATGCAAAGTTAAGCATGTAAAGCATTTTATCACTATATAAATGCAAGAATCAAGTAATTTTATTGGTTTATAAAGACATTAGTAAACTTTGAAAAACCAGGTTATCGCCTGCATTTTCCTGAGCAATGGGTTGGAATAGATACCAAAGTAGAAAATCCAACAAATAATCATTGTTTTCCGGTAACGAAATTATGTTGGTAACAACCGTTCCGCCATTGGTTTCCAAACTATAAGAAAGCAATTCCGAAGCTTCATTGGTAATCACAAACTCTGCCAAAGGGTTATTTCTGATTTTGAGGTGAAGCTTAACACCTTTATATTCGATTGTCGTTTGGCTGGAAAACCATTTTTCGGAATACGCTTTTAAAACCACATTGCTCTTGTAATTCAATATCTGCAATTTACTTTTCCAAAAACCTGAATGTTGAATGGAATAAAGTTGCCCTTCAATATTAATTATAGCAGAGCGGTTCCATTTAGAGGTTTGATACTCTAATTCGCCTATCTTCTTTTCACCAACGTAAAAAAGATACTTTTCCTCGCTTAGCTTTTTCCAATTTCTATTAGTTTCCATAACTACTTTTTTTTCAAATTAGTACATCACTTAAAAAAATAGTTACACCTTTGTTGTCCGTAAGAAAGTGATTTGGTCAAATTTTACAATTCCTTTTTATTAACTTTACTTTTTAAAAACACAACGATGTCTACAGCAAAAAAAGATTACAAAAGAATCACTACAAAGTCATTATTTGACATGAAAGCCAATGGCGAAAAAATATCGATGCTTACTGCTTATGATTTTACCATGGCGAAGATTGTCGATACTGCCGGAGTTGATGTAATCTTGGTGGGCGATTCTGCGAGTAACGTAATGGCCGGACACGAAACTACTTTGCCGATTACTTTGGACCAAATGATTTATCATGCTTCTTCGGTGGTAAGAGCCATAGAAAGAGCTTTGGTTGTGGTGGATTTGCCTTTTGGAAGTTACCAATCAGATCCAAAAGAAGCCTTGCGTTCTGCGATTAGAATCATGAAAGAAAGCGGCGGTCATGCAGTAAAATTAGAAGGTGGAAGCGAAATAAAAGAAAGTATCAAACGCATTCTAAATGCCGGAATTCCGGTAATGGGTCATTTGGGTTTGACTCCACAATCTATATACAAATTCGGAACTTATACCGTTCGCGCCAAAGAAGAAGCCGAAGCAGAAAAGCTAATTGAAGATGCTAAATTGTTAGAGAGAATAGGCTGTTTTGCGTTGGTTTTGGAAAAAATACCCGCTTCTTTAGCAGAGAAAGTAGCTAAGACGATTTCGATTCCTGTAATCGGAATTGGTGCCGGCGGCGGTGTTGACGGACAAGTATTGGTAATTCACGATATGTTGGGCATGAACAATGAATTTAGTCCTCGATTCCTTCGCCGTTATTTAAACTTATACGAGCAAATGACTTCGGCTATTGGCAATTATGTGGCTGATGTAAAGTCGAGTGATTTCCCTAATTCGAGTGAGCAATATTGATCAGACTTCTTAGAAAAGTTAGATGGTTAGACTTCTTAGATAAATTTAGATTTTACATATGCATCAATTTAAAGAACTGGAAATTTGGAAAAGGAGCAGACTATTTTGTTCTAAAATTTATCTAATAACATCATCATTCCCTGCTGATGAAAAATTTGGTTTAACCAATCAACTGCGAAGAGCTAGTGTATCAATTCCTTCTAATATAGCTGAAGGTTGTTCAAGAAGCAGTAACAAAGATTTTTCTAGATTTCTTGAAATTGCAATTGGTTCAATTTATGAAATCGAAACACAATTATTGATAGCTTTTGATTTAGGTTATATCAATCAATTAGAGTTGGATAAATTAGTTAATGATTTAGACACAATCATCAAAATGATATCTAAATTTCGTTCTTCATTAAAAATCTAACAATCCAACAATCTATAAATCTAACAATCGATTTTGAAAATAGTTTCCACCAAAGATAATCTCCAAATTCTTCACGAAGACAATCACATCATTGTGGTTAACAAACGTGTAGGCGATATTGTTCAAGGTGATAAAACCGGTGACAAACCGCTTTCAGAAATCGTCAAAGAATATATCAAAGAAAAGTACAACAAACCCGGAGAAGTCTTTTTGGGAGTGGTTCACAGATTAGACCGACCGACGACAGGCATTATTGTTTTTGCCAGAACCAGCAAGGCTTTGACACGTTTGAATGAATTGTTTAGTAACAGAGAAACACAAAAAACGTATTGGGCTGTCGTGAAAAACAAACCACCAAAAACAGAAGATAATTTAGTTCATTTTCTGAAAAGAAACGAAAAAAACAACACTTCTAAAGCGCATCTCAAAGAAGTTTCCGAAAGCAAAAAAGCGAGTTTGGATTATAAAATCATCTCCGCACTCAACAACTATTTTGCTTTAGAAATCAATCTTCACACCGGAAGACACCACCAAATCAGAGCACAATTGTCCGCAATCGGCTGTCCAATTAAAGGCGATTTAAAATATGGCTTCGATCGAAGTAATCCCGATGGTGGCATTCATCTTCATGCTCGAAAATTGGTTTTCATCCATCCGGTTACCAAAGAAACCCTTGAAATCATTGCGCCAACACCAAATGAAGTTATTTGGAATGCTTTGTAAACTAAAATAACTACTTTTACGTTTATAGTTACGTTAGGGTTATTGAAAATCCAACTGTTACAAACCTAAATCAATCTAGTATGAAGAAAATCATTTTAACCGTAAGTCTGTTTATTGGACTAAGCACTTTTGCTCAAGACCATTTTTCGGGTATTAGCACTTCTAATCGAGTTGGTATTTTAAATGCCAATATCAATCCGGCAGAATTAGCCAATTTGTCTAAAAAATTCG
The DNA here is from genome assembly GCF_003634615.1 of Flavobacterium sp. 102. NCBI lineage: Bacteria > Pseudomonadati > Bacteroidota > Flavobacteriia > Flavobacteriales > Flavobacteriaceae > Flavobacterium > Flavobacterium sp. 102. The sequence continues at coordinate 1,993,463 of NZ_RBKX01000001.1, read as the reverse complement.
AAGTCAATATTTATGGCTTGAGTTTTAATGTAGCCAATAACAAAATTGCTTTTAGTGATTTTAATTCGGATACCGATTTTGAGCAACTGCTTTTTCAAGGCTCTAGCCCTGTAAATGCTCGTGTTGACGCGGAAATTCTCGGCCCCGGATTTGCTATGCGTTGGCAAAAATGGGGATTCGCCATTACTACAAAAGCGCATGCCAAATTTGACATGGTAGATATTGACCCAACCATTGGAAATGCAATTACCAATGACAATTTTATTCTAAACACAACGCTTTTAGACAATCCCGGCAATCAAAGGTTAAGTGGTACTTCTTATGGAGAAGTGGGTTTGTCTGCAGCACGAACTTTTTTTGAAACTGAAAACCACCGATTCAGTGCCGGCGTTACTTTAAAAATATTATTTCCGGGATCTTATTCCAATTTTGGTTTGAGCAACCTCAACGGAACCGTTAATGAAAATGCTTCAGGTGCATATTTGACAACTAATTCGCCTGCGACTTTAAACATTGCTTATTCGGGAAATTTGGCGGAAAGTTTTACCAATTTTGATGACTACAGCAAATCCATTTTTGGAGGATTAAATGGTTTTGCCGGAGATATCGGGTTTAATTACCAATGGAAAAAAGGAAAAGACTATAAATTAAATGCTGGCTTAGCCATCAGAAACATTGGAAGCATGACTTTCAAAGAAGACAACAATTCGTCTACTAATTATGTTTTAGACATTCAACCCAATACACAAAACCCACAAGGTTTGGATTTGAGCTCATTTGAAAATGTTGATAGCCTGAGAGATGTAGAGCAAATACTTACTGACAATGGTTATTTAACGCAAACCAGCGGTCAAACTGATTTTAAAGTAAAATTACCAACAGTGCTTTCGACTTATGCTGATTTCAAGTTGGTTCCGAAAGTTTATATCACAGCTTATTTACAACAGAAAATAAATAAAGATTCGAGCAATAGCCAAATCACCGTTCCGAATATTTTCAGCATTACACCGAGAGTAAATTTAGGTTTCTTTGAAACTTATGTTCCGGTTACTTTCAATGAAATATCGGGAACTAATGTTGGCTTCGGATTCAGATTAGGCGGTTTCTATCTTGGAACAAGTTCATTAGTATCAGCCTTAATCAGCGACAGCAAACAAGGTGATATTTACACCGGATTCCGTTGGGCATTTCTATAATAAAAATAACATTGTCTGCTAAAAAATCCTATATTAGCCTAGCTAATAGAACCTACCATGATTTTTAAGACGGATATCAATTACAGAAAACAATCGTTACTGAAATTACTAAAAGCCGTTCAGGAGCAAGAAGCCGAAATCATACAGGCTTTGTATGATGATTTCAAAAAACCGGCTTTTGAAGCAGTGGTAACCGAAACGAGCTATGTCTTAGCTGAATTAAACCATACGATTAAAAATATCAATAAATGGGCAAAACCTACTTGGGTTTTGCCTTCTTTTTTAAATTTTCCTTCTACCGATTATTTGTATAAAGAACCTTACGGCAAAGTACTCATTATTGCACCTTGGAATTATCCGTACCAACTGGCTTTAGCGCCATTAATTGCCGCCGTTGCTGCCGGAAATCAAGTCGTAGTAAAACCCTCGGAATTGACTCCGAATACTTCAAAAATCATCGCTAAAATCATCAGCAAAAGCTTTGATGAAAATCATGTGGAATGTGTTGAAGGCGGAATTGATGTCGCTCAAGAATTATTGGCAAAACGCTGGGACTATATTTTCTTTACCGGAAGTGTTGCCGTTGGAAAAATGGTAGCCAAAGCTGCTGCGGAAAATCTAACGCCGGTTACTTTGGAATTAGGTGGAAAAAATCCGTGTATCATTGAGCAAAGTGCCAATTTGAAATTGACTGCCAAGCGAATCGTTTGGGGCAAATTTCTGAATGCGGGACAAACTTGCATTGCACCGGATTATCTTTTGGTTCACCAAAGTATAAAACCAAAATTGATCGATTTTCTCAAAGAAGAAATTATTTTGGCTTACGGAGAAAATCCGGAAGTATCGCCTGATTTTCCTCGCATCATCAATGAAAAAAACTGGAAGCGACAAGTTTCATTTTTAGAAAACCAAACCATTCTCTTAGGTGGAAAAGCAAACTCAAAAGATTTTTATATTGCTCCTACTTTATTGGACAATCCAAGCTTAGAAAGTTTGGTCATGAAAGAAGAAATTTTCGGACCAATACTGCCAATTTTGAGTTATGATTCTGAAGCCGATTTGGAACAAATAATAACCCAATATGAGAAACCACTTTCACTGTATGTTTTTACCAAAAATAAAACTTTTGCTCACAAAATAATTTCGAAATATTCCTTTGGTGGTGGTTGTATCAATGACACCGTAATTCACTTTGCCAACAAGCGTTTGCCCTTTGGAGGCGTTGGTCAAAGTGGCATTGGTGCCTATCACGGCAAGTTAAGTTTTACTCTTTTTTCGCATCAAAAAGCGATGGTAAAAAAAGCCAATTGGCTCGACATTCCAACAAGATATGCACCCTATAAAGGCAAAATAACGGCAATGAAAAAGTTATTAAATTGGTTTTCTTAAATTAAGATTTTAAAAAGTGAACAGAGTTTTTATTTTTGTGTATATTTAATGCGAAAGTTTCTATTTTAAATTTAAATTGTTTAATTGGTTAAACACCTACTATACATTGAATTATCTTTTTTCATTTGCCAATATCAATAGCTATATAATAATCTGTTTATTATTGATTATCTCTTTGTTGTTTTACGTAGCTATTCACAAGACTTTACAAAAAAAACTAAATCTCAGCAAGAAATACTCTGAATTTGAACCCAAGGAAGAACAATTTCGTATCTATTTTCTTTTTTTTGGTATCACTATTCCTTTAATTGAAACGATAGTTGATATTTTTGAATTAAGAGTTACACATCATGTCATCATCAATTTTACCGTTGGCGCAACGATGTTACTGTTCTATTTTCTATGCAGTCGATATGACTATTTCTACAAGCGCATCACTATCTTTTTTCCGTTGTTTTACTTTGGTTATTTTTGCTACATTGGCTACCACTTATTTTTTAAACCATTTGAATTAATCTCTTACGCCAGTTTTATCGTTGCCTTTTTTCTTTCTTATTTTGTAATCAGAAACATTCTTCAATACTGGATTTTTGTCTTAAGCATTTTTATTTTTTTACTCTTTAGTTACCAAACTGAGTTAATTGAAACCAAATTGACTGTTTTGTTGGTTTGCACCTTTCTCTCGACTGTAGCCATCCATATTTCAAGACACCTAGCGTTATTAGAAACAAAAAATAAATTTCTTTTTTCCGACATCATTGTTAACAATGGAAATTCACTGATTATAACCACTAATAAAAAAGGAGAACTCTCTTTTTGCAGCAAATCTGTAGAAACTATTTTGGGATACACTGTAGAAGAAGTTTTGGGAATGGGCTATTGGAATTTGACCGAAGATCCTGAATTTATTGGAGAAGCATATCACAAAAGTTTTGTAGATGATCGCACTTATATTCGAAAACTAAAATGCAAAAACGGAGATTATAAATTCATCCAGTGGAAAGACAAAAAATACTCTGACAATGTGGTCATTGGAATCGGTCAAGATGTTACAGAGCAAGTAAAAATCAAAGACCAATACAGAAGTTTGATCGAATCAGCAGCCGATTTAATCTATGAAATTGATTTGAATGCAATCGTAACTTATGTCAACCAATTTGCTGTCAAAACACTTATTTCAGAAAAGGAAGATATTTTGGGCAAGCATTTTTCCAAGTTTGTTCGAGCTGATTATCTTGATTATGTAACCGATTTTTACAAAGAAATACCAGAAAATCAAGAATACAATGATTTGGTTTTTCCGTTGCTAAAAAAAGACGGAGAAACGATTTGGGTTTCGCAGAAAGTGACTTTAAAAAGAAATGATTTTGGAGAAGTCATTGGCTATTCAGCCATTGCCCGAGACATTACACTGGTTAAAAATCTAGAAATTGAACATTACAATCGCAGTAAAAAAGTTAGGATTCACAATGAAACACTGAAAATATTAACCTCTCAAAGTTATTCTAACAAAGATACATTTAACGGAATTCTTAAAAACATTCTGAAAGTAGCTTCAACCAATTGTTCCATAGATAGGGTTGGTTATTGGTCATATATTCCGGAAGGATTAAAGTGTGATAGTATTTATTACTTAAAAAGTGATCGCTTTGAAAAGAACTTTTTTCTAGGCAAAGAAACTTATCCAAACTATTTTGACAACATAGAAACCGGTATGCAAATTGTCGCTTCTAATGTTTATAACAACACTATTACCCAAGAACTTTGTTATGATTATATTCCAAAAAACGGCATTATGTCGTTGCTTGATACACCCATATTTATCAACGGTAAAATAATTGGAATTCTGTGTTTCGAAAAAACAGACATCGCTTTCGAATGGGACAATGAAGATATCAACTTTGCGCGCTCTATTGCCGATTTGATCGCCATTGCCATTGAGGCGCAATTACTATTGGAATCGGATAAAAAATTATCCTATAAGAGCGAAATCCTTACGGTAATCAGTAAAAACATTGATAAGTTCCTACTCAACAAAGATACTGATGAAACCCTGAAAGGCATCGTCAATGAAATTGGAAACGTGCTAAAAGTAGATAAGATATCCTTTTTCGCAAAAAATGTAAAAGAAGATAATTATTACCAAAGATTGCGTTGGATTGCTGCTGAAAAAGGCTTTACAGAACCTAATCCACAACTACAAAATATCAGTCCGGGATTGCTTTCATATGTACAAAATTTTTTAATTGACGATTATTACTATGCTGCAATCGTCAAAAAAATAAAAGACGACACAACCAAAAGTTTCTTAGAAGCTCTAAACATCAAATCAGTTTTATTCCTTCCTATTTTTGTAAAAAATGAAATGCATGGGTTTCTAGTTTTTGATGACTCCACTTTAGAAAGAGTATGGTCTATAGACGAAATAACAATCTTGCAATCATTGGCTAATAACATTTCTTCCGCTTTTGAAAGAAACATTAACGAAGACATTATTAAAGAAAGTGAAGAGAAATTCAGGCTTTTAGCCAATAACATTCCGGGAACGGTTCATCTCTCTAAATATGATGAAAAATGGTCTAAAATTTATCTCAATGACGAAATAGAAAAACTGACCGGTTATCCTAAAGAAGACTTCCTGCTCAATAAAATATTCTATATAGATTTAGTACATCCGGATGACATTAATATTGTTAAAGATAAAGCTGATGAATTGTTTAAAAACAAACAAAAAATTCATTTAATCTACCGAATAGTCAATAAATCAGGACAATCAATTTGGGTTGAAGAATTTGGTGAACCCATCTTCAAAGACAATGAAATCGTATACATTGTTGGAATTTTTATCGACATCACCACCAGAATGGAAGCTGAAGAAGCCATTAAAGCTAAAAATTATGCCGAAGCCGCCAATAGAGCCAAATCGGAATTTTTAGCCAATATGAGTCATGAAATCAGAACACCTTTGAACGGAATCATAGGTTTTACAGAATTGTTGATGAATACCAATTTGGAAAATATCCAGAAAAAATACATGGATACCATCAACCAATCGGCCAATTCCTTAATGGAAGTAATTAATAACATACTCGATTTCTCTAAAATAGAATCGGGTAAATTGGAACTCACAGTCGACAAAATAAATATCACCGAATTGCTGAACCAAGTAGTCGATTTGATTCAGTATGAAGCCAATCTCAAGAATCTGAAACTCAATTTAATTGTTGGAAAAGAAGTTCCAAAATACATTTGGGTAGATTACATTCGCCTGAAACAAATCTTAATTAACTTGTTGAGTAATGCTGTGAAATTTACCGAAAAAGGCAGTATTGACTTATCAATTTCAACATTCAAATTAATTGACGAAGACAGCGTTCAATTACAATTTTCAGTAAAAGACACCGGAATTGGTATCAAAAAAAGCAACCAGTTAAAAATATTTGAGGCATTCTCACAAGAAGACAATTCTACTTCTAAAAGGTTTGGCGGAACCGGTTTAGGACTTTCCATTTCAAACCAACTTTTAAGTTTGATGAACAGCAAACTGGAGTTAAGCAGCGAACCTAATAAAGGAAGTGAGTTTAGTTTTATATTAGACGTAACCTATTCAAATTTGTCTACAGAAAACAATAAATCAATTGATAATTCGGCTAAACCAAGTCATCCTTCAAAAGTTATCACTACAGCGGACAAAGTTGTTTTTATAGTAGAAGACAACAAAATCAACATGCTTTTGGCTAAAACACTAGTCAAACAAATTTTGCCCAATGCCCAAATTATCGAACTCGCAAATGGTAAAGAAGCGGTTGATAAAGTACAAACTTTAGTCCCCGATTTAATTTTGATGGATATTCAAATGCCAATAATGAATGGCTATGAATCGACTGTGGCCATAAGACAATTGCCAAACGCAGAAAATATTCCAATCATAGCATTAACCGCAGGAACAGTTATTGGTGAAAAAGAAAAATGTCTTGAAAACGGCATGAACGATTACATTCCAAAACCAATAGACAAAGAACTTTTAGAAAGAATTATTAAAGATTTAATGAAGTTAAACTAAAATCACAAATATCATGAAATGGCAAAAAAAAGAGAGCGGCAATTTTGAAGACCGAAGAGGTATGTCAGGTGGCGGAAAAGCACTTTTAGGTGGTGGCGTTATAGGAATTATAGTTTTGTTACTTAACATGTTTGGCGGCGAAACCGGACAAACGATAGGCAATATAATAGAACAAACCCAAGGAACACAAACGCAGACAGAAGGGACAAAAACCCGAGAATTATCAGCAGAAGAAAAAGAACTTGGTGAATTTTCAAAGGCGTGTTTTGTGTACAACAATGAAACTTGGTCCAAAATCTTCCAAGAAAATAATATGGACTTTGAAGAACCCGGAATGGTGATATTTGATGATGGTGTAAACACTGCTTGCGGTAGTGCCACCTCAGCTTCGGGACCTTTTTATTGTCCGGGAGACAAAAAAATCTATATGGATTTGCGTTTCTTCGAAGAACTAAAAACCCGATTTGGAGCAGAAGGTGGCGATTTTGCCATTGCTTATGTGATTGCTCATGAAATGGGTCACCATTTGCAGACCATCATGGGAACTTCAGGAAAAGTGAGACAATTGCAACAAAACAAAAGCGAAACCGAAGCCAATAAATTATCCGTTTGCCTAGAATTACAAGCCGATTTTTATGCAGGCGTTTGGGCACATTACAATAAAAACCTTTTAGAAGAAGGCGATATTGAAGAAGCTTTGAGTGCAGCTCATGCCGTTGGTGACGATGCTATTCAAAGCAAAATGCAAGGTCAAGTCAAACCTGATAGTTTCACTCACGGAACGTCTGAACAACGCATGTATTGGTTCAAAAAAGGCTATAACTCAGGCGACATTAAACAAGGCGATACGTTCTCAGCACTTTTGGATTAAAAAAATCAGTTATTTTTAGCAAAAATCACAATTCAAAAATTTAAAGTCCTCTTTTTTGAATTAATCATAAATCGTGTTTGATACCCTAATTTTAAAGACAATTTCAATTCATTTTGAAGTTGTCTTTTTTAATTTTACAAATCAAAAATCGAAAATAAATGAAAGCAGGCATCGATAGCATCGCATTTGATATTCCGCAAATATACCTTCCCATAACCACTTTAGCCGAAAACAGGAACATTGAAGCCGACAAGCTTGTTAAAGGTTTGGGTTTGCACAAAATGAGTTTCCTCGATGTTCATCAGGATGTGGTAACCATGGCGTCAAATGCGGCTTTAAAGCTTATTCGACAAGAGGATTTGAGTCCAAAAGAAATCAACCGAATTTACGTTGGAACCGAAAGCGGCATCGATAGTTCAAAACCGGTGGCTTCTTATGTTTTGTCAAATTTAGAAAATGTCTTAGGCGAAGGCAGTTTCCGAAACTGTGATGTAGTCGATTTGACTTTTGCCTGCATCGGTGCGATTGACGCGTTGCAAAATTGCCTCGATTACATTCGGTTAAATCCAACAAAAAAAGCGATGGTAATTGCTTCCGACAATGCTAAATACGACTTAAATTCAACCGGAGAATATACCCAAGGTGCCGGCGCTATTGCGATGTTAATCACTGCTGAACCGAAAATTTTAAGTTTCTCAAATGAAGTTGGCGTTTCAACCCAAGGCGTATTCGATTTCTTTAAACCCCGACGAACGGTCAATAAACTTGAGAATTTACAATTAGAAAATAATCCCGACTGGAATGGTGTTTTAGAAAGCGAAATTACCATTTACAAAGAGCAACCAGTTTTCGACGGACAATATTCAAATCAATGTTATATTAACCGAATTTCTGAAGCCTACGAACATTACAAATCCGAAAGCAACCAAAGTGGGAAAATCTATGAAAACTGGGCAAACATTTTAATGCATCTTCCCTATTGTTTTCAAGGCAGAAGAACATTTATCGAAATTTTTGCCAAAGAAAATCAGGAGTTATTAGAAGCTCAAATCGGAGAAACGACTAAAGATAAAATCAAAGCTTTAGCCAAAAGCGCAGAATATTTAGCTTTAGTAAACGATAAGATTTTGCCTTCCGAAATTGCCTCGGGTCAAATTGGTAATATTTACACCGGTTCTATTTTCTTAGGATTGTTATCAACCTTATGTTATCATTTCCAACAAAAATCAGATTTGACGAATAAAAGATTCGGATTCATAGCCTACGGAAGTGGTTCCAAATCAAAAGTCTTTGAAGCGGAAGTTTCCCCTGAATGGCAATCGGCAATTGAAAAAGTAAAACTTTTCGAAACTTTGGAACAAGCTATAGCCATTGATTTCCCAACTTATGAAAAGCTCCATAAAAAAGAATTAAAAAACTCCGTTATTGCTCCTACAACTGAGTTTTATTTGGATTCGATTGAGAAAGAAAATCCGGTTTTGGTTGGCGCGCGGTATTATAAATTCAAATCATGAAATCATCCCAACCAACCTTCTCTATCCAAACTCCTATACTGAATCGCTTCCGCAATATGATTGGAACTAACAACTTCAGCCTGCTCCAAATCGGCTATCGTTCGCGCTACTTTTAGGATTCTGTCATACGCTCTGGCGGAAAAATTCAATCTTTCCATCGCAGTTTTCAAAAGCTGTAACGAAACGGCATCCAAAACACACCAAGTTCTAATTTGCTTCGTGGTCATTTGCGCATTGTAATGAATGTTGTCCAATGCCACAAAACGTTGTGATTGAATTTCTCTGGCTTTCGTCACACGCTCCCGAATCAACACACTACTTTCAGCCGGTCGCGTTTCCGTAAGTTTTTCAAAAGGCACCGGTGTGACTTCAATGTGAATGTCAATTCTATCTAACAATGGTCCGGAAATCTTGCTTAAATACCGTTGCATTTCCGCTGGTGACGAACTAACAGGCGCATCGGGATCATTGAAATAACCGCCCGGACTCGGATTCATACTCGCTACCAACATAAATGATGATGGATAAGTAATCGTAAATTTGGCTCTCGAAATCGTCACTTCACGGTCTTCTAAAGGTTGGCGCATGACTTCCAAAACTTCTCGTTTGAATTCCGGCAATTCATCCAAAAATAAAACACCATTGTGTGCTAAGGAAATTTCGCCCGGTTGCGGGTAACTGCCGCCGCCAACCAAAGAAACCGAGCTTGCCGTGTGATGCGGACTCCGGAAAGGTCTTTGGTTCATCAATCCGGCATCTTTTATTTTACCGGCAACGCTGTGGATTTTGGTAGTTTCCAAAGCTTCTTTTATTGTCATTGGCGGTAAAATGCTCGGTAATCTTTTGGCCAACATCGTTTTTCCTGAACCCGGCGGACCAATCAAAATAATGTTATGACCACCTGCTGCCGCAATTTCCATACACCGTTTGATGCTTTCTTGCCCTTTCACATCAGAAAAATCAAATTCCGGGAAATCTAAAGTTTTGTTGAATTCGTCATGTGTATTAATAATTGTCGGCTCAATAGTTCCTTTGCCTTCAAAAAAATCAATGACTTGCAATACATTTTCCACTCCGTAAACATCTAAACCAGTAACGATTGCCGCTTCTTTTACATTTTGTATCGGTAGAAAAAAACCTCTAAATCCTTCTTCTTTGGCTTTAATTGCAATAGACAAAGCACCTTTTATCGGTTGTAAACCGCCATCAAGCGACAATTCACCCATAATGACGTATTGATCAACTTCATCTGCTTTGATTTGGTTGGTCGCTGCCAAAATACCGATGGCCAAAGTCAAGTCGTATGCCGAACCCTCTTTCCGTAAATCGGCTGGTGCCATATTGATAATGATTTTCTTTACCGGTAAACTATAACCGTTGTTTTTTAGTGCAGCGGCAATGCGATAACTGCTTTCTTTGATAGCGTTATCAGGCAAACCAACCAAATGATAACCAACACCTTTATCAATATTGACTTCCACCGTTATAGTGGTTGCTTCAACACCAAAGACGGCACTTCCAAAGACTTTTACCAACATATCTTACTATTTATTAAATAAAAATAATAAAATAGTTACAAAAAAACGATTTAAAAGTAAGATTATTTTCAACAGAAATGTGTTACTGCAAATTATCACTCATCAATTCGCTCTTATTTTTAGCGTATTGATAGCCTTTGTGCCACCAACCCTTCATCTTGTCTTTGTTAAAAATCAAAGCGTTGTCCGTGAGTTGTGTTGGTGTATAGTATAAATTGAGTTTGGCCTCTTTATTTTTGGCCGCCAGTTTTCCAATGGTAATGTCGTGCTTTTCTACTTGTGTCAAAAGCGTTTGAAACAAATCAATCATCAAGGAAAAAGGATTTCTGCCAATTTTTTTGGTACGAACTTGGACTTCGGTCTCTAAGATTACAACATCGACTTCAGTGGCACCGCGGTTAATAGCTTCCCGAATCGGAACCAAACTCGAAAATCCGCCATCGCCATATTCATATCCGTTTTTGGTCACCAAGCTCATGAACGGAATGTAATTACAGGAAATCCAAATCCATTCGCAAAACTCATCGTAATCGTAATCCTTAATCGATTTGTATTCGACTTCATTTTTGGAAAGATTGGTCACAGTAACCACTACTTCACAGGCTGTTGATTTAAGTAAAACAAACTCTTCTCTAGTGAAATTTTCTTTAATATATTCCAAAAGTTTATGGCTTTCACCAAAAGTTCTTCTGCCTTTTAAAAACTGTTTCAAAACGTTCCAGTGGTTGATGGAAACCATTTCATTGGGCGTATTTTTGTTTTTGACTACAAACGGACTGATGTCAAAAATACTGCGCATATTGACATTAGAATAGATATTGTAAATCTTATCGACTTCACCTAAAGCCAAATGCGGAATCAACAAACTTCCGGTCGAACTGCCAATTAGAATATCATATTCACAACCGTTTTCCTGCATTAAATATTGCGCAACGCCGCCTGCAAATGCACCTTTACTTCCACCACCCGAAATCACTAAGGCTCTCATGGTTTTTCGTTTAACAGTTTTTGCAATTGGCTTTTATCGGTTTCGGGTAATGTTGGCAATAACGACTCAAACAATCCACGAATAGTTTCATCTTTCATTAACTGCCGAATCTTATCACGTCCAAACTTGCTGAACTGCCATTTGTGATGCGTTGTCGCATTGACCAAGCTTTTTAAAACTGCTGTATCTTTAATATTTATGGACAACATATTGCTGATAGCATTTTGGCGTACTGAACTTTCATATTTGGCCGAAGTATAATCGACTAATTCATTATAATAACTTGTTTTTTCAGCACTTTCTTTTTCATCAGATAAAATCGAGAATGTCAAAAACAGTATTCGCAAACTCTTGTCGTTTCCGCCTATCCAGTTTTGGGCTTTCGCCAAATAAGTTGCTCGACTTTCCGGAAAATTTTTCCATAAATTCATAAAAGCAATTTCTTTGGTTTCATAAGAAGCATCGTCTAATAATGACTCGTATTGCAATTTAAACGCTATAGGAATTTCAGTAGTAAATTCTGCCACAGCTTGGCGAACTTTAACATTATTAGTTTGCATAGCCAAAGTCAAAAACGCTGCTTTATCTTCAAATGAAACGGCTGCTAATTGGTACAAAATCTCCGTTTTCACCGGATAAAAAACATCGGTTTCTAATAACGTCGAGAATTTTTGTCTGTTTTCTGCCAAAGATTTTTTACGCAATTGTTGGGTTTCAAAAAGCGTTCGCATAAAAGCATTTTTCCTCAACAATACATTGGCTTCATCGGTTTGAAAATGATAATCTTCCAGCCAAACTTTTTTGAACTCTTCTGTGTCAAATGCCGGAGCTGCTTTCTTTATTTCGGCTAAGAAATCATCCGTTTCTACATTTTTAAATTGGTGCTTTTTCAAATAGGTTTTCACTGCTTTTTGAAACAACTTCGGACCGATAGCTTCGCGAATAACATGCAAAGCCCAAGCGCCTTTTTGGTAAAATGACAACGAACTTGCTTTCTCATTCATCACCGGAATCGTATCGGTTTTAGCAGCATTTTTCAATTGCAAGGAAGTTCGATACAATTGATGGTAAAAATAATCATCGCCAAAAACTTCGCGTTCTGCCAACAAAGCATAATAAGTCGCAAAACCTTCTTGCAACCAATGGTCTTTCCCTGATTTTGCCGTAACCAAATCGCCAAACCACTGGTGTGCCAACTCATGTGCGTTGACATTCACATAATTTCTATCGTTGAAACCAATATCATCTACGACGAAATCTTGCGCAAAAATGGTACAACTTGTATTCTCCATTCCCGCGTAAAGAAAATCTTCTACCGGGATTTGCTTGTAGATTTGCCAAGGATATTTAAAACCAATTTCTTTCTCCAAATAATCAAACATTTTCTTCGAATGGCGATAAGTTGACTCAAACTTGGCTGTGTCTTTCGGCTGGATAAAAAACTGCAACGGAATACCCGATTTGGAAGCAATGACTTTATTTCTGAAATCACCGATGACCATTGCCAATAAATAGGAACTCATTGGTTTTTGCATTTCGTAAAGCCATATTTTTTTGTCTTTATCCGGAAAAGTTTCCTTTAAAATGCCATTCACCAATACATTATAATTCTCATCATAGGTAACATTCAAATTAAAAACCAATTTCTCATTAACATCATCAAAACTCGGCAACCAATGACTGGTATATTTGCCTTGTCCTTGTGTCCAAATTTGGTTGCTTCCGACATTAAAATACATGGTTTGCTTGGGAAAAGCTTGGTAAATAAATTTGAGTTTGTTTTTGCCTTTTACAAAACCTTCGAACAGCACTAACTCTTTGTTGTTATTTTTAAATTTTACCGATTTTCCATTAATTTCAACTGTGCTAAAAGTCATATTCACAGCATCAATTCTAATCGAATCAATAGCCGAAATCACTTTGAATTCATAGGTAACAACGCCATCCACTTTTTTAGTTTCCATTTCCGGATATACGGAAGCATTGCATTTGATAAAATCCACTTTTGGGGTTTGTTGGGCAAAAGAAATAAAGGAAAAGAGAAAGAAAAAGTATTTCATAGCGATAGGGTTTCGATTTGAACTAGGTTAATTTATCTTTCCATTTTAAGATGGGTTTTTCAATGATAACCCAAGACAAATAGCTGATAAAAATAACGAAAGCAGTTTGAATAAAAAATTCTAAATAAGAAAAATTACCCAAAGTTGAAGGCGTTTTCACGTCTAATCGATTCAGTACAACAATCCAGTATCTTGGTACTATATTGTGATATAAATATACTCCATAACTGATTAAACCAATAAAACTTAACATTTTGTTTTCAAGAATTTTAGTAACTAAAAAACTATCTTGATGGTAACGACAATAGGCAATAATAGCCACTGCAATACAAGACACCAAAAAGCGGTCAAAAAATATTGAGAACTCGTAAACAAAATAGTGCACAAAAATAAAAATCACCGAAACAACAGCGAGCACCGATACTATTTTAATAAAAACCGATTTCCATTGTGGTTTAATGACTTCTACGTAAGCCAATAAGGCGCCAATTCCAAAAGCATTAATACACGAAACGGTCAACACATAAGTAATTCCATCCATAAATAACGGAGCCAAAGTTCCAACCAAAATGGCTGTCAATAAAAGTCCTAAAATTCTATTTCTGAAAAACACCAATACCAAAAAGGGCCAAACCAAATAAAACTGTTCTTCAACAGCCAGTGACCATAAATGCGCCAAACAGCCAAACCATCTTCCTTCATTATAAATTAGATAATTGCTGGCATAAAAGAAATACCAAGCAAAATTATCCCGAAAACTATTGCCGATAATCCCATCTGTGAAATACATTAAAAACAGCACTATATAATAGATTGGAAATATTCTTAGACTACGCCTTATCACAAAACTTTTAATAAGTTGGTAGCTTGTTGCCGTTTTTGCTTTAATTTTTAACACCCCTTCAAATAAAATCCTAGAAATCAAGTATCCACTTAAAACAAAAAAAATATTAACCCCAAAAGGGCCAACAGGTATCATTTTCATAAAATGACCCTCAGGAAATCTATGCCAAATAATTACCATAAGAACAGCTATTGCCCTAATACCATTTAATCCGGAGATGTATTTAGTCATAAAAATAGTAAGTCAGAAAAAAAATAAATATAGAATTTCAAATCAATATAAAATGAAATTTAAGCTAAAAAAATAAACTATATTCGCATGTACATACTTTTTAAGTGTCTTCTATAGTATTTCATGAATAATCTTCTGCAAACTCCCATCGAATACCTCAAAGGCGTTGGTCCGCAACGCGGAGAATTGTTGCGCAAGGAAATTGGCATTCACCGCTATGAAGATTTACTTAATTTTTACCCGAATCGTTACATTGACAGAACGCGTTATTACAAGATTAACGAACTGAATAACAATCCGGCTGAAGTACAAATCATTGGCAAAATTATCAATATTAAAACCGTCGAATTTGGCAAAGCCAAAAAAAGATTAGTCGCTTCTTTCGTAGACGAAACCGGTCAAATGGAACTCAACTGGTTCCAAGGTCACAAATGGATTCGCGATACGTTAAAACTCAATACACCTTATGTCATTTTTGGAAAAGTAACCAATTTCAACGGTCAATACAGCATGGCGCATCCGGAAATGGAACTGCTCAACGAACACGAACAAAGTTTGCGTTCGGCGATGCAACCGGTTTATCCATCAACCGAAACTTTGACCAATCGCGGCATTTCCAATCGCGTGGTGAATAAAATGATGCAACAAGTTTTTTTGGAAACCCAAGCCCAATTTTCAGAAACGCTACCGCAATATTTAATCGAGGAACTAAAGTTGATTCCGAAAAACGCAGCGTTATTCAACATTCATTTCCCTAAAAGTCCCGAACTTTTGGCGAAAGCGCAATTCCGATTGAAATTTGAAGAATTGTTTTTTATCCAATTGCAATTGATTACCAAAAACCTGGTTCGCAAGCATAAGATTAAAGGACATCCGTTTACGATTGTTGGTGACAATTTCAATAATTTCTACCAAAACCATTTGCCGTTTGAGTTGACGAATGCGCAGAAAAAAGTGCTTAAAGAAATTCGAAACGACATGGGCACAAATGCACAAATGAACCGATTATTACAAGGCGATGTTGGTTCGGGAAAAACGATTGTTGCTTTAATGGCGATGTTGATTGCGTTGGATAATGGTTTCCAAAGTTGCTTGATGGCGCCAACGGAAATTTTGGCCAACCAACATTACAACGGCTTAACCGAATTGGCTAAAGATCTTAACATCAATATCAAAATACTCACCGGTTCAACCAAAACTGCGGAACGGAAAATCATTCACGAAGCGTTGGAAAATGGTAGTCTTCATATACTTATTGGAACTCACGCTTTACTCGAAGACAAAGTAAAATTTAATAATTTGGGTTTGGCGATTATTGACGAGCAACATCGTTTTGGAGTAGAACAACGTTCCAAACTTTGGCAAAAAAACGACATTCCACCACATGTTTTGGTGATGACTGCTACGCCTATTCCGAGAACACTGGCGATGAGTTTGTATGGCGATTTGGATATTTCTGTCATCGACGAATTGCCACCGGGAAGAAAACCAATCCAAACCGTACATCGATATGACAGCAACCGTTTGAAAGTGTGGAAGTTTATTAAAGACGAAATTGCAAAAGGCCGCCAAATCTACATCGTTTATCCTTTGATTAAAGAAAGTGAAACAATGGATTACAAAGATTTGATGGATGGCTACGAAAGCATTTCGAGAGATTTTCCTTTACCACAATACAGTATTTCCATCGTTCACGGCAAAATGAAACCTGCTGATAAAGATGCCGAAATGAAACGCTTCGCAGAAGGCAAAACCAATATTATGGTGGCGACTACTGTGATTGAAGTTGGGGTCAATATTCCGAATGCCAGTGTCATGATTATTGAAAGCGCCGAACGTTTTGGCTTGTCACAATTACATCAGCTTCGCGGTCGCGTTGGTCGTGGTGCCGAACAAAGTTATTGCATTTTAATGACTTCTTTCAAATTGTCGAGCGATAGTAAAATTCGCTTAGAGACTATGGTAAAAACCAACGATGGTTTTGAAATTGCCGAAGTCGATTTAAAACTCCGCGGTCCGGGCGATATTATGGGCAAACAACAAAGTGGTGTGTTGAATTTGCAAATTGCCGATTTGGTCAAAGACAAAGACATTTTGCTTTTGGCACGACACGAAGCCTTAAAACTTCTGAAAAAAGATGCTTCAATGACTTTACCCGAACACCAAAGTCTTCGAGCGGTCTTTATTGAACTCACTAAAAAGAAAAATATCTGGAATTATATCAGTTAAAGATATTTGTACCTACAAGTGTTAAATAAAAACTAAGTGTACCGCCGTTTTCATTGGTAAGAATTAGATTTGCATGAACAACTATCATCTAATTAAGACGAAGAATTTCAATGAAAGTAAAAAATATTGTCATCGCCATTTTAGTCATTGCTCTCGGAGGAATGATTGTATACAGAATCACCAAGAACAAAGCCGAAAAAGGAAAAGACAAAAATGATAAAAAACCGCCTATTGGGGTTAGTGCGTTTGTTGTTAAAGGTCAAGATTTTTCCAATACCATTTCGCTTTCCGGTTCTATTGAAGCCAATGAGCAAATTGAAATCAGAAGTGAAGTTTCCGGAATTGTAGAAACCATTTCTTTCACAGAAGGCAGCAATGTCAGCAAAGGGCAAGTCTTATTTAAAGTCAATGATATAGAACTCAGAGCGCAATTGGCTCAAGCCAAAACCAGAGAAAGTTTGTCTTCAGAAAACGAACGAAGAGCCAAATTACTGCTACAAAAAGAAGCCATCAGCCAAGAAGAATACGACATCGCCAGTGCCGATTTCAGAACCGCTAAAGCACAAACCCAATTGATACAAGCACAAATTGGTAAAACCACGGTAAGAGCACCATTTTCCGGAAAGATTGGTTTGAGAAGTATTTCTCCGGGAACTTATGTCACGCCGGCGACTTTGATAGCCAAATTAGTTAGTACTAATCCATTAAAAATCACGTTCTCTATTCCTGAAAAATACGCTACAGAAATCAATAAAAATGCTGTAATCACTTTCACGGTGCCAAATGTAACCGACAAATTCACTGCCAAGATTTACGCTTTGGAACCTGCCATTGAAGCCACTACAAGAACATTGCAAATCAGAGCATTGACAGACAATTCTAACGGAAAATTATTGCCCGGAACTTTTGCGAATATCGAATTGCCTTTAAAAAACATCAAAGATGCTATCATCATTCCAACGGAAGCGATTGTTCCGATTCAAGATGGTAAAAAAGTGTTTATTGCCAACAACGGTAAGGCGAAAGAAATAAAAATTACAACCTTAACCCGAACCGATAAAGATGTTGTTGTTACTTCAGGGCTGAAAATCGGTGATACGGTACTGACTTCCGGTGTAATGTCCTTAAAAGAGGAAGCAGACATTAAAGTAAAACTTAAATAATTATGAGTTTATCCACTTTAAGTATCAAACGACCGGTTTTTACGATTGTAATTAACCTGACCATTGTTCTTTTCGGAATTATCGGTTACAGCTATTTGGGCGTAAGAGAATTTCCTTCAATTGATCCGGCGCAAATTTCGGTACGTACCAATTACACCGGTGCGAATGCCGAAATTATCGAATCGCAAATCACCGAACCTTTAGAAAAAGCCATCAATTCCATCGACGGAATTCGAAATATCACTTCTTCGAGTAACCAAGGTTCCAGTAATATCACCATCGAATTTAAGTTAGAGAAAAACCTGGAAGAAGCGGCCAATGATGTTCGTGATAAAGTATCGCAAGCGATTAGAAGTTTGCCGCAAGATATTGATGCGCCGCCGGTAGTTTCTAAGGCAGATGCCGATTCTGAAGCGATTATTTCAATGACGGTTCAAAGCGATACCAAAAACGTATTGGAATTGAGCGATTATGCCGAAAATGTAATCGCCGAACGTTTGCAAACGATTCCCGGTGTGAGTAGCGTTCAAATTTGGGGACAAAAAAGATACTCAATGCGCATTTGGATTGATCCTGTAAAATTGAGTTCTTACGGCATTACCGTTTCGGAAGTCAGAGCCGCTTTGGAAAAACAAAATGTCGAATTACCCTCGGGAAAATTAACCGGTGCCAACACCGAGTTGATGGTTAAAACCATGGGGAACTTGTCGAATGAAACCGAATTCAACAATATCATTATTATTGCCAATGGAGATAAAACTGTTCGTTTGAGTGACATTGGTCGAGCCGAATTAGGTCCGGAGAATATTGAAACCCAGCTGAAAGCCAACGACCAACCGATGGTTGCTTTGGCCGTTATTCCGCAACCGGGAACCAATTACTTAGATATAGCTGAAGAATTTTACAAACAATTCGACCTTTTCAAAAAAGATTTGCCTAAAGACATTCAAATTAATGTTGCTTTAGACAATACGCTATTTATCAAAAAATCTGTTATTGAAGTAGCCGAAACCCTTTTGATTTCTATCATTTTGGTAATCTTGATAATCTTTTTATTTTTCCGTGATTGGTCCATCGCTTTCCGTCCGTTAATTGATATTCCGGTTTCCTTGATTGCTACTTTTTTCATCATGTATTTGTGTGGTTTTTCGATAAATGTGTTAACCTTATTAGCCATCGTTTTAGCTACCGGATTAGTGGTTGACGACGGAATTGTAGTCACCGAAAATATCTTTAAAAAAGTCGAAGAAGGCATGTCGCCCATAGAAGCAGCAATCAAAGGCTCGAATGAGATTTTCTTTGCGGTGATTTCTATTTCCATCACTTTAGCGGCCGTATTTTTACCAATCATCTTCTTAGAAGGTTTTGTCGGTCGATTGTTCCGAGAGTTTGGCGTCGTCATTGGCGCAGCAGTGTTAATTTCTGCTTTTGTTTCGTTAACGCTTACGCCAATGTTGAACGCGTATTTGATGAAAGGCGGCGAACAAAAGAAAACCAAGTTCTACACTTTTACCGAACCTTATTTTGAAGGTTTAAACAAAGGATATGCCTCGGCTTTGGAAAGCTTTATGCAAAAAAAATGGTTGAGCTTTCCCATTGTAATTGTCTGTCTTGGACTCATTGCGCTATTCTTTTCTATTTTACCAAAAGAAACCGCACCTTATGATGACCGAAATCTGGTCGTTGTCGGTGTAACCACACCGGAAGGATCAACTTATGATTACACCGATCGTTTTATGCAGGATATGTCCAACTTAATCAACGACAGTATTCCTGAGAAAAAAATAGCCTTAGTCATTACTTCTCCCGGTTTCTTGTCTTCCTCAGTAAATGCAGGAAGAGTTCGATTAGCACTAAATGATCCTGAAGATCGTGAGCGTTCGCAAAAAGAAATTGCCGATGATTTCACCAAATGGACTAAAAAATATTCCCAAGCCAAAGTAACCGTTTCAGAACAACCTACCATTTCTGTAAACCGTCGTGGCGGTTTGCCTATACAATATATTATTCAGGCGCCCAACTTTGAACAATTGCGTGAAAAGATTCCGCTGTTTATGGAAGAAGCCAATAAAAATGAGACTTTCTCCAATGTAGATGTAAACCTGAAATTCAATAAACCCGAAATCAATGTAACTATCGACAGAGAAAAAGCAGAAAGTTTAGGCATTTCCGTTTTGGATGTGGCGCAAACATTGCAATTATCGTTAAGTGGACAACGTTTTGGTTACTTTATGAGAAACGGTAAACAATACCAAGTCATTGGACAATTTGACGAAAAAGACCGAGATGAACCGTTGGATTTAACTTCAATGTTTGTCAAAAATAATTTAGGCGAATTGATTCAGTTAGACAATGTCGTAAAAGTCGATGAACAAAGTAATCCACCGCAATTGTATCATAACAATCGCTATATGTCAGCAACCGTTTCCGCAGGTTTAGCACCGGGAAAAAGTATGGTTGACGGAATTGAAGCGATGGATGAAATCAAAGCCAAAGTCTTAGATAATAGTTTTACAACCGACTTAGGCGGAGAATCTCGTGACTTTGTAGAAAGTAGTTCGAATACCTTATTTGCTTTTGGGTTAGCCTTATTGTTAATTTATTTGATTTTGGCAGCGCAATTCGAGAGCTTTATCGATCCGTTTATTATTATTTTAACGGTGCCAATGGCGGTTGCAGGAGCATTGTTATCACTTTGGTTGTTTGGCCAAACTTGGAATATCTTTAGCCAAATCGGAACTGTAATGTTAATTGGACTCGTCACGAAGAACGGAATTCTGATCGTCGAATTTGCCAATAAATTGCGAGAACAAGGTTTGCCTAAATACGATGCTATTATTCAAGCTTCTGAAGCGCGTTTGCGTCCTATTTTGATGACTAGTTTAGCTATTGCTTTAGGCGCGTTACCAATTGCTTTATCTCTTGGTGCCGCTTCAACGAGTAGAATTGGAATGGGTGTTGTGATTGTTGGCGGAACTGTTTTCTCCTTGATTCTGACTTTATTCGTAATTCCGGCGTTCTATTTAATGTGGTCGAAAGCAAAGAAACACCGACCGGAATTTGACAATTTAGAAGCTTTAGACTCGAGGCTGAAAGCCCAACAGAACGCAAGTTAAAAGTAAAAACTATGAAATTCAATTCATTATATATCATCTTATTGTTGTTGGTTTTTGTGCCAAAAATACAATCACAAGAGTTATTAAAACTGGAAGATGCCGTTAAAATAGCTTTGGAAAACAACTATGAAATTAAGTTGTCCAAAAACGACTTAAAAATTGACGAACTCAACAATACCATCGGAAATGCCGGAATGTTGCCTACCGTTAGCGCCACTGTGGTAAACAACAACAGTATTTTAAATACCACACAAACCCAATCTGATGGTTCGGAGAGAACTTTGGATGGTGCTCGAAATTTAAATTTAACTTATGGTATTGGCTTAGATTGGACGGTTTTTGACGGCATGAGAATGTTTGCTCGAAAAGAGCAATTGAACATTTTACAAAAGCAAGGCGAAGCCGAATTGAAATTGGCTATCCTGACCAGAATCAGTGATGTGTATCTAAACTATTTCGACTTGGTACAACAGCAACAACAATTGGCTGCGATTGATACTGCAATTGTGATTTCAGAAGAAAGAGTGAATACGGCTCAAAACCGTTACAGCATTGGTAAAGCGGCAAAATTAGAAGTCCTAAACGCACAAGTTGACCTCAATGCTGACAAAAGCTTACGTCTCAAGCAAATTGAATTAATCAAAACTGCTAAAATTCGTTTGAATGAAATTCTAGCCCGCGATGTACAAACCGATTTCATAGTAACCGATGAAATTACTGTTGATGAGCAACTCAAATATGACGAACTCAAGTCATCTGCTGACCAACAAAACCCACAACTACAAGCGCAACTATTGAACAAAAATATCGCAGAACAACAACTCAAGCAAGTCAAAGCCGGTCGTTATCCGACAGTTAGGATTACTTCAGGTTACAATTTTACGCGTTCGGAAGCTTCGTTGGGTTTTGTTACGCAATCTTCGGGTAGAGGTTTGGTTTACGGCATCAATGCTTCGGTTCCTATCTTCAATGGTAGCCTCCAAAACCGAAATGAAAAAATTGCCAAAGTACAATTGGAAAGCGCCAACGTTACGTTGGAACAACAAAAAAGAAGTTTGGAAAGTCAATTGAATTCGGCGTTTGCGAGTTATGAAACCAATTTAGAACTTAGCAAAGTAGAAGCCAAAAACTTAGAGATAGCCGAGCAAAACTTAGACATTACGTTGTCTAAATTCAAAATCGGAACCATTACGCCTATCGAATTCAGAACAGCCCAACAGAATTTTTTGGATGCCAAAGTACGTTACAGCAATGCGATGTATTTGACTAAAATTCACGAAATCACCTTAAAAGAATTAGCAGGAAGTTTGAGTTTTTAATGTATTTTTGGTCTCAAATTTCGATATCAAAATGGTAAAATACAACCCAAAAGACTGGATTACTTTTATTTTCAGATTCCACAAAGCCGATACTTTCCGACAATTATTTCCGATGATGATTTTCATTGGATTGTATTCTGCCGGAATTTGCTATTTGGAAGTCGAATATTGGAAATTGTCCCAAGAAAGTCATGTCAAAAACATCTCCATCATGCATGGCATGTTAGGTTTTGTAATTTCTTTATTATTGGCTTATCGCACGAATACTGCTTACGACCGTTGGTGGGAAGGCCGAAAACTTTGGGGTTCATTGGTAAACAACAGTCGAAACTTAGCCATCAAACTTTCGGCTATGTTGAACGACGAGCACGATAAAAGGTACTTGCGCTTTTTGATTCCGACTTATGCTTCCATTTTATCCAAACATTTGAGTAATGAAGAAGTCGGCCAAATTCTTTTTGAAGATGTTGAATTAAAAATCAATCACGAAAAGCACAAACCGAATCAAGTAGCACAAGTATTGTTTAAAAAGATACACGACTTACACCAATCGGGTAAAATTTCCGGTGACCAATTGATTATTTTGAACTCCGAGTTACAATCGTTTACTGATGTTTGCGGTGCTTGTGAACGTATCAAAAACACGCCTATTCCCTACTCTTACAGCGCTTTTATCAAGAAGTTTATTTTCTTTTACGTAATGACATTACCTTTTGGTTACGTATTTAGTTTGGGTTATTATGTGATTCCTGTCGTGGTTTTTATTTTTTATGTTTTAGCAAGTTTAGAGTTAATTGCCGAAGAAATTGAAGATCCTTTTGGTACTGATGCCAACGACTTACCAACGGGTAAAATCGCGGAAAACATCAAACGACACATAGAAGAAATACTGTAACCATTGTATGTTTCAATTGCGATTTATTTTGAAAAGCCAAACGTTTTCATTAGCCCCGATTCCTTCGGCAGTCGCTTCGCTCGTGTGGAGCTAGCTACCGTGTAGCGCGGATAGCGGGAGGAGGTTTTCTTAAATAAGAAAATGCGATGCTTCTAATTGAAAATATTACCCAACAATCATCGATAAACGACACAATTTTGTTTTATCTCTCATCAGCAATAACTATATTTGCACCCTTAAAGTACAATACATGAGAATCTCTTACAATTGGTTAAAACAATTCATTAAAATAGATTTAAAATCAGAAGAAACCGCAGCCATCTTAACCGATTTAGGTTTGGAAGTGGAAGTGGTTGAAAAATACCAATCGGTTCGCGGCGGATTAGAAGGCGTTGTCGTTGGTCACGTCCTGACTTGCGAAAAACATCCCGATGCTGACCGATTAAAAATTACTACCGTTGATTTAGGCGAAGGTTCTCCGGTGCAAATTGTATGCGGTGCTGCGAATGTAGCGGCTGGTCAAAAAGTACCGGTAGCGACTATCGGAACCAAATTGTTTGACGCAGCAGGCGTTGAATTTGAAATCAAAAAAGGAAAAATCCGCGGACAAGAAAGTCACGGAATGATTTGTGCCGAAGACGAACTTGGTTTAGGAACAAGTCATGACGGGATTATGGTTTTGGACGCCAATTTAAAACCGGGAACGCCTTGTGCCAAAGTATTCAATATAGAAAATGACGAAGTGTTCGAAATTGGTTTAACACCCAACCGTGCCGATGCGATGTCACATTATGGCGTAGCGCGTGATTTGCGTGCCAGTCTGTTACAAAAAAACAGCAACATCGAGTTGATTACACCTTCGGTAAGTACTTTCAGAATTGACAAACGAACTTTAAAAATAGACGTTGATGTTAAAGACAGCAAGTTGGCACCAAGATATTGCGGTGTTACGCTTTCAGGCTTGACCGTAAAACCTTCACCGGAATGGTTGCAAAATCGTTTGAAAGCGATTGGACTTACACCAAAAAATAACATCGTTGACGTTACCAATTATATTTTACACGATTTAGGTCAACCGCTTCACGCTTTTGATGCTGCGAAAATCAATGGAAAAATTGTGGTGCAAACTGCGGTTGCCGGCACAAAATTTACCACTTTAGACGACGTTGAAAGAACGTTACACGAAGAAGATTTGATGATTTGTGACGAAAAAGGACCATTGTGCATCGCCGGAGTTTTTGGAGGAAAAGGGTCAGGCGTTTCAGAGACTACCAATTCTATTTTCTTGGAAAGCGCCTATTTCAATCCGGTTTCTATTCGTAAATCAGCAAAAAGACATGCTTTGAATACCGATGCTTCTTTCCGTTTTGAAAGAGGAATCGACCCGAATATTACCGAATTTGCATTGAAACGTGCCGCACTTTTGATTAAAGAAGTAGCCGGTGGCGAAATCACTTCGGACATTGTAGATTTTTACCCAAAAAAGATTGAAGACTTCCCGGTTCTTTTAAATTTTGATAAAACGTCAAAATTAATTGGGCAAGAATTACCTAAAGAAACCATCAAGAAAATCTTGGCATCATTGGACATCAAAGTCAACAGCGTTTCCGATGCCGGTTTGGGATTAATTATTCCGTCTTACCGTGTGGATGTGCAACGTGAAGTCGATGTAATTGAGGAAATTCTACGTGTTTATGGTTACAATAACATCAATTTTACCAAAAAGTTGAATGCTACGGTTTCCAATTCGGCACGAACAGAAGATTATAAAGTACAGAATATCATCGCCGCACAGTTGAACGGTCTAGGTTTCCACGAAATGATGGCGAATTCCTTGACTACGCCGGATTATGTTGGTTTGTCCGAAATGCTGAAAGAAGAGTACAACGTAATGATGTTGAATCCGTTGAGCAATGACTTGTCGGCGATGCGTCAGTCGATGTTATTCTCGGGTTTAGAAGCTGTTTCGTATAACATTAACCGCAGAAATGGTGATTTGAAATTATTCGAATTAGGGAAAACTTATCATAAAGAACTTAACGGCTATAACGAACCAAAGCACTTGACGTTATTCGTTTCAGGAAACCGAAATGAAGAAAGTTGGACCAATGCTCAAAAACCTTCGGATTTCTTTTTATTCAAAGGTTATGTTACTTCAGTTTTAGACCGATTGGGCATTACCAAAGTACAAAACAAACCGGTAACCTCTGATGTATTTGCTGAAGGCTTGGCAATCGCTTCGGGTAATGATACTTTGGTGGAATTTGGTACAGTAAAGAAATCGATTTTGAAACATTTTGATATCAAACAAGAAGTGTTCTTTGCTGATTTCAATTGGAACTTAATTTTAAAACTTATCGGCAGCAAAATTAAATTTACTGACATTCCGAAATATCCTGAAGTACGCAGAGATTTAGCGCTTTTAGTAGACGAATCAGTAGCTTTTGATGCGATTTATAACATTGCGCGTCAAACAGAGAAATCACTTTTAAAAGACATTAATTTATTCGATGTTTACCAAGGTAAAAACCTACCGGAAGGCAAAAAATCATATGCGGTGAGTTTCACTTTACAAGACAATTCCAAAACCTTAACCGACGAGCAAATTGACAAAATCATGAACAAGTTGCAGAAGAATATGGAAAATGAATTGGGTGCGAGTTTGAGATAAATATTATTCGTAGAGACGTGATTAATTGTAGAGACGTGATTATTCGTAGAGACGTGATTATTCGTAGAGACGTGATTAATCGTAGAGACGCGATTAATCGCGTCTCTACGTGTTACATATAAATAGAAATGCTCGAAGAAATTCGGGCATTTTTTATACATTTAAACTTTAATCCTTTCCTTATGAAAAATATAATTGCGGTTTTCATATTACTTATTGTTGTTGGTTGTGATGATACTAAAGAAAAAACAATACAAGATTTGCTTGTACAAAACAATAAGTATTATAGCGTTCAGTTAGAAGAATACAAACTTGAATTAGAACAGCAGAGAGAAGATGATCCGGCTCATTTTGATGAAGAATATTATCAAACGATTGACAGCAGTTTTGCCGCAATTAATAAGCTAAAATCAATAGCTAATTACGACCATACTTTTGAAACGATAAAAGGGCTTGGCTATGAACTAAAGATTGACGAAAAGATAAAAGCTATCCAATCAGATGATTTGGAGGTTCTTAAAAACAACTTGTATGTCAATTTGCTAAACGTGGTCCATAGAAAAAGAGTAATAGCCTCATTAAGACAATCAACGCATTGTGTTCTTGGCAGTAATTATTTTAAGATTGTCAAAAAAAATGAAAATGATTCAGTCTCGCTGAGTATCTACACTCATAACAACTTTCAGGTAAATATTGATGAAATATCTGATGGCGATGAATACCTACAATATTTGTCAAACCCGCAAAATATGGTATGGAGTATAAAATACAAACCCAAATCAAAAAACACCCATTGCACCGGAAGAATATTTTTCAACGATCCTTATTATGGAAGAATACTAATGATTCAGGAGTTTAATGATAAAAATGCTCTGAGTGAAAACCCATTTTAAATAAAAAATCAAGGGTTCCAATTTCGTGTTATTTAAAATTATATTTCATCCAAAGCAGCTTTGAGCACTAATGCTTCCTTTTCCAAAATAGCCTGATGTATCCGGAACTTTAATAAAGGCAATCCGGTTTTATCTATCCCTTTTTTGGCTGTTGTTTCTATTGCCTTTAAGGTGTTTATCATTGGTTCAGTAATCTCCTGCGAGGAAGCTAAAAAGTCTGTCAACTGCAACATCCTTATATGAGCTTCATACTTTTTGCTGCTTGCTGCTATTTTTCGGGTTACCGTTAATAACTGGTATTGATTTTCTTTTAACAAAGCTTCCAGTACTTTTCTTTTTTCATTTTCCTGATGAATAACTGATGGCAAAGCTTTGAAATCTCGGGCTTCCGAATTCATAAGTTGCATTTTTATGTTGCCGAGTAAGATCAAGGCCGCTGTTGGCAAACTCCTTTTACCGGATTCATACATAGACCACTGAGCTCTGCTAATTTTTAACAACATGGCCATCTCCAATTGGGTGATACCTAACAACTCCCTAATATTATCGCGCTTTTCCATTGGCTTACCTTTTTATCGATTCCAACAAAAACGCTGCCAAAGTGTTTCATTTTCTTTTTCTAAAATAAATTTGAAACAGTTGTTGTTGCAAATTTTGTATTGCAATCTCATTTTGAAACAAGAAATTTTCTATTAAATTAGAGACGCGATTAATCGCGTCTCTACGTGATGCATATAAACAAAAAAAGCCCCGATTTCTCGAGGCTTTCTATTATTCAAAAACAAGAATTATTTCTTTTTCTCGTTCTTTTCCATTTTTGCTTTTAATCCGGCAAGAATGTCATTGTTATCTCCAAGAGTTGAAGCAGGAGCATTGTTATTAGAAGCTACTGATTCAGCAACCGCTTTAACGTTTTTCTCTTCTTCTTCTCTGAAAATAGCAGTGTGTGAAGCTACAACTCTTTTGAATTCTTTGTTGAACTCAATTACTTTGAATTCTGCTTCATCACCTTTTTTCAATTTCTTACCATCTTCTTTTTCTAAGTGACGTGTTGGAATAAACGCAACAACATCATCTCCGAAATCTACAGTAGCACCTTTGTCAACAATCTCAGCGATAGTTCCGTTGTGGATAGTTCCAACAGCGAAAGCATCTTCATGTTTGTCCCAAGGATTAGCAGTAGTTTGTTTGTGACCTAAAGATAACTTACGACCGTCAACATCTAATTCTAATACTACTACCTCTAATTGATCACCTACGTTCACAAACTCTGATGGATGTTTGATTTTCTTAGTCCAAGATAAATCAGAGATATACACTAAACCGTCGATTCCTTCTTCTAACTCAACGAATATACCGAAGTTAGTAAAGTTTCTAACGATACCTGTGTGTTTAGAACCTACAGGATATTTAGACGTGATATCTGTCCATGGATCTTGTGTCATTTGTTTGATACCTAAAGACATTTTTCTATCATCTCTATCAAGAGTCAAGATAACGGCTTCAACTACATCACCAACTTTAACGAAATCCTGAGCACTTCTCAAGTGAGTTGACCAAGACATTTCAGAAACGTGGATTAAACCTTCAACGCCTTCAGCCACTTCGATAAATGCACCGTAATCAGCGATTACTACTACTTTACCTTTTACTTTATCTCCAATAGTTAATTTAGAGTCTAAAGCATCCCATGGATGAGCGTTTAATTGTTTTAAACCTAATTGGATTCTTGTTTTCTCATCATCGAAATCAAGGATAACCACGTTTAATTTTTGGTCTAATTCCAATACTTCACTTGGGTGATTGATTCTTGACCAAGAAAGGTCAGTAATGTGGATTAATCCATCAACACCACCTAAATCAATAAACACACCATAAGAAGTAATGTTTTTAACAACACCTTCTAATACTTGTCCTTTTTCTAATTGACCAATGATTTCTTTTTTCTGAACTTCGATGTCAGCTTCGATAAGCGCTTTGTGTGAAACAACAACGTTTTTGAATTCGTGGTTAATTTTTACCACTTTGAATTCCATCATTTTGTTTACGTATACATCATAGTCACGGATTGGTTTCACATCAATTTGTGATCCCGGTAAAAACGCTTCGATACCGAAAACGTCAACGATCATACCACCTTTAGTTCTACATTTTACGAAACCGTTAACGATTTCTCCTGTTTCATTGGCAGCAATCACTCTATCCCATGATTTGATAGTTCTTGCTTTTCTGTGTGATAATACCAATTGACCTGTTTTGTCCTCACGAACGTCAATTAATACTTCAACTTTGTCACCCACTTTTAAAGCCGGGTTGTAACGGAACTCATTTAAAGAGATAACTCCTTCTGATTTCGCGTTAATGTCAACGATGGCGTCTCTGTCAGTGATTCTAACTACCACACCTTCTACTACTTCTTCTTGATCCGTAGAAATGAAAGTTTTAGTTACTAAATCTTCAAACTCTTGTAAGTTTTTCTGATCTACTGCATCAATTCCTTCTGCGTAATTGTGCCAGTTAAATTCGTTTAAAAACGCTTGTTGTTCTTTGTTTAATTCAGACATGCTGATAAAAAATTTGTATGCTGTGCTTCTTGAGTTTCTTAATGCGATAGACAACACAACAGTGTTAGATATAAATTGTTGAACCCTAATGGAAACTCTACTCCGCCAAAAGGTCTGCAAAAGTAAACATAATTTCTTAATTACAAAACAATTAACTACAGAAAAGCTGCTTAAAAAAAGTATTTTATTCAGGAGCGAAAGGCTTGGGAATTATCAGGTGATGCAATTCCTGCTTTCCGTTCTACTTCGTGCCACTACAATCAGGGCTAGATGAGGATTGGTCTGGTATTCTTGGCAACAAAAAAGACCTAACAGGTTTTAAAAACGGGTTAGGTCTAAATAATAATAAATGGTATCTTGTAATCCAATTACAAAACCTATGCTAAACGACACGCCAAAGAAGGAATCCATCTTATTCACCATCGCAACCAATCTTACGTTTTGGGTTTTAATCGCTATAGTTTTCGGTGTGTTACTCGGTCATTTCCAACCTCAAACCGGACAAGAAATGAAAATCGTAGGGGATTCGTTTATCCAATTGGTCAAAATTTTTATCGGACCAATCATCTTCTTAACCATCGTTTTAGGAATCGCCGGTATAGGCGATTTAAAAAAAGTCGGGCGTATCGGCATCAAAGCATTAATCTATTTTGAAATCGTAACCACTTTGGCTTTAGCCATTGGTGTCGTTGCCGCCTATATCATCCAACCCGGAAAAATTGACAAATCGGGTTTAGACATTCAGGATGCGAGCAAATATACTTCCGCCACGTCTGCTGAATTCAATTGGCTCGAGTTTTTCCTGAACAACTTTACGCTTCAAGTTTTGGTCGTTGCCATCATTTGTGGCATTTTATTAAATTATTACAGCAAAAGACAAAAAGTGGTTGATGTTTTATACATCGTTTCAAAATATGTTTTCAAAGCTTTAAAAATTGTGATGTATCTCGCTCCGCTAGGTGCTTTTGGCGGTATGGCTTATACCGTTGGAAAATTTGGATTGCATACTTTAATTCCCTTAGGGAAATTGATGCTGACCGTTTATGTCACGATGGCAATTTTTATATTTGTCATCCTTGGAAGTATTCTTCGTTACTACAAAATAAGTATCTGGGATTTTATCAAATACTTAAAAGCCGAATTATTGATTGTCCTTGGCACTTCCTCTTCGGAACCGGCTTTGCCCAATTTAATGAATAAACTCGAAAAAATGGGTTGTAGTAAATCAGTAGTTGGATTAGTAGTGCCAACGGGTTATTCGTTTAACTTGGACGGAACCGCGATTTACCTTTCGATGGCGATTATTTTTCTGGCGCAATTGTACAATGTTGAGCTAAGCTTTATGGAAATCCTAACCATAATCGGATTACTAATGATTACGTCAAAAGGCGCGGCCGGAGTAACCGGAAGTGGTTTTATTGTTTTAGCTTCGACCTTAACGGCAATTCACAAAATCCCGTTAGAAGGTTTGGCTTTTCTGTTAGGCGTCGATAAATTCATGAGCGAAGCGCGAGCCATCACCAATTTCATTGGAAACGGTGTCGCTGCCATCGTCATTTCTAAAAACGAAAATGAATTTGTAGATCCGGAAAACCCCATGGATTTGGATTAATTGATCAATAAAAAAGCCTTTCAATTTTGAAAGGCTTGTATTTTTTAATGACTCACATTCGCTACCGCATTCGGGTCATGTTTGTGTTTGAACAACACAGCAAAAGCAATAGCAATTACTAATGAATAGACTGCAAAAGCCAACCAGATGCTGTGCCAATCTCGAGCACCATCATGAGTAAAGAATTTTTCAATCGCCCATCCTGAAGTAAAACTTCCTAATATCGCACCAACACCATTGGTCATCATCATAAACAATCCTTGGGCTGACGAACGAATTTTGGCATCTGTAGAAGTTTCCACAAATAAAGAACCGGAGATATTAAAGAAATCAAACGCCATTCCGTAAACAATACATGACATGATAATCATCCATAACCCATCAGTTGGATTGCCATAAGCGAATAATCCGAAACGCAAAACCCAAGCAAACATCGAGATTAACATCACTTGCTTGATTCCGAATCGTTTTAAGAAAAACGGAATGGCTAAAATAAATAAAGTCTCCGAAACTTGAGAAATAGACATGATGATGGTTGAATATTTAACCACAAATGAATCGGCATATTCAGGAACATTTTTAAACTCATCTAAAAAGACATCTCCGTAAGCATTGGTCAATTGCAAAGCGCCACCCAAAAACATAGAGAATATAAAAAACAATGCCATTTTATAAGTTCCAAATAATTTAAACGCTTCCAATCCTAAAGATTCTACGAAAGAAGATTTTTCCGCTTTAGTGTGTTGCGGCTTACATTTTGGCAACGTAAAAGCATACAATCCTAATAAAATAGCCGCAATACCGGCAATGTAAAACTGATAAGCTGTAGCTTTATTTCCTGACAAATTAGTCAACCACATGGCGGCAATAAAACCAATCGTTCCCCAAACCCTAATCGGTGGAAAATCTTTCACAACATCACTGTCTTTACTGTTTTTTAAAGCAGTATAGGAAATAGAATTGGATAAGGCAATCGTCGGCATGTAAAAACACATTGCCAAAAGCATTACATAAATAAAATTATCAGGAGTAGTTACTTGTGGAAGATAAAATAAAACCAAGGCATACAATATGTGAAGAATGCCGTATAGCTTTTCGGCGTTAACCCAACGGTCAGCCATAATTCCGGTTAAAGTTGGCATGAACAAAGAAGCAATTCCCATAGTACCGAATACCAAGCCGAATTGTGTTCCATCCCATTGTTTGGTTCCGAACCAAAAGTTGGCAATCGTAATAAGCCACGCACCCCAAACAAAGAACTGAAAGAAGTTCATGGCAATTAATCTGTTTTTTATACTCATAATAGTGGTTTTTGGTTTTATAATAACAACCCGTAAATCTACTATTTATATTGAGATAAACAAATAGTTACAACGATTTCGAAACTTTATTGACTAAGGCCAAAACTTCTTCAAACTGTTCTTCTCGAGTTAGCGAAGAATTATCAATTTCAATGGCGCCATCTGCCATGACTAAAGGAGAATCATCTCTGTGTGTATCAATATAATCGCGTTCTTCGACGTTCTTTAAAACAGCTTCGAATGAAACGTTTTGTCCTTTGGCTTGTAATTCGTCAAAACGACGACGTGCGCGCGTTTCCGGACTGGCGGTCATGAATACTTTGAGTTCAGCATCCGGAAAAACAACGGTTCCGATATCGCGACCGTCCATGACAATCCCTTTTCCTTTGCCCATTTCTTGCTGTTGTTCGACCAATTTGGCCCGAACTTCAGAAACTTCAGCTACTTTGCTCACAAAACCGGAAACTTCTATAGTTCTGATAGCCGATTCAACATTCTCATCATTCAAATACATTTCGGCGAAACCCAATTCTGAGTTGAACTCGAAATGTAATTTGATAAAAGGCAAAGAGTTGATTAAAGTTTCTTTGTCGAAAAACTCATCGCCAATACAACCATTTTGCATCGCAAAATAAGTCACTGCGCGATACATCGCACCCGAATCTACATAAACATATCCTAAGTGTTTGGCCAATTGTTTGGCTAAAGTGCTCTTTCCTGTGGAAGAAAATCCGTCAATGGCAATGGTAATTTTTTTACTCACAATTATAAAATTATTTTTTGATGTTCGTGAACCTGCGGTTTCATTAGTATTTAATATCTGTTCCCTGAAAAATCGATAGTCAAACCAAACAAACTCGTGTTGGCCGCCAAAGTATATCTGGAATAGGAATAATTGAATTTTAAATTATTGACTTTCAGTCCGAAACCAACCGAGATTCCGGAGAAATTTCGCTGCTCTAAGATACGTAATTCTTCTGCTCGTCTGAAATTGTAACCCAATCTGAGGTTGAATCCTTTGTCGGGAAACAATTCGGCACCAACAATAACATGTCGTAAAGCGTTGTTGAAAAATGAAACTTTTTCAGGTGTCGAACCGCCGTCTAAATTTCCTTCTGCCCTATTTGGGTTCGCAAAAGCCACTTGCCATTGTTGCATGTTTTCCAAAGTCAAGTGCCAACGAATCGGTACGTTTTCCATCAATTGAGAAACGCCAATTAATACTTCTAAAGGAAGTTTTTCACGAGTTTCAGCATAAGGTGTAATTTGGGTTCCAATATTTCTAATAGAGATTGCCCAATTGACATCATTTCGAGTGTCTATAAACAAGGCTCCAATATCAACTGCCGCCCCATAAGAATTGTAACTTTCTAAAGTAGAAGAAATCAGTTTGGCATTGGCACCAATATAAAAATCAGAAAAAGGAATGTTGTAAGCATATCCAAAAGACAAGGCTATTTCACTTCCGGTAAAGCTTGATGTTTGCTGACCGTTTTCGTCATAACCGTCAAATTTTCCATAGTTAACATAGTTTACGCCACCAAAAAACGTTTGCACATGTCGGTCATAAGTATAAGCGTAAGAGGCTGTTCCGTAAGTCACTTCGCCAAAATAACTACCGTAATTCAACGATAATTTATTGTCCATTTCGCCATTGATACAAGCCGGATTAAAATGCGCTTGATTGACATCTTGGTCGTAAAAAGTAATCACTTTTCCGCCAATAGCCGCTTGTCTTGGTGAAGTCACTAAGTTTAGAAATTGGTATACTGACTTTCCTCCAACTTGTCCGAAAGAGATCAAATTGGCGAGGCAAAATACAATACAAATTGTTGTTCTAAACATTAAAATAGACTTATGGCTATACACTATAACGGAAATGCGAAGATATTATTTTATATCGGAGGAAAAAAGTTAATAAAAAAAGGCATCAGCGTTATTTTGCTCATGCCTTTCAACCTTTTATTTTGAATTTTATTTTAGTGTTTTAGCATTTTTTACCTTTTGGTTGGTCAAGGCGAAATCAATCACTTCACTCATTTCTTTTACGTAATGAAACGTCAAACCATCAATATATTCAGGCTTGATTTCATCAATGTCGCTTTTGTTTTCGTGACACAAAATGATTTCTTTGATGTTGGCTCTTTTGGCTGCCAATATTTTTTCTTTGATACCACCAACCGGTAATACTTTACCACGAAGCGTAATTTCTCCGGTCATGGCCAAGTTTTTCTTTACTTTCTTTTGCGTAAATAATGACACTAAAGAAGTCAACATCGCAATTCCGGCACTTGGCCCGTCTTTTGGCGTAGCACCTTCCGGAACGTGTAAGTGGATGTTGTATTTGGCAATCATTTCAGGATCAAGCCCAAAAATTTCTGCGTTGGCTTTAATATATTCTAAAGCAATCGTCGCTGATTCTTTCATTACTGTCCCTAAATTTCCGGTCAAGGTTAAAGTCCCTTTTCCGGCAGAAATTAAAGATTCAATAAATAAAATATCACCACCAACCGATGTCCAAGCCAATCCGGTCACCACTCCGGCTACATCATTGCTTTCGGATTTGTCTCGGGCTAATTTTGGTGCACCAAGAATAGTCACGATATCTTCATCAGTTACTTTCTTGTTGTATTCTTCTTCCATTGCTACTGATTTGGCTGCATTTCTAATCACCTGAGCAATTTTGGCTTCCAAACTACGCACACCGGATTCACGAGTATACCCTTCAACAATTTTTTCTAATTGTCTTTTTCCTATCGTTAAATCTTTAGTAGTTAAACCGTGTTCCTTTAATTGCTTTGGTAACAAATGTTGGCGCGCAATTTCGGTTTTTTCTTCGATGGTATAACCGGTCATTTTAATGACTTCCATTCTGTCTTTCAACGCCGGTTGAATGGCTGACATATTATTCGAAGTTGCAATGAACATTACTTTGGACAGGTCGTAACCCATTTCGAGGAAATTGTCGTAGAATTCGCTGTTTTGTTCCGGATCTAAAACCTCTAACAAAGCCGAAGACGGATCGCCTTGGTGACTGTTAGACAATTTATCGATTTCATCCAGAACAAACACCGGATTGGAAGTTCCCGCTTTTTTCAAACTTTGGATGATTCTTCCCGGCATCGCACCAATATAGGTTTTACGATGCCCGCGAATTTCAGCTTCGTCACGCAAACCGCCTAAAGAAACGCGAACATATTCTCTGCCTAAAGCTTCAGCAATAGATTTTCCGATTGACGTTTTACCAACACCCGGAGGACCGGTTAAACAGATGATTGGCGATTTCATGTCATTTCGCAATTTCAAAACCGCTAAATGCTCAATGATTCTTTTCTTAACATCTTCTAAACCGAAATGGTCACGGTCTAATATTTTCTGAGCGCGTTTTAAATCGAAATTGTCTTTGGAAAAATGGTTCCAAGGCAATTCTAAAAACAGCTCTAAGTAGTTTCTTTGGATACCAAAATCGGGCGCTTGCGGATTCATGCGTTGCATTTTAGAAATTTCTTTCTCAAAATGTTTGGCTGTTTTTTCGTCCCAGGTTTTGGTTTTGGATTTGATGCGCATTTCTTCAATTTCCTGCTCATACGAAACGCCACCCAATTCTTCTTGGATGGTTTTCATTTGCTGTTGCAAGAAATATTCGCGTTGTTGTTGGTCTAAATCGAAACGAACTTTAGACTGAATATCGTTTTTCAATTCCAATTTTTGCAACTCTACATTCATGTAGCGCAAAGTTTCCAAAGCTCTTTCTTTCAAGATGTTGATCATCAATAAATCTTGTTTTTCTTTCACCGTAAGGTTCATATTAGAAGAAACAAAATTGATTAAGAAAGATTGACTTTCTATATTTTTTATAGCGAATGTCGCTTCGGTTGGAATATTTGGACTTTCCTTGATAATCTCGATAGCCAATTCTCTGATAGAATCCACTATGGCTTGAAATTCGGTATCTTTTTTGGTCGGACGCTTTTCTTCAACTTCTTTGATAGTCGCTTTCAGATAAGGACTTTCTGCTGTAACTTCGTTTATTTCGAAACGCTTTTTACCTTGTAAAATAACCGTAATATTACCATCGGGCATTTTTAAAACCCTTAGAATTTGGGCTACTGTTCCCACAGTATGAATGTCATTTTTGGTTGGATCTTCATCGTCTTCATTCTTCTGAGCGACTACACCGATAATCTTATTGCCGGCATTAGCATCATTGATTAACTTGATGGATTTGTCTCTTCCGGCGGTAATTGGAATTACTACTCCCGGAAATAAAACGGTGTTTCTTAAAGGCAAAATAGGTAATGAATTGGGTAATTCTTCCTTATTCATTTCCTCTTCATCTTCGGGAGTTAAAAGCGGAATTAAATCGGTTTGTTCATCGAATTCCTGCAATGACAGACTGTCAAGAGTTAAAATATTGTGGTTTGACATGTGGTACTTGATTTAGTCAAATTGACATTAAAAATAAATAATGCTTGACAAAAGTAGGACATCTTTAGATACAAATAAATTATAATCGACGTACTACAAATGATTTAGGTTTAAATAAACCTAAAACTTTATATCGTTAAGCGCAATGGTAGGACAAGGATTATGCCGAAAAAAAAATCCGCCAATTTGGCGGATTTGATTTAGTTTACGATGTGTGATTGTAACTCATTCGTTATCGTCTCTGTTCCGGTATCGTCGGTTGAAATTGTAACCGCCTTAATCGGCCCAATGTCTTTGGAAAACCAATACTCCGTTACAACATTACTTGTAGCTGTTCCCATTACAGTAACGGATTGGGTTAATTTCATTTTGATTACGTTAGTATAATTGATTCCATTTACAGTAACTGATGCATCTTTTTCGAGTATAACTCCGCTGTAGTTTGTAGCTTGTGTTGTACTTGGCAAACCTGTGAAAGTGGCTGTTTGTGAAAAACTACCTGACCATGTTTGGTTGACATTTAAATAATCTTTCAAAATCAACATTTCGTATCCCGTTAATAAACCTGTGATTCCCAAACCTGTATCAAAAGTGAAGTCTTCAATTTTAAGATAATAATCGCCTGAATTTTTTCTCAAGCGAGCTACAACTCCTGCTGAAACTCCGCTGCTGCCAGTACCGAATAATTGATCGAAAGTATAATAGGTAAAAGAACCGATACTATTAATCGAAACCATTTTCATGGGTGGTTGCACAACACCATCTTGTTTGAAAACCCATTGGTTATTTAAAGCTGTTGGCCAATAATCTCCTGTCGAAGTTCCGCCTCCGCCCGGATTTCCACCTCCACCGGGATTTGTTGGATTTCCTAAATCAATGGCGCTGTCAATCGGCTCGTTTTCACAAGAAGTGAAAGTAAAAGCAGTAAGGACTAAAAATATTCCAATTAAAAGTTTTATGTTTTTCATGACTTTTTATAAATTTTGTTCAAATATAATTTTTTTTGGATTTATTACAAGTGTTTTTTTGGTATTCTCAACAATAATAACAATCCTGATAGGAAAAATAATCCTAAAAAAACAATGGCAAATCTCGGACTGCCTGTAATTTGGTCTATCAAACCATAAACCATCATCCCGATTACGATTCCTATTTTCTCAGACACATCATAAAAACTAAAAAAAGAGGTTGTATCTTCCGTTTCCGGTAAAAACTTTGAATAAGTCGAACGGGCTAAGGATTGTATTCCGCCCATCACTAATCCGACTAAAGAAGCCATGATGTAAAACTCCATTGGAGTTGTAATAAAATAAGCAAATCCGCATAATAAAACCCAAAAAGCATTTAACACAATCAACACTTTAATATTTCCAAATTTACCGGAAGCTCTCGACGTTAAAAAAGCACCCAACACTGCAATCAGTTGAATTAAAAGAATGCAGGTAATCAATCCGGTTTGGCTTTCTTCGGCATTAGCCCAATTAATTTCTTGGGCTCCGAAATAAGTTGCCACCAACATTACAG
Source organism: Flavobacterium sp. 102 (assembly GCF_003634615.1). NCBI lineage: Bacteria > Pseudomonadati > Bacteroidota > Flavobacteriia > Flavobacteriales > Flavobacteriaceae > Flavobacterium > Flavobacterium sp. 102. The sequence continues at coordinate 1,955,054 of NZ_RBKX01000001.1, read as the reverse complement.
TTTGCACTGCCATACTAAAGACGAAGAAGCTCAACAAATATCGTTTCAGCGGTACTTCGGTTTGAAGCTTATTCCAAACTTTTCGTAATTCTCTAAAACCATTAAAAATGACTGAACGAGTAACTTTTTGTTGGTTAGCATTGCCTTTTGGTAAATAATAATAGGTGTATTGACTGAAGACAATCCACCAAATACCCACCATAACAAATGAATATTTCATCATGTCGATTTTATCAGCTTTGTCGGCTGTCATAATCATGGCCAAATTAATTATCAAAAGTAAAACGCTCCCGAGGTAACCCATAGAATAACCTCTGGCACTAATTTTATCTTGTTGCTCTGTAAAAGCAATATCAGGTAAATAAGAATTGTAGAACACCAAACTTCCCCAAAATCCAATCAATCCAAAAAAGTAGAATACCAATCCCAAAAGGATATTATCCAAATCGAAAAAGTACAAGCCAATACAAGAAAAAGCGCCAATATAATTGAAGAGTCGCATGAAAACTTTCTTGTTCCCTGTATAATCTGCAATACCTGAAAGCAAAGGAGAAAAAATAGCCACACATAAAAAAGCACCAGCCGTAACAAAGCTAATCAGTGCCGAATTTTTAAAACTATAGCCAAACAAATTCACATAAGGATTGTTTTCATCAAACAAGGCATTGTAGAAAATAGGGAAAACTGCCGAAGCAATTACCAAACTGTAAACTGAATTCGCCCAGTCATAAAATGCCCAAGCGTTGAGTAATTTTGGATGACCTTTTGGAAGTGTTGCCATAAAATATCTTTAAATAAAAAAATCCCGATATAAATCGGGACTAAATATACTCTTTTTTTGAATTGACTGTGTTATTTAAACGTTACGCCAAACTTAGCAGCTTCTGCTTTTGCTTTAGGAATTAACTTCTTAAGGTTGGCAATTCTTGTAGCATCTGACGGGTGCGTACTCAAGATTTCAGCAGGTGCATTGCCTCCGGATTTCGCTGACATTCTTTCCCAAAAAGCTACTGAAGCATCCGGATTGTAACCGGCAATTGCCATTAAAGTAAGCCCTATTTCATCTGCTTCTGTTTCGTGACTTCTGCTAAAAGGTAACATGCCACCAACGCTAGTACCAACACCATAAGCTTGCATTACCAATGCTTGTGTTTCGGCACTTTTTCCGCCTACAACTGCTTGCGTAACACCGGCACCTAATTGTTGTGCTAATCCTGCACTCATACGTTGTTGACCATGATTGGCTAGGGCGTGTGCAACTTCGTGCCCCATAACTGTGGCCATTCCAGCATCATCTTTACAGATAGGAAGTATTCCTGAATAGAAAACAATTTTTCCGCCTGGCATACACCAAGCATTTACTTCTTTGTTATCAACCAATTTATACTCCCAAGCATATCCTTCTAACTGATCTGCTGTTCCTTTTGATTTCAATAATTTTTCTGCTGCAGCTCTGATTTTCATTCCAACATTTTCCACTCTTTTGGCATCAGTCGTTCCGGTAATCACTTTATTGGTTTTCAAAAATTCGCCATACTGACTAAAAGAAGAGGCGAAAATTTCAGAATTAGACACCAATGCCAATGTTCTTTTTCCGGTAACCGGATTTGTTGAGCATGATGCTACCACTAGAATCAGTAGCGAAGCAAAAAATAAAATTCCTTTTTTCATGTTTATATCATTTGAATGACAAATTTACACAATCTATGTTCCAAATTATTACATAATTTTAATAAAAAAATTACATAATTTATCCTCCGAACAAGTGTATTTCTGTGAAGTCTTTCCCAATGATTAAGGAATTATCTCCATTAAGTTGTACTTGATCCAAAGTTATTTTTTCATTGTCCAATTCAATTCTCTTTACTTTAAACGGCAATCCTTTTAAATTAATCTTGAATCTGGAATATTTCGTTTCAAATGTTCCTTCGGTATGTTGCTGAATGATTAGTTCCTTTTCTTTTCCGTTCAAAGTAAATGTTCTCAAGGAAAAACGACCTTTGTTATAATCATAACCATCTTGAGCATCTTCGTAAACGGTCGATTTTTCTTTGCCAAATTTGTAATAAGCATCCAAAGTCAGCTCATCAAATTGCAATTCACCCACATATTGTTGCACCGGATATTTCGGAATAATCGCTCCTTCTTTGATGAAAATCGGGATTTGATCGAAACTGGTTTTAATCCAAAGTTCTTTTTTTCCTTCAACCAATTCATTTGTCCAGAAATTGTACCAATTGCCTTTTGGTAAATACATTCTGCGACCTTGTGCGTTTGGTTCCAATATTGGACACACTAAAATTTGATTCCCAAAAATAAACTCATCAGTTCTGTAATGCGTATGGAAATCATCTTGATCGAAATACACCAATGGTTTCAACATCGGCGTTCCTTCGTTGACATACTGCCAAAACATAGTGTACAAATACGGCAACAATTGGTAACGCAATTCTACAAATTTTCGCGTAATATCAATGACTTCATCACCAAATGACCAAGGTTCTTGTTCGCCGTGATCACCCGAAGAATGCGTTCTGCAGAAAGGATGGAATACGCCAAGCTGAATCCAACGTGCATACAATTCACCCGAAGGTTGCTCGGCAAAACCACCGATATCAGAACCGGTAAAACCCATTCCTGACATTGACATGCGTTGCATTTGGATGTTGGCAATCCATAAATGTTCCCAACTGGCAACGTTATCGCCTGTCCAAGACGAAGTATAACGCTGCGCACCGGAATAAGCAGAACGAGTGATAATAAACGGTCTTTTCGGATAAGCAAAACGTTTTACACCTTCATAAGTCGCACGCGCCATTTGCGTTCCGTAAACGTTGTGTGCTTTTCTGTGGCTGCATGGATTCCCGTCATAATCGTGGCGTACGTCATTCGGAAAAGTTTTTCCGGGAACGTCCATTACGGCCGGTTCGTTCATATCGTTCCAAACGCCTTTTACGCCGATTTCCGAAATCAATTCTTTGAATAATCCAGCCCACCATTCGCGGACTTCCGGATTGGTATAATCGGGGAAATTGCATTCGCCCGGCCAAACTTTTCCTTTCATGTAAGGACCATCGGCACGTTTACAGAAATATTCATTTTTTAAAGCTTCTTGGTAAACCCAATAATCTTTATCAATTTTGATTCCCGGATCGATAATCACTACCGTTTTAAAACCAGCTGCCGCCAATTCAGCAACCATTCTTTTGGGTTCAGGGAAATATTCTTTGCTCCAAGTAAAGCATCGGAAGCCTTCCATATAATCGATGTCTAAATAAATCGCATCACAGGGAATTTTTAACTCTCTAAATTTACTCGTGACTTCTTTGACTTTGCTTTCAGGATAATAACTCCATTTACATTGGTGGTAACCTAATGTCCACATTGGCGGCAATTCAGGCTTTCCTGTTAAATGCGTATAATTAATAACAACATCGCTCATTTTCGGACCATAGAAGAAATAATAATTCATTTCTCCACCTTCTGCCCAAAAACTAGTAACATTTCTGCGTTCATGACAAAAGTCAAAGAAAGTTCTGAAGGTATTGTCAAAGAAAATTCCGTAAGCTTTATTGTGGTGTAAGCCTATGTAAAACGGAACAACTTTATACAAAGGCTCTTGGTCTTTATGGAAGGCATATTGGTCGGTTGCCCAATTTTCTACTCGTTTCCCTTTTAGATTTAAATGTGTTGGTTTGTCACCCAAACCGTAAAAACTTTCGCCATCTTTAGACACCTTACTCATTTTTACAATATTGCCACCATGTTCATAACATTCTTCCCAATGGAAACCGATTTCGTCTTCCAAAATGGTAAACCCATCGATATCATGTATAGAAATCTTTAAATCTTTTTTGTTGATTTTACAAAAAACCTTACTGGTTTTAATTAAGTAAAATTGTTGTTCTTCTATAACTTCTAATTGGTTGTAACCATGCGATTGGGTCTTGTCTATAGCATAAGAGAAATCGTTGCTAAAGTAGCCTTTGGTTGTATATCTGAAACGAATTAAGCTGTCGCGAAGTATGGTGATTTTTAATATTACGTTGTTGTCGGTATTGAAATAAATACTGTCAACATCTTGTTCGAAAGAAACTATTTTGGAAGGGAATTGATCGCCTTTAAATTCAAGTTCTTGGTTGGTAATCATAGGATTGTGTTTGTGTCTTGTGCCAAATTTACAAAGATGACAACGATAATTTTACATATAGGTAAAGTAGTTTTTAACTACAACGTTTGCGGATAAGGATAACTGAAAAGAAGTCAACTCTCCTGGTCAGAAAGTTAACTTCTTCTTTATTTGAATTAATAATGGTTTACGAAATCTTATAAACAGTAACGCCTAATGGTGGCAAAACCAATTCGGCTGAATAGTCTCGGTAATTCCACGCCGTTTTGTCGATTTTGATAGGTTTGGTCATTACAACGCCGCTTCCGTTGTATTCTGTACTGTCGGAGTTGAAAATTTGTGTAAGCTTTCCTTTCGTTGGTAGACCAATTCTGTAATTCTCTCTAACTACCGGCGTAAAATTGGCCACGACAATCAAATCATCTTTTGGGTTTAATCCTTTGCGGATATAACTCAAGACCGCATTTTCACTATCGGAATAATTGATCCATTCAAAACCATCCACGTGGAATTGCTTTTCGTGCATAGCCGGATTGTTTTTGTATAACGCATTCAAATCGGTAATGCATTTTTTGATGCCATTATGATAACCAAACTGTAGCAAATGCCAATCTAAACTGCCTTCAAAATTCCATTCGCTGCTTTGCCCGAATTCGGCACCTTGAAACAATAATTTTCCGCCCGGATGTGTGAACATATAGCCGTACAACAAACGAAGATTGGCAAATTTCTGCCATTCATCGCCGGGCATTCTGCCTAAAATGGAATGTTTGCCGTAAACCACTTCGTCATGTGACAACGGTAGCATAAAGTTCTCGGTAAACGCATACGTCATTGAGAAAGTCAAATCGTTTTGGTGGAAACGTCGGTAAACCGGTTCTTTTTTAAAATATTGTAACGTATCGTGCATCCAGCCCATCATCCATTTCATGCCGAAGCCTAAACCACCGATGAAAGTTGGTCGCGACACCATTGGAAAGCTGGTACTTTCTTCGGCTATGGTCTGTACATCCGGGAAAGCAGAATAAACTGCTTCATTGAAATCTTTTAGGAAACTAATGGTGTCTAAGTTTTCTCTTCCGCCGTAGATATTCGGTTCCCATTCGCCTTCCTTTCTAGAATAATCTAAGTATAACATTGACGCAACAGCATCCACTCGTAAACCGTCAACGTGGTATTGTTGCAACCAGAAAATAGCATTACTGATTAAGAACGAACGCACTTCATTGCGGCCATAATTGAACACCAAACTTTTCCAATCGGGATGATAGCCTTTTCTTCTGTCGGGATGCTCGTATAAGTTCGAACCGTCGAAAAATCCTAGTCCGTGCGCGTCATCGGGGAAATGGGATGGCACCCAATCCAAGATGACTCCGATTCCGGCTTGGTGTAATTTATCGACCAAAACCATGAAATCCTGCGGTTTACCAAAACGGGAAGTTGGTGCAAAATAACCCACCAATTGATAACCCCAAGACGGATCATACGGATATTCCATCACCGGCATGAATTCGACGTGGGTGAAACCGGTTTCTTTGACATAAGCGACCAATTGGTCGGCCATTTCCAAATACGTCAGAAAGTTGCCTTCGCTGTTTCTGCGCCACGAACCTAAATGTACTTCGTAAACGGAATAAGGTTTGTCTAAACCGTTTTTGTCTTTACGCGTGTCCATCCATTTCTTGTCTTTCCACTTGTAATCTAAGTCCCAAATGACCGAGGCGGTTTGTGGCGGATGTTCACAGTAAAGTGCAAACGGATCGGCTTTCTCCGTGATAATCCCGTTATTGTTGGATTGTATTTTGTATTTGTAAGTGGTGCCTTTATCAACGCCGGGAATAAATCCTTCCCAGATGCCTGAAGCATCCCAACGTACATTGAGTTGGTGTTCGCCTTGTATCCAATAATTAAAATCGCCGACTACGGAAACCGAACGCGCCGATGGTGCCCAAACGGCAAAGTAAACGCCTTTTACGCCATTCACTTCGGTGAGATGAGCGCCGAGTTTTTCATAGAGTCTGAAATGTTTTCCGGCTTTGAATAAATCGATATCAAAATCGGTAAAAAGCGAATGTACTTGTACTTGGTTCATTGTTTTGTGGTTTATTTTTACCGCGAATTCGCGACTGTCTTTTATTTTATATCAATTCAATTCCTATCTAGCCCCGATTGCAGTGGAAAGCTCCCAATTTATTGGGACTTGCAACGGAAAGCGGGAATTACCCCCGAAGCTTCGGGGCTGAAACTGCCTACACTTTCGCTTCAAATTCCATTATACTGGCGATTCCGGTGAGTGGAATTACGGCCCAGCGTGGTCTTGAGTTGAGTTCGTAACCGAGTTCGTAAACCGCTTTTTCTAGGATGCAATATTTGAGCAGGAAGTCGATTTCTTTTCGGTAACCAATGTTGAGATTGCCTCCTTGGGCGACTTCGGTGTAGGTTTGCAAAAACACGCCTACGAAATATTTGAACAAGATTTCACCTGCTTGGAACAACTCTTTTTGTTCGTATGGATATTTGTCCTTATTGTTAAAAAGCGTCGCGTAAATTGAATAATGGAACGAACGGAACATTCCGGCAACATCTTTCAGCGGCGGTTGTTTTACTTTTCGGTCGCGAATCGTACTTTCGGGTTCGCCTTCAAAATCGAGCAAATAAAAATCGTCACCGTTGACCAACACTTGTCCGAGATGGTAATCGCCGTGGATTCGGATGCGTTCGGATTTCATTTTCGTCCAGTCGAAATCGAGGAACAATTTTCTAATTTCTTTTTTATTATCGAGGAATTGATTGGCGAGTTCGAGTGCCAAACCGTCGAGTTTGTGCAAGTTATTTTCTAAAATATTCAATCGGTTTTGGAACTGATACGTCAGCCGATTTTTGAGCCAAACGGTGTAATCGCCGTTGTAGGTCGTTGGCGTAAAAGCCGTATCGCGAATGTCGCCACCGAGTGCGATGTGCATTTCGGCTGTTCTTGTGGCCAAAGTGTGAATGCGTAGAAAAATGCTCAATCCTGCCCAATCGATGATTTCGTGTGGCACTTCATTTATTTTTAAGCGCTTGAACAATTCGATATCCGGTAATTTGGCGATTTTGATTTTTTTGTGTTTGAGGTTATCAAAAATCCGGTCGACTTCTTCGAGCATGAATTGCCACGCATCACCTTGATTCGGCACCAGTTCTTGCATTAATCCCAAAGTAATATTGCCTTCGGATAAAACGACGCTGATGCTTCCGGTGTAAGCCGGCGAATGTTGGAAATCCATTGTTTCGGTCAAAAATCGACTGATTTCATAATCGGGATTCATGCTGATGTAGATTCTTCGGAAGATTTTCAGCACCAAAGTTCCATTGTAAATAATGGAAGTATTGCTTTGCTCTACGCCCATAAACTTGGACGATTTGTATTCGGTTTCTTCGAGTTTTTCGCCTTTGTGGAATTTGACTTTGTCGTCCTTCCCGGCGGAAGTGACGATTTTATCAAATAGTAATTTTCGAAAATCTTCTTGGTGTAATGCATCAACTAAAAATCCTTCTTGTCCGCCCATTTTTACAGGCGCGATGATGGTATTGGTATCCAATTCGTCTTCCGACATGAAGGAAATCGGCATAAAATAATGTTGATAAAAAGCCTCTTTAAAATTCACTTCCAACAAAACACCATAATAAGTATTCTTTTTAGAAGTGATTTTGAACCAATCCACAACTTCAATATACTTTAGTGTGCTGGCTTTTCCACCATACCATCGTTTGTTGATGATATAGTTTTCCAAGATATCTGAAGAGAAAACTTTTATAAACTCTTCGTCTTCAAAGGCTGTCTTCCAATCCGTTTTAAAAACGTACGGATTGATAAATTCATCTTCATTAATTTTAGCATCAATCATTATTTCTGAATTTTAAATAAATGAAATGGTAAAGCCGGATGCAATTCAACGAAATTCCATTCTTTATCCCAATAATAGCTGTTACCGGTAATTAAGTCGACCACTTTAATAGTTTGTCCGGGTTGAACTCCCAAAGCTTGTAAAGGCAATTGAATCCAAGTTTGTTTGGCATAGTAAGGATCAAGGCTACAAATCATTAATGTTTCATCTAATTTGGCATCGTCATATTTATAGTAAGCCAACACTTGGTCATTGTCCGTATTACAGAACTGTATATTATTGGTTTGTTGTAATGAAGGTTGTTCGTGGCGGATTCTGTTTAGTCTTGTAATCAGCGTAATTAACTTATTTTGGACGGTCCAATCCCAATGATAGCATTCGTATTTTTCTGAATTGAAATATTCTTCCTTTCCGGGCATTGCTTCCGACACCATGTATTCGTATGCCGGACCGTAAATTCCAACGCTTGAACTTAGTGTAGCCGCTAAGAAATATTTGTGAAGGTACACACTTTCGTTACCGCTTTGTAACGCATAAGGCAAAATATCAGGCGTATTGGGCCAGAAATTTGGTCGGTAGAAATCGGCTTGGTTGGTTTTGGTGAGTTCTTCAACATATTCGATTAATTCGGCTTTGGTATTGCGCCAAGTGAAATACGTGTAAGATTGTGAGAAACCTTGTTTGGCCAACTCGTGCATGACCTTTGGCGCCGTAAACGCTTCTGCCAAAAAGAGGACATCGGGATGTTTTTTCTTAATTTCGGCGATTAACCAACCCCAAAAATAAAACGGTTTGGTATGCGGATTATCGACTCTGAATACTTTAATATCACATTCTTCTACCCAGAACAAAGCCACGTCTAGTAACTCTTTCCAGAGGTTTTTCCAATCACCACTTTCGAAGTAAATCGGCTGAATATCTTGGTACTTTTTAGGTGGATTTTCTGCGTATTGCACTGTTCCGTCCGGACGCCATTTGAACCATTGAGGAAAATCTTTTACATAAGGATGATCCGGTGCGGCTTGCAATGCATAATCCATAGCGACTTCAATGCCTAAACTTTTGGCCGCTTTTACTAACGATTTGAATTCGTCTATTGTCCCTAAATCAGGATGTGTAGACTTGTGACCGCCATGTTTGGAACCAATTCCCCATGGCGAACCTACATCTCCTGGCTGCGCATTAGTGGCGTTGTTTTTTCCTTTTCTATTCACTTCTCCAATCGGATGGATTGGTGGAAAATACAAAGTATCGAATCCCATGGCCGAAACTCTTGGCAGTAACTTTTCACAGTCTTTAAACGTTCCGTGTTTCCTTTTTTCTTGCGACGCTGAACGTGGAAAAAATTCATACCATGTACTAAACAAGGCTTTTTTTCTATCGACATAAATTTTTAATTCTGCAGAAGTATTCGCTAATGTTCTGGTTGGGTAATTTTCAAATATGTAGTGTAGTTCTTTTGACAAGGCTATTACTGTAGCTTTATCGTATTGTTTTTCGTCTTGAAAGGCTTTGATAGCAGCAGTTAAATAGGCTTTCTCATCCTTACCGACTTCTTTTAAAATCGCTTGACAATATTCGGCACCTTCTAATAATTCAGATTTTACGTGTTGGTTGTCTTGGATTTTTCTTTCGGTTCCATGTTGCCAATTGAGTGCATAATCAACCCAACCTTCTACGAAATAAGTATAATGACCTTGTTTTTCTACTTTGAATTGGGCAGTCCATTCATCATTTCCTAAAGATTGCAATCTTACCTCTTGCCATTTTTTATCTTTTTCGTGTTTGTATTTTACACAGCAAGCAATCACATCATGACCATCGGCAAAAACATTGGCTTTTACGATCACGGTTTGTCCAACAATTCGCTTGATATAAAAAGCGCCTCCGTCTAATTGAGGCGTGACATTTTCAATAATTATTCGGGTTTGATTTTGCATTTTGACTTATATTTATGATGTTGAAATTTAAAAAAAAAATATTTTAACTTTTGGTTAGTTACAAAATTTATTGAAATGACAAAAAAATCCCCAATTAGCAACCAATCATTGCAAATTCCTAAGCCAATTCTACTTACGGCTAAATTATTAGAGGCATTTTCTCCAAAATGGGCCACATTATTCGCCGCTAAATTGTTTACGACTCCGATAAAATACAAAATTCCCAAGAGAGAACTTCAAATGGAACAAAATAGTCGTCAAAGCAAACTATTGGTTTCCAGCCTAAAAAAAGAAATCACGATTTATGAATATGGCGAAGGAGAAAAGAAAGTTTTGTTAGTTCACGGTTGGTCAGGAAGAGGCACGCAGTTGGTCAAAATTGCGGATGAATTAGTAAAAATGGGATACCAAACCATTAGTTTTGATGCGCCCGCTCATGGTAAATCTGAGGGAAAAACAACCATTATGACCGAGTTTATTGCCTCTATTTTAGCCATTGAGAAACAATTTGGACCATTCGAATTTGCAATTGGTCATTCACTTGGCGGCATGTCAATCCTGAATGCTATCAAACAAAATCTAAAAGTTAAAAAAGCGGTAATTATTGGCAGTGGCGATATTATTCAAGATATATTAGATGATTTTATATCGAATTTAAAATTGAATCCTAAAATTGCCGGAATGATGAAACAGCATTTTGAAAAGAAATTTGGCGAACCGATGGAAAGCTATTCTGCTCATTTTTCTGCTGAATCTGTTAAGATTCCAGTCCTTATAATACACGACCAAAATGACCACGATGTTTCAGTAAAAGCAGCATATAATATCGACAAACACCTTAAGTATAGTGAGCTGATGATTACGGAACACTTAGGTCATCGAAAAATATTAGGAAATGAATTGGTAATTAACCGCATTAAAGAATTTTTAAAAGCATAAGTTATGAGTTTATTTGAAACCACCGATTGGGTTCCAAAATTACAGCCCATTTTAGATTTATACCGAGACAAAAAACATCCGTTAGATTATGAAAATCTATACCAATTGATGGTCATGGTGATTTTGTCAGCTCAGGATTCTGATGCGAATATCAATAAAATTGCACCGGCATTGTTCAAAGAGTACCCAAATTTAGAAGCATTATCAACTGCTTCATTTGACAGTTTATTTCCATTGGTTAGCAAAGTTAGAAACTTCAGTACCAAATCCAGTTGGCTCATAGAAATTGCTCAAACGCTAAAAACAGACAGCAATATTCCAACAAATTTAACCGAATTAATCGCTTTAAAAGGCATCGGCAGAAAATCGGCCAATGTGATTATGCGAGAAATGAAAGTTCCGGCTGAAGGTATTATTGCTGATTTACACGTTATCCGAGTAGCGCCAAGAATAGGTGTCATTCAGGAAGCTAAAGATGGAAATAAAGTCGAAAAACAATTGATGGAAACGTTGCCAAAAGCCATTTGGGGAGAAATCGGGATGGCCACTTCCTTTTTAGGAAGGGAAACTTGTCGTCCAACCAATCCAAAATGTCCGCAATGTCCCATTCAAAATGATTGTCAGTATACTTTGAAAACTATATAATTTGGGCGTGTCCCCTTTTGCCTGCCTTGAGCCTGCCGAAAGGGGTCGGGCTATCCGCGCTACATGGTAGCTGCTCCACACGAGCAAAGCGACTGCCAAAGGAATCCCTCACGCAATTCTTAGAATCATGAAACAAATTCCGCTTTATTCAATTGTCCTCTTTCCAACACCTGAACAATCGGCTTTAATCAAATCCTATAAGCAATTGCTTAAAAATCATATTGGTTGGTTTGGCAGTGCCAATGCGGCAGCACATATTACAATAATTAACTTTGATAACGAATTCTCACTCAAACTTCATCTTGAACAGATAAAAGAATTTTGTAAGACTGTCGTTCCGCAAAATGTGATTTTAAACACTTGGGATTCTTTTGGAGAAAGAACCTTTTTCATTGCACCGAATGAGACTTCACAACAATACCTCAATCAACTCATTATCGATTTGCATCAATATATAGTTTTAAAATCAAAACTGCTCATGCTCATTTAAGCATAGCTCGTGGACTTGATGCCAAAAAAATGAAAGCAGCTTATGAATTATTTCAAAACAGTGAGGTTAATTTTGAATTTAGTTGTGATGCAATTTATTTGCGAAGATTCAACGATCAAACCAAACAATATTCAGATATTATAGAAAAAATCCCTTTCGGTAAATAGGCCAAACTTCTGTAAAACAAAAAACCCCTCATCGTTAGATGAAGGTTTTTAAAAAAAAGGCGGCGTCCCCCCGATAGCTATCGTCCCGAAAGCTTTCGGGACCACATAACTGTAGTACCTATAAACAAAAAAGTCCTTTACTTTCGTAAAGGACTCTCTAAAAAAAAGGCGGCGACATACTCTCCCACATAACTGCAGTACCATCTGCGCAATCGGGCTTAACTTCTCTGTTCGGAATGGGAAGAGGTGAGCCCCGACGCAATAACCACCTTAAGAGGTTATAATTGCTTGAGCAATTATTTCCAATGTTAACCATCAATTATTAATTGTTAATTATCAATTGGACAATATCTTAACATACTGAGATAAAGAAATTTTAATTACCGCGAAGCGGAAATATAAAGAAAGAAAGTTTCTCCAGCCTCTTGCGAGGCTGGATGACGTACATAAGCTTACGGGTTATTAGTACTACTCGACTATGACATTACTGCCTTTACATCTATAGCCTATCAACGTGGTCATCTCCCACGACCCTTAAAAGAAATCTCATCTTGTGGTGGGTTTCGCGCTTATATGCTTTCAGCGCTTATCCCTTCCCAACGTAGCTACTCTGCGGTGCTCCTGGCGGAACAACAGATACACCAGAGGTTAGTCCAATTCGGTCCTCTCGTACTAGAATCAGATCCACTCAAATTTCTTGCGCCCACAGTAGATAGAGACCGAACTGTCTCACGACGTTCTGAACCCAGCTCGCGTGCCACTTTAATGGGCGAACAGCCCAACCCTTGGGACCTTCTCCAGCCCCAGGATGTGACGAGCCGACATCGAGGTGCCAAACCCCCCCGTCGATATGAGCTCTTGGGGGAGATCAGCCTGTTATCCCCGGCGTACCTTTTATCCTTTGAGCGATGGCCCTTCCATGCGGAACCACCGGATCACTATGCTCTACTTTCGTACCTGATCGACCTGTATGTCTCTCAGTCAAGCTCCCTTATGCCATTGCACTCTACGCACGGTTACCAAGCGTGCTGAGGGAACCTTTAGAAGCCTCCGTTACTCTTTTGGAGGCGACCACCCCAGTCAAACTACCCACCAAGCAATGTCCCCCACATAAGCGGGGTTAGACCTCAGATAAGCAAAGGGTGGTATTTCAACAATGACTCCACAACGCCTAGCGACGCCACTTCATAGTCTCCCACCTATCCTACACATCACTTATCCAAGACCAATACTAAGCTATAGTAAAGGTGCACAGGGTCTTTTCGTCCCACTGCGGGTAATCGGCATCTTCACCGATACTACAATTTCACCGAGCTCATGGCTGAGACAGTGTCCAGATCGTTACACCATTCGTGCAGGTCGGAACTTACCCGACAAGGAATTTCGCTACCTTAGGACCGTTATAGTTACGGCCGCCGTTTACTGGGGCTTCAATTCAATGCTTCTCCGAAGATAACATCTCCTCTTAACCTTCCAGCACCGGGCAGGTGTCAGGCCCTATACTTCATCTTACGATTTGGCAGAGCCCTGTGTTTTTGATAAACAGTCGCCTGGACCTTTTCACTGCGGCCAGCATTGCTGCTGGCGACCTTTCTCCCGAAGTTACAGGTCTATTTTGCCTAATTCCTTAGCCATGAATCTCTCGAGCACCTTAGGATTCTCTCCTCGACTACCTGTGTCGGTTTACGGTACGGGTTCTTATAATCTAAGTTTAGAGGTTTTTCTTGGAAGCCCTTAGGCACACTATCTCTTTGCCCGAAGGCTCCGAGTACTATCGTATTTCCCCAAGCCGCGTGGATTTGCCTGCGCAGCTTATAGGTAGGTACTTCAACGAACTATTCCGTCAGTTCGCGGTGCTTTCATCACTCCGTCACCCCATCACAATTATAAGAAGTACGGGAATATTAACCCGTTGGCCATCGACTGTTCCTTTCGGATTCGCCTTAGGACCCGACTAACCCTCAGCTGATTAGCATAGCTGAGGAAACCTTAGTCTTTCGGTGTGCGGGTTTCTCGCCCGCATTATCGTTACTTATGCCTACATTTTCTTTTCTAACCAGTCCAGCATGCCTTACGACACACCTTCAACCCTGTTAGAATGCTCCCCTACCACTTGACATAGTCAAGTCCATAGCTTCGGTAATATGCTTATGCCCGATTATTATCCATGCTCGTCCGCTCGACTAGTGAGCTGTTACGCACTCTTTAAATGAATGGCTGCTTCCAAGCCAACATCCTAGCTGTCTGGGCAGACAAACCTCGTTTTTTCAACTTAGCATATATTTGGGGACCTTAGCTGATGGTCTGGGTTCTTTCCCTCTCGGACATGGACCTTAGCACCCATGCCCTCACTGTTAGTAAACATTATATAGCATTCGGAGTTTGTCAGGAATTGGTAGGCGGTGAAGCCCCCGCATCCAATCAGTAGCTCTACCTCTATATAACTTTACGACTAACGCTGCACCTAAATGCATTTCGGGGAGTACGAGCTATTTCCGAGTTTGATTGGCCTTTCACCCCTACCCACAGGTCATCCGAAGACTTTTCAACGTCAACCGGTTCGGACCTCCACTATGTGTTACCACAGCTTCATCCTGCCCATGGGTAGATCACACGGTTTCGCGTCTAACACTACTGACTAAAGCGCCCTATTCAGACTCGCTTTCGCTACGGATCCATACCTTAAGTACTTATCCTTGCCAGCAACGTTAACTCGTAGGCTCATTATGCAAAAGGCACGCCGTCACCCCACTAAAGGGCTCCGACCGCTTGTAAGCGTATGGTTTCAGGATCTATTTCACTCCGTTATTCACGGTTCTTTTCACCTTTCCCTCACGGTACTGGTTCACTATCGGTCTCTCAGGAGTATTTAGCCTTAGCGGATGGTCCCGCCAAATTCAGACAGGGTTTCACGTGCCCCGCCCTACTCAGGATACCACTATCCTTATCTTCTCTTACTTATACGGGACTATCACCCTCTGTGGTTAACCTTTCCAGGTTATTCTAATTCAATCCGCAAGAAATGTCGTGGTCCTACAACCCCAAAATTGCCGTAACAACTTTGGTTTGGGCTAATCCGCGTTCGCTCGCCACTACTTACGGAATCACTTTTGTTTTCTTCTCCTCCGCCTACTTAGATGTTTCAGTTCAGCGGGTTTGCTTTCCTTTCGGAATGACATGTCTTCAACATGCCGGGTTGCCCCATTCAGGTATCTACGGATCAATTCGTGTGTGCCAATCCCCGTAGCTTTTCGCAGCTTATCACGCCTTTCTTCGCCTCTGAGAGCCTAGGCATCCCCCATACGCCCTTATTTTGCTTATTGTACTTTTGCTTCTATACATTACTGCATAAAAACGTGTTCTTTCTACTTTTTAAATTTTCTTATCTCAATATGTCAATGAACTTGTGGCGAGTCGCCACTGACAAATAATTATCAGCGTGACTTTAGCCATTGTGGAGAATATCGGAGTCGAACCGATGACCTCCTGCGTGCAAGGCAGGCGCTCTAGCCAGCTGAGCTAATCCCCCGTTTCTCTAGTAGGCAGTGTTCAGTGTTCAGTTTCTCAGTAACCTAAACTACATGCAAACCAGCAGTGAATTTTCAACCTCCAGAATTTCCTTTTATAAACATAAACAGTCTTTGTAATTACCAATTATTAACTATCAATTGTCAATTAAAAAGTAGTCCCGCCCAGACTCGAACTGGGGACCCCTACATTATCAGTGTAGTACTCTAACCAGCTGAGCTACGAGACTCTGTTTTTTTGCTTATTATAATATTTGAACTAACAGCGAGAGTAAAAAATTCTTCCAATTTGAGGACTATCCTCTATATCGTCTCTAGAAAGGAGGTGTTCCAGCCGCACCTTCCGGTACGGCTACCTTGTTACGACTTAGCCCCAGTTACCAGTTTTACCCTAGGCAGCTCCTTACGGTCACCGACTTCAGGTACCCCCAGCTTCCATGGCTTGACGGGCGGTGTGTACAAGGCCCGGGAACGTATTCACCGGATCATGGCTGATATCCGATTACTAGCGATTCCAGCTTCACGGAGTCGAGTTGCAGACTCCGATCCGAACTGAGAACGGTTTTGTAGATTCGCTCCTGGTCACCCAGTGGCTGCTCTCTGTACCGTCCATTGTAGCACGTGTGTAGCCCAAGGCGTAAGGGCCGTGATGATTTGACGTCATCCCCACCTTCCTCACAGTTTACACTGGCAGTCTTGTTAGAGTTCCCGACTTGACTCGCTGGCAACTAACAACAGGGGTTGCGCTCGTTATAGGACTTAACCTGACACCTCACGGCACGAGCTGACGACAACCATGCAGCACCTTGTAAATTGTCCGAAGAAAAAACTGTTTCCAGTCCTGTCAATCTACATTTAAGCCTTGGTAAGGTTCCTCGCGTATCATCGAATTAAACCACATGCTCCACCGCTTGTGCGGGCCCCCGTCAATTCCTTTGAGTTTCATTCTTGCGAACGTACTCCCCAGGTGGGATACTTATCACTTTCGCTTAGCCACTGAACTTGCGCCCAACAGCTAGTATCCATCGTTTACGGCGTGGACTACCAGGGTATCTAATCCTGTTCGCTCCCCACGCTTTCGTCCATCAGCGTCAATCAATTGTTAGTAACCTGCCTTCGCAATTGGTATTCCATGTAATATCTAAGCATTTCACCGCTACACTACATATTCTAGTTACTTCACAATAATTCAAGTCTAACAGTATCAATGGCCGTTTGATCGTTGAGCGACCAGATTTCACCACTGACTTATTAAACCGCCTACGGACCCTTTAAACCCAATGATTCCGGATAACGCTTGGATCCTCCGTATTACCGCGGCTGCTGGCACGGAGTTAGCCGATCCTTATTCTTACGGTACCGTCAAGCTCCGACACGTCGGAGTGTTTCTTCCCGTACAAAAGCAGTTTACACACCATAGATGCGTCTTCCTGCACGCGGCATGGCTGGATCAGGCTTGCGCCCATTGTCCAATATTCCTCACTGCTGCCTCCCGTAGGAGTCTGGTCCGTGTCTCAGTACCAGTGTGGGGGATCTCCCTCTCAGGACCCCTACCTATCGTAGCCATGGTAAGCCGTTACCTTACCATCTAGCTAATAGGACGCATGCCCATCTTTTACCGTTGGAACTTTAATAATTAAATGATGCCATTCAATTATACCATGGGGCATTAATCCAAATTTCTCTGGGCTATTCCCCTGTAAAAGGTAGGTTGCATACGCGTTACGCACCCGTGCGCCGGTCTCTAGTATTGCTACTATACCCCTCGACTTGCATGTGTTAAGCCTGCCGCTAGCGTTCATCCTGAGCCAGGATCAAACTCTTCATCGTATGTTGTTGATAATTTCTTATCGTTTTTTTAGACAAAGGCTAGTCTTTTTCAAATCTTTCGACTCTCTTACTCTCTTTTATTTGTCCTAACATCTCTGTTAGAACGGCTGTCAATTCAATATGTCTATGAACGTTTTCTTCTTATTATATCGCCTCTCTTGCGGTTAGCGGGTGCAAAAGTAAGTAACTTTTTTATTCTGGCAAGCTTTTTTGAAAATATTTTTAAATTAATTTTCTCCCAACTTGTTTCTCCAGCTTTTCAATGAACTCCCTCTCTTGCGGGGTGCAAATATAAAAACTATTTTTCTCCCAATCCAAATAAAAACAACCCTTTTTTGAACTTTTTTTTAACCGTCTGATAACATGAATTTTACAAATGCAGTTCGCCAATAGTTTTATAAATCCCTGACAAACGAACCCAAAAGCCACCCCTTTAGCCCCGATTGAAACGGCGCCGTGCAGAGTGAAAAGCGGGAATTGCCATAACCAACAAAGACCAAACCTTTCGCTACTAATAAATCTTTCCTACTATTATACTATATATATTGTATGTGTTTTGTTAATCTCCTATATTTGCAGTCCATAAAATTTTAGGAATGATAAAGATTACACTACCTGACGGTTCGGTTAAGGAGTTTGAGAAAAATTCAACTCCAATGGATGTTGCAAGAAGCATCAGTGAAGGATTAGCACGAAATGTGATTTCGGCTGCTTTTAATGGTACAACCATTGAAACAGAAACAACATTAACGACCGACGGTTCTCTTATATTATATACATGGAATGACGCAGCTGGTAAAAAAGCTTTTTGGCATTCGACTTCGCACGTGATGGCGCAAGTATTGGAAGAAAAATTTCCGGGCATCAAATTAACCCTTGGGCCTGCGATTGACAATGGGTTTTATTACGACGTAGATTTTGGCGATAAAAAAATCACTGATGCTGACTTCAAGTCCATTGAAGACCGTGTATTGGAAATCTCAAGAGAGAAACACCAATTTAAAATGCGTTCGGTTTCTAAAGCAGAAGCTTTGGAAGTCTATAAAAATAACGAGTACAAAACTGAATTGATTTCGAATTTAGAAGACGGAACGATTACATTTTGTGATCATGCCAACTTCTTTGATTTGTGTCGCGGTGGTCATATTCCAAATACCGGAATTATCAAGGCGATGAAAATCATGAGCGTTGCCGGTGCTTACTGGCGCGGTGATGAAAAGAACAAGCAGTTGACTCGTGTTTACGGAATTTCGTTCCCTAAACAAAAAGACTTGACGGATTACTTAGAATTACTGGAAGAAGCGAAACGTCGTGATCATAGAAAACTAGGGAAAGAATTAGAATTGTTTGCTTTCTCTCAAAAAGTAGGTCAAGGTTTGCCATTGTGGTTGCCCAAAGGCGCTGCTTTAAGAGACAGACTAGAACAATTTTTGAAAAAAGCACAGAAAAAAGCAGGTTACGAACAAGTAGTAACGCCACATATCGGGCAAAAAGAATTGTATGTCACTTCGGGTCACTATGCCAAATACGGCGCCGATAGCTTTCAACCGATTCACACACCGGCTGAAGGCGAAGAGTTTTTACTAAAACCTATGAACTGCCCTCATCACTGTGAGATTTACAACAACAAACCTTGGTCGTACAAAGATTTACCGAAGCGTTATGCCGAATTCGGAACGGTTTACCGTTATGAGCAAAGTGGTGAATTACATGGTTTGACTCGTGTTCGTGGCTTTACTCAGGATGATGCGCATATTTTCTGTACACCGGATCAATTAGATAGAGAATTTAAAAATGTAATCGACCTTGTATTATATGTATTTGGTTCGTTAGGATTTGAAAACTTTACGGCTCAGGTTTCGTTAAGAGACAAAGAAAACAGAGATAAATATATCGGAAGTGATGAAAACTGGGAAAAAGCGGAACAAGCCATCATCAATGCAGCCAGCGACAAAGGTCTGAATTATGTAATTGAATATGGCGAAGCGGCTTTCTATGGCCCGAAATTGGATTTCATGGTCAAAGATGCTTTGGGCAGACAATGGCAATTGGGAACGATTCAAGTAGATTACAATTTACCGGAGCGTTTTGAATTGACTTATAAAGGTGCGGATGACAAATTACACCGTCCGGTGATGATTCACCGAGCGCCATTTGGTTCTATGGAACGCTTTATCGCTATTTTACTGGAACATACGGCTGGAAATTTCCCACTTTGGCTAATGCCGGAGCAGGCTATTATCTTGTCTTTGAGTGAGAAATATGAAAATTATGCGAAAAAAGTTTTAGAATTGCTAGAAAATCACGAAATTCGCGCCCTAATTGACAACCGCAACGAGACGATTGGAAAGAAAATCCGAGAGGCAGAAGTTCAAAAAATGCCGTTTATGCTGATTGTTGGTGAGGAAGAAGAAAAAAACGGTACGATTTCTGTACGTCGTCACGGACAAGAAGGAAAAGGGAATATCACGGTTACAATTGACGAATTTGCGAGAATTGTAAACGAAGAAATTGCCAAAACATTAAAAACATTTGAAGTTTAATTTAAATAAGTAAGCCATAGCAATTAGAAACAACAGAGGTTACCAACCTCGAGTAGAAAAAACAGCAGCCCACAGAATTAACAATTTAATCCGTGGTGTAGCAGAAGTTCGTTTAGTAGGAGAAAATATAGAACCGGGAGTGTTTAAGTTTTCCGATGCAATGCGTCTCGCAGAAGAGCAAGAAGTAGATTTGGTTGAAATTTCGCCAAATGCGGATCCGCCTGTATGTAAGTTAATGGATTATGGAAAATTCATTTATCAACAAAAGAAGCGTGATAAAGAATTAAAAGCAAAATCAACGCAAATCACCGTTAAAGAGATTCGTTTCGGACCTCAAACTGATGAGCATGATTATGAATTTAAAAGAAAAAATGCAGAAAAATTCCTTAAAGAAGGCTCGAAACTAAAAGCTTTTGTGTTCTTTAAAGGTCGTTCGATTATTTATAAAGAACAAGGTCAAATCCTATTGTTGCGTTTAGCACAAGATTTGGAAGAATACGGAAAAGTAGAAGCAATGCCTGTATTAGAAGGAAAGAGAATGATTATGTTCATTGCTCCGAAGAAAAAAGGAAAGTAAGTAAGTTAAATTAAATAAACTAGGAAAAGATGCCTAAAATGAAAACAAAATCCAGTGCTAAGAAGCGATTCAAAGTAACTGGCTCTGGAAAAATCAAGAGAAAACACGCTTTTAAAAGTCACATCCTGACTAAAAAATCTAAAAAGCGTAAATTGGCTTTAACTCACTCTGCGTTGGTTCACAAAACAGATGAGAAAAGTATCAAACAACAATTAAGAATTATCTAAATAAGGGATAAGTGAAAAGTAAAGAGGGATAAGTTTTAAAACTTTTGCCTTATGCCTTTTCCCTTTAAACTTTTTAAATTCTTTAGGTTAAAAAATTATTTAAAATAACCTTGGAGTATGGCTTTAAAGTTCCCTTGATTCAATTCGGGACGCCTGCTACAAAAAAACAGAAAAATTATGCCAAGATCAGTAAATTCAGTTGCTAAAAGAGCAAGAAGAAAAAAGATAATGAAGCAAGCCAAAGGTTTCTTTGGTCGTCGTAAAAACGTTTGGACAGTTGCTAAAAACGCAGTAGAAAAAGCCATGTGCTATGCTTACCGTGATAGAAAGCAAAACAAAAGGAACTTCCGTTCACTATGGATCACGCGTATCAACGCCGGTGCTAGATTGGAAGGAATGAGTTACTCACAATTCATGGGATTGGTTAAGAAAAACGGTATCGAATTGAACCGTAAAGTATTGGCTGATTTAGCAATGAATCACCCGGAAGCTTTTAAAGCTGTTGTGAAAAAAGTAAAATAAACGTTTGTACAAACTCAATTTAACTTACTTACATAGAAAAATCCCAATCGAAAGGTTGGGATTTTTTTTATAACTATTTTTATTACATTTGGAGTCTAACCTTTTAACCATAATTCCTAAATATGAAAACAAAATCTTTTTTTAAGCCTTTATTATTACTCTTTGTTTGCGTTAACTTACTGAGTAGTTGTTCTAGTGATAGTAGCTCTTCCGGTGGCGATGTTACACAACTATTTGATAAATGGTGGTACGATACTAATGATTTCACTGCTGATGTGTATTTTAATAGTAACGGAACCTATCAACAATATCTAAATTTTGCAGGCGCCGGATTTTCAAATACAGGAACATGGACTTGGGAAAACGAAAGTCAAAAAATAATGAAAGTTTCATATGAAACCGGACCAAACGCAGTAACTGAAGTCTTGTTTAAATTCTCAAACATACAAGAAAATAGTTTTACAGTAAAACAATCCGTTGATGACGGAGCCACATACAGTCAACCTGTCAACTATTCTGATACAGACGAATAACATTTATCCCAATCGAAAGGTTGGGATTTTTTTATTATTTCACATATATTTGACAAAAAAAGCCATGAAAACAAAATCGTTAATCAAAACATTGTTCTTACTACTTACTGTCACTTTGGGCAGTAGTTGTTCCAAAGAGAACAGCACCGCTGACGGAGATGTCAGCTTATTGTACAACAGATGGTGGTACGAAAGTAATAATACAAATCCGGCTCCAGATTTGTTCTTTAATTCCACAAGCGCCTACCAACAACACCAAGTAATTTCGGGTGTTAGCGTTTTTTATAACGGCACTTGGACCTGGGAAGACCAAGACCAAAAAATTATGAAAGTCATTCACGACAGCGGAACCGGAACGACAACAACGCTTTGGTTTCAATTTTCCGGCATACAGGAAGGTCGTTTTAAAGTCAAACAATCCTCTGACGGCGTCACCTTCTCGAACACCACTTTGGTATACTTATTTACCAACGAATAAAACCAAGTCCCAACGCATTGTTGGGACTTTTTTTATGGCGTGACCACAAGGGTCGCGCTGTCCGAAGTACACGGTACTTCGCTCCCATCGCTCACGCAACAACTTAGACTTCAAGTTGACCAATAAACAATCTTCTTCTTTATCATCAACAGCCAATCATACCAACTCATTTTAACATTTGTTTTTAAAAATAAAACATTTGTTTCCCTATTTTTGGACTAAACTAAACCATTTATGAAAAAAACAATTCTAGTTAGTTGTTTGCTGCTCGCAGTAACTACAATTAAAGCACAAAGTTTTTCCACAGAAAAGAAGCAAGATAGTCAAGGCTATACTTATGAAACTGTAAAAAATGACAAAACAGGCGTTAGAGTTTACACCCTGAAAAACGGCCTAAAAGTCTATTTAGCCCAAAACACTGACGAACCAAGAATTCAAACTTATATTCCCGTAAGAACCGGTTCCAATAATGATCCTGCGGACAATACAGGATTAGCACACTATTTAGAGCATATGGTTTTTAAAGGAACCAGCAAAGTTGGAACGCAAGATTGGGCAACCGAACAAAAACTCATCGCTCAAATTTCAGACCTGTACGAACAACACAAAGCCGAAACCGATCCTGAAAAAAAGATTGCCATTTACAAACAAATCGATCAAGTCTCTCAAGAAGCTTCTAAATATTCAGTAGCCAATGAATATGACAAACTCATTTCATCGCTTGGCGCCAAAGGAACAAACGCACACACGTCACTCAACGAAACCGTTTATAAAAATAACATTCCCGCTAATGAATTAGAGAAATGGATGATTGTAGAAAAAGAACGTTTCTCCGAATTGGTGTTGCGTCTTTTCCACACCGAATTAGAAGCCGTTTACGAAGAATTCAACCGTTCGCAAGACAACGATGGTCGTTTAGTAAACTTCGAATTAATGGCTGCCTTATTTCCGGATACGCCTTATGGTCAACAAACCACAATCGGTAAATCGGAACATTTAAAAAATCCTTCCATGGTCGCTATTCACAACTATTTCGACATGTATTACGTCCCGAATAATATGGCCGTAGTATTGGTTGGTGACTTAGATTTCGATAAAACCATCAAAATGGTGGACAAATACTTTGGCACATTCCAATACAAAGAATTGCCAATGAAGAAAAAAGTGGTTGAAAAACCAATGACAGCTATCGTTTCGAGAGAAGTTAAAAGTCCTACTGCAGAACGTTTGAACATGGCTTGGAGAACTTCGGGCGACGGAACCAAAGAAGCACAATTGGCCGAAATGGTAGCCGAAATATTGTCAAATGCCGGTGATGTTGGTTTAATAGACATCAACATCAACCAAAAACAATTGGCCCTGAATGCCGGTGGCTTCAGCACTACTTTCAACGAGTATGGCTATTTAGGCATGAGCATTACGCCTAAAGAAGGTCAAACATTAGAAGAAGCAAGAGACTTACTGCTTTCTCAAGTAGCTAAAATCAAAAAAGGTGAATTCGACGAGTGGATGATTCAAGCCATCGTAAACAATATGAAAGTGAATCGAATGAAAGCTTATGAATCAGGCGATGGATTAGCAACAAGCTTATACCGCGTTTTTATTCAAGGCAGAAGTTGGGAAGAAAATTTAGCCGAAATCAATGAGTATTCAAAAATCACCAAAGCCGATATCGTAAAATTTGCCAACGACTTTTTCAAAGACAACTACGTAATTGTTTACAAAAGAAAAGGCGTGAATGATAAACTGGTTCGTGTTTCTAACCCAAAAATCACTCCGATTCAATTGAACCGTGAGGCACAATCTGAGTTTTACAAAGATTTTGCCAAGCAAACACCCACTGATTTAGCGCCGGTATTTGTTGATTTCAAATCAGCAATCCAAACCAAAAAGGTAAAAAACACCAATATCAGTTTTATCAAAAACAATACAAACACCATTTCAAGCGTATACTATATCTTCAATATGGGTTCCGACCATGACAAAAAATTACAATTGGCGGCCGGAATGTTAGATTATTTAGGCACTGACAAAATGAGTTCGGAAGACGTGAAAAAAGAGTTCTACAAAATCGGAATCTCTTATTCAGTGAACTTTACTAATGATATGACTTACATATCGCTTTCAGGTTTAGAAAATAATTTACCAAAAGGAATTGCTTTATTGGAAGACTTACTGAAAAACGTAAAACCGGATCAGAAAGTATATCAAACCCAAGTGGAAAGCATTTTAAACGCCAGAAACAATGCTAAAAAACGCAAAGAAAACATCTTAAACGCCTTGGTAAATTATGCTAAATACGGTAAAGATTCACGCTTCAGAGATATCATTTCTGAACAAGAATTAAAAGAAATGGACGTGGCCAAACTAACTGATTTGGTTAAAGGAATGACCAATTACGAACACCAAATTTTCTTCTACGGAACTGATCTAAATCCAATAATAGCAGCTTTAGAAAAGCACCACAATTTGGCGGCCAACAAACCTATTCCGGCACCTAAGCAATATCCTGAACCGGAAACCACCAACAAAGTTTATTTTGCCAATTACGATATGGTTCAAACCGAAATGACCCGAGTGGCTAAAGGCGTAAAATATGATGCTAAAGTAGCAGGAACAGTAAATGTATTCAACTCTTACTTTGGTTCGGGCTTGTCTTCCATCGTGTTCCAAGAAATTAGAGAATCCAAATCTTTGGCTTATTCGGCTCGTGCCAATTATGTCATGGCTAATGATAAAAACCTAAATGATTACATGCAAGTAGCTATCGGAACGCAAGCCAATAAATTACCTCAAGCGGTTGAAGCCATTAATGCTTTATTGTCGGATATGCCCAAAATTGACAAGCAATTCAATAATGCCAAAGAATCAAGTTTGAAACAAATCGCGTCAAGCAGAATAATCAAAACTAGTATTTTCTTTAACCAACTCAACTTGAAAAAATTAGGCTTCGATTATGACATTCGCAAAGACATTTACAAAGACATCCAAGGGTTGACTTTAGACGCTACCAACGATTTTTTCAATAAGGAAGTAAAAACTAAAAATTACAACACCGCCATTATTGGTAAAAAAGAAAGTTTAGACTTTGAAGCGCTCAAAAAATTAGGGCAAATTGAAGAAGTGACTTTGGAAGAAATCTTCAACTATTAAAAGATTTCAAACAGATTATCATATAAAAATCCCAGTCAGATGATTGGGATTTTTTTGTTCCAGAATTTTACCCGTTAAAAAAATCATAACATTTGCTTGACACATCAAATAATGTAGTAAATTGGTTGGTTTTAATTCTAACACTTAACCTTATTCATCAATCTATTAAATTTTAAACTATGAACAAAATTAGACTTACGTTCATTCTTTCTTTAGCAGTTCTTTTGAGTTCAGGTTTGTCACAGGCACAAGACAAATCTAATCGGAAAAAGAAAAATGACAAAGAAGCTGCTGCTGCAAAAGCAGATTCCATTAAAAACAAAAAGCCAGCCAAGGTTTCCATCGCAGACAAGATAAAAACCAGCAAAAAATCGGAAGGCCTTTTTACCATTTACCAAGACACGGTAACGGGAAGCATCCAACTTTTTATCAAAAAGAACCAATTAGACAAAGAGTTCATTTATCAAAGTTATTCGATGAACGGACCAACAATGCTAGGTTTGAACCAAAGCATGCACAGAGCTACCAATATCTTTAACATTAAAAAAGCCAATGACAAAATCGAATTTGGTTTAGTCAACACCAGCTTTTACTACGATAAAAACAATGCAGTCAGCAAAACAGCGGGAACCGACATTGCTGAAGCCATTTTCTTAGCTGAAAAAATTGTAGCCAAAGACAGCACAGGATATTTGATTGCCGCTGATGGCTTATTCCTCAGTGAAAAATTAGATCCTGTAAAACCCATAATGCCTCCCGGAATTCCTCCCGGAGCTGTTTTTAATTTAGGTAATTTCAATGCGGCTAAATCAAAGTACCACAGCGTTCGTTCTTACCCAAACAATACCGATGTTTTGGTTGATTTGGCTTATGACAATCCGGCACCTTTAAATGGTGGTGGCGAAGATATTACCGATGCACGTTATGTTCGTGTTCGCATCCAACATACTTTTCTGGAAATCCCGGTTAACAATTTCAAATCCCGCAGAGATGATCCGCGTGTTGGTTATTTTGGACAAACCATCAATGACCAAACCAGCACAAAACCAACGCCTTACAGAGATATTATTCACCGATGGTATTTGACTAAAAAAGATCCTGTTGCTTTCCTAAGCGAACCGGTTGAACCAATCGTTTGGTGGGTTGAAAATACAACTCCTTTAGAATACAGAGAAACCGTTGTTAATGCCGGAAACAAATGGAACGAAGCTTTTGAAAAAGCAGGTTTTAAAAATGCAGTCGTAATGAAAATCCAGCCGGATGATGCCGATTGGGATGCAGGCGACGTGCGCTATAATGTAATTCGTTGGGTAGCTTCGGCTAATCCGCCTTATGGTGCGATTGGACCAAGTTTTGCCAATCCGCGTACCGGTCAAATTTTAGGGGCCGATATTACAATTGAATGGGCTTCAGGAAGTAATTCTCCTGCTTTAGACGAATTGTTTTCAGGACCGGGTTCAGAATCTAATGCACATCTTGATCATTATTTCCACAATGACGGAACGGCTTGTACTTTGGCGAACGAACTTAAAAATCAGTTCTTAATGGGTACAACAATGGCAGAAGCTTATGGAGAAGACGCCGCAACTATGCTAAAAGTTCATGAAGAATTTTTATACTATCTGGTATTACATGAAATGGGACATACTTTAGGATTGAACCACAACATGAAATCAAGCCAAATGTTAAGTCCGGCCGACTTACACAATAAAGCCATCACTGAAAAAATTGGTCTTATCGGTTCGGTAATGGATTATCCTGCTATCAACCTTTCTTTAGACAGAAGCAAACAAGGAAATTACTATACTACAAAGCCAGGGCCATATGACCTTTGGGCTATTGAATATGGTTACAAAGAATTTGATGAAAATTCAGAAGAAGCGGAATTAGCCAAAATCTTAAGTAGAAGTACTGATCCTAATTTGACATTTGGAAATGATGCTGATGACATGAGATCTCCGGGTAAAGCCATTGATCCTAGAGTAATGGTTAACGACTTAAGTAGTGATGCTGTTGGAAATGCTGAAGAAAGATTCAAATTGGTGAACAATGTAATGGCCAAATTGAAAACAAAATACAGCAAAACAGGACAAAGTTATGCCGAATTAAGATCGAGATACGGAATGTTAAATAACCAAAGAAGAAACATGGCTGCTGTAGTAAGCCGTTATGTTGGAGGTGTTTTTGTTGACAGAAGTTTTGTCGGACAAAATACTACTCAAAAACCTTTTACTCCTGTAACAGAAGTCCAACAAAAAAGAGCCATTGACATCTTAAATAAATATGTTTTTGCACCGGACGCTTTCGATGCTGACGTTCAATTGTATCCTTATTTACAATTACAAAGACGTGGATTTAGTTTCTTTTCCTCAACGGAAGATCCAAAACTAAGTGCCATTTATCAATCAATTCAAACAGATGCTACGCTAGGTCACATCCTTCACCCAACCACTTTGCAAAGGGTTTCGAATTCAAGTTTGTATGGCAACAGCTATTCTGTAGCTGAAGTAATGGGAGATTTAACTAATGGTATTTTCAAAGCGGATTTGGTGGGTAAAGTAAACCTACACCGCCAATATCTCCAAACGTATTTTGTCAAAGAAGTAGCTAAAATTGCTGATATCACTGATACCAGAAGCAGACATGACGACATCTCAAAAGCGGCTGCACGTCAAACGCTGAAGAAAATTAAGTTAATGTTAGCAACGGCGTCTTCCTTAGATGAAAGCACCAGAGCGCACAGAAATTATATTACTTTCTTAATAGAAAATGCTTTAACGATTAAATAATTGATTTGACTTAACAATAAAAAAATCCCAACCGAATGGTTGGGATTTTTACATTTAAAAAGTAACTTTGAGAAACACGAAAATAAAAAATGCCTGCTCGACTCATTGAACATATCAACAAACACATCCAACTTTCGCAACCCGAAATCGAACTTCTCTTAAGTAAGGTGATAGTAAAATCAGTTAAGAAAAAGGAATTGCTTCTGAAAGCCGGTGAAGTATGCAACAACCAAAATTTTATTCTGAAAGGTTGCGCTCGCAATTATATCATTAATGAAAAAGGCGTTGAACAAACACTGCAATTCGGAATTGAAAACTGGTGGCTTACAGATTACATGAGTTTTTCTACTCAAAAACCTTCTCATTTTTATATTCAAGCCATCGAGAATTCGGAAATCGTTTCGATTTCCAAGACCAATCTTGATGAACTTTATGCAGCCATTCCCCAACTCGAACGCTATTTCAGGATTGTACTTCAAAAATCTTTTGCCGCTTCGCAAATGCGTATTATGTTTTTATTTACAATGTCTGCTGAAGAGCGCTACCATCATTTCAACAACGTTGTTCCCGAATTTATACAACGCGTACCTCAATACATGATTGCTTCCTATTTAGATTTTTCAGCTGAGTTTTTGAGCAAAATAAGAGCTGGCAAAGTGTAAAAATGTTTTCTTGAAGTAGTTCAAGTTTTTTAGAGAACAGATGCAGGAACTTTGCATAGAACTTTAAAAAACAACAAAATGAATACTAGAATCCTTATGCCCAAAGTAGCACCCGAAGCTTATAACGCCTTACTAGGTTTAGAAAAATATTTGGCTTCTACTTCACTAACTCCAATTCACAAAGAGCTGATAAAAATCAGAGCCTCACAAATAAATGGCTGTGCTTATTGTATCAACATGCACACGACTGATGCTCGAAAATATGGTGAAACAGAACAACGCATTTATCTTTTAAACGCTTGGCGCGAAGCTGATGTGTATACCGAAGAAGAAAAAGCAATTTTGGCTTTAACCGAAGAAGTGACCATGATTAACAACCATGTTTCTGAGGCAACGTATCAAAATGCGGCCAAACTATTTGACGAAAAATATGTAGCCGATATCATCATGATGATTATCACCATCAACTCCTGGAACCGATTAGCGATAAGCACCGGATTGAGAGTTTCTTAATGCTTAACAAAAAATCCCAATCTCTCGATTGGGATTTTTTTATTTTGTAATTATCAATTAAAAACTTCTTCATTCTCGCCATCAAAACTGGCAAAAACCATACTCGGATGGGAATCTTGATGGAAAATATTGCCTTTATTATCAATGGCAATCGCACCGGCAAAACCATCAAAAGGTTTGAGTTCGTTAAACGTTTTTTCAAAAGCTTGGGCCAAAGTAAAGCCATCGGTAACACGAGTCACAATTTTCGCCGCAACAGCACCACTTACAATGTCTTCGCCTACTCCGGTTAAACTTACACCACAAAAGGCATTGGCATAATTTCCGGCCACGGTAGCCGAATCTGAGATTCGTCCCGGAATTTCAAATCCTTTTCCGCCGGTTGAAGTGGCAACTGCAATTTTACCTTCAGCATCTAAAGCCACACAACCAACTGTTCCGGTTCCGGTCGCTGCTAATTTAGCTTCATATTCTGCTCTTCGTTGTGGAATTTCGGTAGAAACTTTTTCAAATCCGTGTTGGCGAGCAAAGTTCGTTGCGCCGCTTCCACCTAAAACTTTATCATCATAATTCAATAAAACCTGAGCCACTTGCACCGGATTTTTGACTTCTTCTATATTAATCACACCGCTCATTTTCATAGACGAACCATCCATCAAAGAAGCACTCATTCTGATTTTACCATCAGATTGAATTTGGGAACCCATTCCGGCATTGAATAATTCATCATCTTCCAATAATGACGTCGCATACACTACCGTTTCCAAAGCTGAATGGTTTTGCAAATAAGCATACGCATCCTTTGCAATACGCAATAACGCTTGCTGTTTCGCCACTTTAGTTTCGTGATTGGTTGACGATTCTGAGAAAAATCCGCCGTGGATAATAATTCTAGACATTTTAGATTGTTAGATTTTTAGACTTCTTAGACAGCTTATACTCTTAGAAAACATCTGATTTTCTAACAATTTAAGAAGTCTAACGATCTAAATTAAACGTATTGTGAAGACTTAATCGTCATTTTAAAAGTAGTCAAATCAAAAGTATCATAAATACTCAAAACGTGCGTCACCAAATGATTGATAGAAATCGGTTGGCCTAATTCTACTTGCGTTAAATTAGTATCTTTTATTTCTCTTCCGTCAACTAATATTACCAATCCGGAACCAATGGCTTCCATTTTAGTATTGTGCGTAATCAACAAACCGGTATCTTCTCCTAATCCGATGCCTAAAACTTTAGGGTTTCCGACAACCGATTGGAACAACCGACCTATTCTGCCGCGTTGTACAAAATGCGTATCGATAATGACACCGTCAATTAAACCCAATCCGGAAGTGATTTTTACTTCGCCTTTTAACAAAGCTTCACTACTACTTCCTTGGTAAATCATATTATTAGAAGCCGCAGCAGCACCGGCAGAAGTTCCGGCATAGATAAATTCTTCGTTATGGTATTTGTCTAAAATAATATCATGAAACGGCGTTCCACCAAGGATTGAAGTCAATCGCAATTGATCACCACCGGTAAACATTACCACATCGGCCGCTCTTAATCTGGCTAAAACTTCTGGATCAGAAGCTTGTTCGCGTCTTTCGATATTGAGCACATCAACATTGTCTGCTCCTAAATAATGAAGGGCTTTCACATACTCCGGTCCAATTTCCCTAGGAATTTTTGAAGCCGTTGTAATGACTTCTATGCGAGATTCTTTTTTATGTTTAGATTCTTCAATTATTCGTTTTAAAATGCCGGCTTCAAAAAAGTTTAAATTCTTTGCCGCACTTTTATCTAAATCGGTTTCAGTGAAACTACCTTTATCAACAGCGCCACCTATTATTATTAATTTTCCACGTATATTCATGTCGGTAAAAATAACAAAATCTTAATACCTACAAAGTCTTTTTTTATCTTTTTGGCGCTAATTTATCAACGACTTATCAAGAAACAGTATTCTTAATTATGTTATATTTGCCACTCGAGACCGTTAGGTCGAATCGTACGAAGTAATATGGAAGTCAATCAAACCCGTATCAACAAATTTCTGTCCGAAAGTGGCTTTTGCTCACGTCGCGAAGCCGATAAACTATTGGAACAAGGTCGAATTACCATCAACGGAATTGTACCCGAGTTGGGCACCAAAGTTTCCTCAGCTGATGAAATCCGTGTCGATGGCAAACTCATTCGCGAAAAAACAGAAAAACAGGTCTATTTGGCTTTTAACAAACCTGTTGGTATCGAGTGTACTACGAATCAAAATGTACGCGACAATATTGTGGATTACATCAATTATCCGAAACGTATTTTCCCTATCGGTCGTTTGGATAAAGCCAGTGAAGGTTTGATTTTTATGACCAACGACGGCGATATTGTCAACAAAATTTTGCGGGCACGAAACAACCACGAGAAGGAATATGTAGTAACGGTTGACCGACCAATTACAGACAGATTCATCGAAAGAATGAGTAACGGCATTCCGATTTTGGACACTGTTACCCGAAAATGTAAAGTCGAGCAAATTAGCAAATACGTATTTAGAATCATCTTAACCCAAGGTTTGAACCGCCAAATCCGCAGAATGTGTGAGTATTTGGATTACGAAGTTACAGCACTGAAAAGAACACGAATCATCAATATATCCTTAGATGTTCATGTGGGTCGATACCGAGATTTAACCGATGACGAAATCAAGCAATTGAATAAATTGATTGAACCTTCGAGCAAAACGGAAGAAGCGAGTTTGCCAAAATCCTCCCAAGCCGGAAGTCGGAAATCGGAAGAGGAAAGAACAAAAACACCAATCCGAATTAGAAAAAATCCAAATTCATAAATTAATATGCTTAAAACCATTTTATACATAGCTTTAGGTGGCGCTATTGGAAGTGTTTTTCGCTTTTTGACTACTGTTTTGGTAGCCAAATTTTGGTCGAATCACTTTCCGTTAGCGACCTTTTTAGCGAATGTTATAGGTTGCTTCTTAATTGGATTGTTCATCGGTATTTTAGCAAAAAACCAGCTGACCGACAGCAATCTCAAATGGTTCTTAGTCACCGGATTTTGTGGTGGTTATACGACTTTTTCTACTTTTGGCATGGAAAATTATAATTTGTTCCAAAATAACAATTCTCTGCTGGCTTTTGCCTATATCGGTTTGAGCATTTTGCTCGGTCTTTTTGCCGTTTGGTTCGGACTTTTTGTATCCAAATAATTTACATTTCCTGAAAAAAATGTAACTTCGCCGTCTATGAAAAAAGAAGACATTTTTGCCATCCAACAATTATTGGCTACGCCGAAAAAAATTGCGATAATTCCACATCGAAGTCCTGATGGCGATGCCATGGGTTCGACCTTGGCTTTGTATCATTTTTTGTTGAAGTTGAATCATCAACCAGTGGTGATTGCACCCAATGATTTTCCGAATTTCTTGGCTTGGTTACCAGGTTCAGAAACGGTGTTGATTTATGAAAATGACAAGTTGAATTGTACCAAAATTATTCAAGAAGCTGAAATTGTTTTTACTTTGGATTTCAACGCCTTACACAGAACAGGCGAAATGGAACAAGTGCTGAATAAAGTTACCGTTCCAATGGTTATGATTGACCACCATCAAAAACCGGATAGCTACGCGACTTACACCTATTCGGAAACAATTTTTGGTTCGACTTGTGAAATGATTTATAACTTTATTACTTTTTTAGGCCATAAAGATTTAATCGATAAGACGATTGCAAGTTGTATTTACACCGGAATTACTACTGATTCGGGTTCGTTTCGCTTTCCGTCAACCACCGGAACAACGCACAGAATTGTTGCAGATTTGATTGATTTAGGGATTGACAATAGTGAAATTCACAACCAGCTTTTTGACAATAATTCGTACAATCGTTTACAATTATTGGGAAGAGCATTGCAAAACATGAAAGTGTTCCCGAAGTTTAAAACGTCTTACATAACGCTTTCGCAAAAGGAGCTGGACGAATTTCATTATGAAAAAGGCGATACGGAAGGCGTAGTGAATTATGGTTTGACCATTAGAGGCATACATTTTGCGGCTATTTTTATTGAACACCGAGATGAGAATATTATCAAAATATCGTTCCGTTCGCAAGGTGATTTTGATGTGAATCAGTTTGCCAGAGACAATTTCAGTGGTGGTGGACACATTAATGCAGCCGGCGGAAAATCATACGAGAGTATGAAAGAAACCATCAAAAAATTTGAAAATTTAATTTCGAAAATAACTATTTAGTATATGAAAAAGATAACCCAAATTGCCGTTTTACTAATAGTTTTTGCAGCAGTGATCAGTTGTAAACAACAACAAGCTCGTATGCCAATTTCACGTTCATCAGGTACTTTTATGAAAGAATCCATAGAGCGAAACAAGAAAATGATTGCCGGAGAAGAAGCCAAAATTGATTCAATTATCAAAAGCAATCCGAAGATAAAATACTTCGCTTCCAAAAAGGGCTATTGGTACCATTATGAAACCAAAAATGAAACCGATACGCTTCATCCCAAAAAAGGAGATGTAGCCAATTTTGACTACGAAATCAAAGATTTAAAAGGCAATGTCGTTTATTCTGAAGTAGAATTAAGACCACAAACTTATGTCGTTGACAAACAAAATATCATGATGGGATTACGCCACGGCATCAAGTTAATGCGTAAAAACGAAAAAGTTACTTTCTTATTTCCATCACACATGGCTTATGGCTATCATGGCGACAACAAACGAATTGGTTCCAACGAACCTTTGATTTGCACCGTAACTTTGCACGATTTTAAACCAGAAACTAAATTAAAAACCGAAAATTAATTACATCCAAATGAACAAATCAATTTGTCTTTTTGTATTGGCTTTCTCTTTAATGGTAAGCGCTTGTAAAAACGAATACAAAAATTTGAAAGACGGTTTATATGCCGAAATTATCACCCAAAAGGGAACCATTATTTTAGCACTAGACTATAAAAAAGCACCTATTACTGTCGCCAACTTTGTGACTTTAGCAGAAGGAAATAATCCATACGTAATGGAAGATTTAAAAGGGAAACCATTTTACAACGGAACTGTTTTTCACCGTGTTGAAAAAGGATTTGTAATTCAAGGCGGCGATCCTTACGGAAATGGCTCAGGCGATCCGGGTTATATCTTTAAAAATGAAATCAGTGATTTAAAACATGACAAAGCAGGTATTTTGGCCATGGCTAATTCCGGTCCTGACACCAATGGCTGTCAATTCTACATCACCCAAAAACCAAAGCCTGATCTCGACGGTAATTACAGCATATTCGGTCACATCGTTGAAGGCATGGATGTTGTAAACTCAATTGCTATAAACGACGAAATGATTGAGGTGAACATTATCCGAAAAGGAGAAGATGTAAAGAAGTTTGACGCAGTAAAAGTATTCTCTGATTTTTTCAAAAAACAAGAATCTACAAAAGACCAAAAAGCAACCTACTTTAAAGAGTTAAAAAAGTCAGCTACAAAATCGCCTTCAGGCTTGGAATATAAAATCGTACAAACTTCTTCGTCAGAAAGCCCAAAACCAGGAACGACTGTAACAATCAATTACTCCGGTTTCTTAGAAGATGGAACGCTTTTTGACACCAGCGATACTGATGTTGCTAAACAATTCGGGAAGTATGATGAGCAAAGAGCTTTAGAAAATGGGTATTCAAAAATACAGTTTATCATAGGTGGTCAAAATCAATTAATTCCGGGA
Source organism: Flavobacterium sp. 102 (assembly GCF_003634615.1). Lineage (NCBI taxonomy): Bacteria > Pseudomonadati > Bacteroidota > Flavobacteriia > Flavobacteriales > Flavobacteriaceae > Flavobacterium > Flavobacterium sp. 102. The sequence goes on along the minus strand of NZ_RBKX01000001.1, from coordinate 1,919,774 downwards.
TTTGTTGAAGGAATAGAAAAATTAAAAGTAGGTGAAAAAGCAGTACTTTTCATTCCGCCTAGTTTAGGATACGGAGAACAAGGTGCCGGAAAAGTAATTCCACCCAATGCCAATATCATTTTTGAAATAGAACTTTTAGAAAAATAAATACCAACAAAATAAATTTAAACATGAAAATAAAATTCAGTATTCTTTGCTTACTTGTTATTGGATTGACAAGTGGTTTTGCACAAACCAAAAAAAAACCGGTAGCTACTAAAGCAACACCGGTAGTTCAGGCAAAAAAGCCTGCAACAAACAATGCTACAGATGGTATTTTTGCTGAAATCGAAACGGATAAAGGAAAAATTCTTTTGCAATTAGAATTTCAAAAAACACCTATTACTGTAGCCAATTTCATTTCATTGGTAGAAGGAACCAATACTTTTATCGCAGATGAAAAGTATAAGGGCAAACCTTTTTACGACGGATTGAAATTCCATAGAGTAATAAACGATTTTATGATCCAAGGTGGAGATCCTGCAGGAAACGGATCAGGCGGACCTGGTTATGCTTTTAAAGACGAAATCGTTGCTGACTTAAAACACAACCGTCCTGGTGTATTGTCTATGGCCAATTCCGGACCAAAAACCAATGGCTCCCAATTCTTTATCACGCACAAAGAAACTCCTTGGTTAGACGGTAAGCACACCGTATTCGGTTATGTTATCCAAGGTCAGGATGTAGTAAACGCCATCAAGCAAGATGACATGATTAAGAAAGTAACCATTACACGAAAAGGTGCTGAGGCCAAAAAATTTGATGCAACAAAAATTTTCGCTGATTATATGGCTAACAAAGCCGGTGATGAAGCAAAAGAAAAAGCTCTTACAGCAGAAAATAAAAGAAAACAACAAGAAGCAGAAGAACAAAGAAAAGCTGAATACAAAGCCAAATACGGATCTGTTTTAGCCGCAAAAGCCAAATATTTAAATGATGTAAAAGCGACTGCGACTGAAACAACTTCAGGGTTAAAGTATAAAATCATCCCAAATGCAACCGGAAAAAAACCAGCTGAGGGAACCAATGTATTTATTCACTATGCCGGTTATTTAGAAGATGGATCTTTATTTGACAGTAGCTATGAAAATGTTAACAAAGAATTTGGCAAATTCGACGAAAACAGAGCCAAACAAAATGGTTACCAACCTTTTCCTTTTCAATATGGTAAAAAAGAGGGTTTAATCCCCGGTTTTATAGAAGCCTTAAACATGATGAATTTCGGCGATAAAATTATAGCCTTTATTCCATCAAAATTAGGTTATGGAGAAAGAGGTGCAGGAAATGTTATTCCGCCTAACTCTAACATTATTTTTGAAATTGAAATGTTAGAAGCTGCTCCAGCCAAATAATTTTCAATTGTTATTATAAAAAAGAGTCCCGAAATTCGGGACTCTTTTTTTATACTTTTTTATTCATAAACAAATAATAGACCGGTATTCCTAAAGCCACTATGACCAAACCTAATCCGGTATTTACGGTATCATAAATCAATAAAGCAACACAAATCGCTGCTGTTATAATAATATACAGAGCCGGAATGATTGGGTAACCAAAAGCTTTGTATGGTCGTTCCGCATCGGGTTCTTTCTTCCTCAAAATGAATATGCCATAAATGGTTAGTATGTAAAACAGTAACGATGCGAAAGTAGCATAAGTCAACAAATCGCCATATCTTCCGGATATACAAAGAATACAAGCCCAAAGACATTGGAACCAAAGCGCTCTTTCCGGCACATCGTGTTTATTCAATTCGCCTGCTTTTTTAAAGAACAAATTGTCTTTCGCCATAGCATAAAACAATCTGCCACCTGATAAAACCAAACCGCTGTTACAGCCAAAAGTCGAAACCATAATCAAAGCGGCCATGACAAAAACACCAATATTCCCCATAATCATATTGGCAGCCGCCGCACCTACTCTATCTTGCGCAGCAAACATGATTCCGTTTTCAACCACTGAGCCGTCAGGATTTCCGGTTAAAGGCAATAAAGCCAAATAGGCAATATTGGCCAAAATATAAATGATGGTTACAATCAAAGTTCCTAAAAACAAACTCCTTGGTATGTTTTTCTTTGGGTCTTTAATTTCACCGGCAATAAACGTTACATTATTCCAAGCATCACTTGAAAATAAAGAATTGATAATCGTAGCGCCGATGGCACCTGCTATGGCAATGCCCGTAAGTTTTGTGACCGTAACTGTCTTTGTGGTTTCATCAAAAACCGTTTTACTGGCTTCCCAAGTGTTATTAAAATTATTAGAAAAAGCATCAGTACTGAAACCTATGTACAACCCGAAACCTATTAAGGCGAAGAGTGCAATTAATTTGGCAGAAGTAAAAACCAACTGAATTACCTTTCCGTTTTTAACGCCTTTAGTGTTGATATAAGTTAATAAAACAACACTTAACATTGCTAGAACTTGACTGTTTTTAAACACAAAAGAATCACCTATTCGGAAGATTTCGTCCTGTAAAATCGGAAAGAAAACCGCAGTATAATTGGCAAAAGTCACAGCCACTGCAGCAATAACTCCGGTTTGAATTACTGTAAAAACTGTCCAGCCATAAAGAAAAGAAGCCAGTCTTCCATAAGCTCTTTGGATGTAAACAAATTGTCCTCCGGCGGTTGGCATCATTCCTGCTAATTCGCCATAGCTTAAAGCGGCTGACATCGTTAACAAACCGGTGATTAACCACGTAACCAATATCCAAGCGGCCGAACCTAAATCGCGCGCCATGTAAACGGTTACTACAAAAATACCGGAACCTATCATGGAACCGGCAACTATACTGGTGGCGTCAATTAGCCCAAGGGAACGTTTTAATTCGTGTTTTTGTTCAGACATAAAGTTGGTTTTGTTTGGTTGGTTAATTTATTTTTTCGCTGCGCTCCAAACTGTCGGCTGCGTCTCGAGTCAAATATAGTGAAATAGATGAAAGGGAAAAGGGATAAGGGATAAGTCAAAAAAAACGTTTTACAACTTCTTCGCCTCTTCCCAAAAAATATCCATTTCTGCCAAAGTCATATCCATTAGAGGTTTTCCTAATTCACCTGCTTTGCTTTCGAGGTACATGAATCGCTTCATGAATTTTTTATTCGTACGTTCCAAAGCGTCTTCGGGATTGACTTTTAGGAATCTGGCGTAATTGATCATTGAAAATAAAACGTCACCAAATTCGGCTTCCATTTTGTCTTGATTGCCGGCTTTTACTTCAACCTGAAGTTCATTTAACTCTTCTTGAACTTTATCCCAAACCTGATGTGGCTCTTCCCAATCGAAACCAACACCTTTGACTTTGTCTTGAATTCGGCTCGCTTTTACTAAGGCCGGCAAGCTTTTCGGAACACCTTCAAGTACAGACTTTTTGCCTTCTTTGAGTTTGAGTTTCTCCCAATTTTGTTTCACTTCTTCTTCATCGGCCACAATCACATCTCCATAAATATGCGGATGTCTATCGATTAATTTATCACAAATACTGTTCGCTACATCGGCTATATCAAAGTCGTTGGTTTCGCTTCCGATTTTGGCATAAAAAACAATGTGCAACAACAAGTCGCCCAACTCTTTTTTGATTTCTTGTAAGTCATTGTCCAAAATGGCATCACCCAATTCATAGGTTTCTTCAATCGTCAGATGACGCAGACTTTCGAGCGTTTGCTTTTTGTCCCACGGACACTTTTCTCGCAAATCATCCATAATATCCAATAATCGACCGAAAGCTTCAAGTTGTTGTTGTCTGTTGTTCATCGTTTAAAATTTACTTTGTCAGTTAGGCCTTATGGCCTCGTGTGTATAAAAATAAAAAATCCTATCATTGAATTTCAACAATAGGATTTGTATTTATAAAGAAGTAATTAACTATTCTTCTTTCTTAGTTGCTTTTTTGGTTGTTTTTTTAGCTTTAGCTTCGCTCAATTCGGCTTTGCCTCGAGTTACTTCTTCCACTACTTCTTCTTTAATAGCTTCAGCGTTCTCAACTTTTGGTTCTTCTTTAGAAACCAAACCTTTTCCTTGAAGAATATTATACCAGTTCAATACTTTTTTAATATCCGAAGCGTAAACTCTTTCCTCATCGTAATCAGGCAGAATTTCTTTGAAATAGGCAATTAGTTTATTGTTGTCTTCTTTGTGAGAAATTGCCGGACCTTCATTTTCTTTGATAGCAATCGCTCTCATGATATCAGCTAAAGGTTTTTCTTCGCTATAAGTATACATCGAAATTTCAGAAAGCAAACTTACATTACTTCTCATTCCAACAGTGATTTTCTTTCCGTCTAATAACGATTCTGCTAAAAACCCGGAACGAGTTTGCAATTTCAATTCGAATAAACCCGGTTTTCCGGCAATAGCTAATATTTTCTCTACGTTCATTGTATAATTTTAATTAGGGCACAAATATAAATAATAAAAATCCCAAAGTTCAAAAAGCAAAATCCATTTTAAGTTAAATTTAATAATGCCGTTTGGTTTTTCTTTTTTTGGAATTTGAAGAAACTATCTTCCTTTTTTGTTGGCAAATTTCATTCGGTAATCAGGAAAAGCTTTGCCATCCATGATATTTTGCAATTTCTTCTTAATCAATGTTTTTTTCAAAGTCGAAATTTTATCCGTAAACAATACACCTTCAATGTGGTCGTATTCGTGTTGGATCACACGAGCGATCAATCCGTCAAAGACTTCTGTTTTTTTGTTGAAATTTTCATCACAATATTCAATCGTGATTCTTTCGTTGCGGTAAACATCTTCGCGAACATCAGGAATACTCAAACAACCTTCGTTAAAACCCCATTCTTCGCCTTCTTCTTTCAACATTTTAGCATTGATAAAAGTTTGTTTGAAGTTTTTTAACTGCACTTGTTCTTCTTTAGATAAATCATCGCTGTCGCTAAATGGTTCGGTATCAATTACAAATAATCGAATGGCCATACCAACCTGTGGCGCAGCCAAACCAACACCATATGCATTGTACATGGTATCATACATATTGGCGATAATTTCTTTAAGATTTGGATAATCGGGCGTGATTTCTTCGCCGACTTTTCTTAAAACTGGTTCGCCATATCCGTAAATAGGAATAATCATTTCTGAATTTTTTTTGCAAAAATAAGGAATTTAAATCATTTTTCTTGTCAAATAATCCTGAAGCAAAATCGTTGCGGCGATTTCATCCACCAAACCTTTATTTTGTCTTTGTTTCTTTGACAAGCCACTGTCAATCATGGTTTGGAATGCCATTTTGGAAGTAAATCGCTCGTCTACTCTTTCGATTTTCATTTCTGGAAAAGCCGAAGTAAAATTAGTTACAAACTTTTCAATCATTGGAGTACTTTCCGAAGGCTGCCCGTTCATTTGTTTGGGTTCGCCAATCAAGACTTTAGCCACATTTTCTTTGGAAAAATAATCTTTTAGAAACACAATTGCCGTTTCAGAAGGAATCGTAGTCAAACCCGACGCAATAATTTGCAACTCGTCGGTCACCGCTATTCCTGTGCGTTTCATTCCATAATCGATGGCTAGAATTCTTGGCATTCTTTTGTTATTTTGTGGGCTCAAAGGTAGCCAAAATTGTCGCTTTCCCTTTGTGCAACTTTAGAATATTGTCTTTAATGGTGTATCGGTCTGTTTCTTCGAGCACTTTTGAAAAACGATTTTCTAAATCCATATTCGGACAAGCCATTCTGGTCATAGCAACATAAGAAAAAGACAAACCAAAAGCTGACGGCATCACATAACTTCCCATCATTGTATTACAACCGGCATAAGCTGAAAATCTTCCGTCTTTAGAATTCAACTTAAGAAAGTAGTCCTTCTTCCCTTTTTGGTCCACCACTTTTCCGTTTAAGGTGATTAGTTTCCATTTGGTTTCTGCTAAAGTAGCTTTGCCTATAGCAGGATTTACTTTCTTGATCACGGTTTGTGATTCTATTCTATTATTCAAATCTACGGTTGATTTATTTTCTTGGGTTGTTTCAATAGCTGTGTTATTGTCTGGCTGTTTGGCTAAAATGTAGGCAGGTGCCAAATCGCCACTGATTTTTTTACCCGACAGATCCAATTGAGTCAAAGTATTTTCACCTACAAAATATTGATTGGGACCATTTTCAACATTCTCTAAAATAAGTGTATTGCCGGCTTGGTTCCAAGAAAAATTCCCTTTTTGTTCAAATATCTTATCTCCTTTTCCTTGGTATTTGGTTTTGATATTATAAGTATTGTTTTCATTGATACAAATAATCGTTTCCAAACCTTCACAGTCAGCACAAGGCAAAATTCCTTTATAGGTTCCGATGTAATCCAATGAATTTTTGGCATTATGTGCTTCTACATTATCCAACGAATCTACTTTGGCTATAGAATCTTTTGTAGCAATGTTGCTATCTGTTGTCTGTTTTTTACAGCTTATAAAAAAGCTTAACAATAAGGTAAAAAGTAAAAGTCTTGCTTTCATAAGCTTACAGATTCATCATGTTAAATTGGTCGAGACAAACTTACTTATTCTACCAACTACTAGTAGGAATTTAACATTTTTTTGATACAGTAGCCACAAGAAATAAATGCTTTGTTACTTTCTAAAATTGAAACTATCTTTGCTCATTCGAGTCTCGTTCTGAAGACGAGACGAACTGTACAAAGTAAAATAAATAAAAACATGACAACACTACAAAATATCATTGAAAAAGCTTGGGACAACCGCGCTTTATTACAAGAAGAAACCACTACTACAGCCATCAGAGAAGTTATTGCATTACTTGACGCCGGAACTTTGCGTGTCGCAGAACCAACTGCCGATACTTCGTCTTCGCTCAGTACAAGTTCTTGGCAAGTAAACGAATGGGTAAAAAAAGCTGTAGTGATGTATTTTCCAATCCAAAAAATGGAAACCTGGGAAGCCGGGATTTTTGAATACCACGACAAAATGTTATTAAAAACTGATTATGCTGAAAAAGGAATCCGAGTAGTACCACCGGCAACAGCTCGTTATGGCGCTTATATTTCAAAAGGTGTAATCTTGATGCCAAGTTATGTAAACATCGGGGCTTATGTTGATGAAGGAACGATGGTAGATACTTGGGCAACTGTTGGTAGTTGTGCCCAAATCGGGAAAGACGTTCACCTTTCCGGTGGTGTTGGAATCGGTGGCGTTTTAGAACCATTGCAAGCCGCTCCGGTTATCATTGAAGATGGCGCTTTTGTAGGTTCAAGATGTATCGTTGTAGAAGGCGTTCACGTGGGTAAAGAAGCGGTGCTTGGTGCCAATGTTTGTCTAACCGCATCCACCAAAATCATCGACGTAACCGGAAGCGAACCAATAGAATACAAAGGATTTGTTCCGGCACGATCGGTAGTGATTCCGGGAAGTTATACCAAATCTTTCGCTGCAGGCGATTACCAAGTACCTTGTGCTTTAATCATTGGAACCCGTAAACCTTCAACCGATTTGAAAACATCTCTGAACAATGCTTTGAGAGAATACGATGTTGCAGTTTAATCTTTAATACAGACAGATGAAAGTACTGGTAATTCAAATCAAAATGATTGGCGATGTTTTGGCCAGTACTGTCATTTGTGAAACCATCAAAAGAAATCGTCCCGAAGCCGAAGTACATTATCTGATTCAGAAAAATACTTTTGCCGTAGTCGATAACAATCCATTTATTGACAAGGTAATTTTCTTTGAACCCGAAGAACACAAAGGTTTCAAAAATCTATACCAATTCGGAAAGGAATTAAAAAAAGACCATTACGATATTGTTATCGATGCTTATTGTAAATGGGATAGCATTTTGCCAGCGTATTTTTCGGGTGCTAAAATGATTGTCGGGCATTACAAATGGTACACTACTTTTTTCTACACTAAAACCGTAGTTCCTGATGCCGATTGCAATGCGACGGCCAATGCTTATCGCTTATTGCTTTCCAAAACCGCTTTAGGTAAAGAAGTCGACATGATTTATCCGCAAATTCATTTGAGAGCTGAGGAAATTGAAAAAGCCAAAGCTGAGATCAATGCTAATTGTGACACTTCAAAACCGATTTTTATGATTGGTATTTTGGGTAGCGGAAAGAATAAAAGTTTACCACCAAAATACATGGCGGAAACGTTGGATATCATAGCTAACACCGCAGCTGTCCAAATGCTTTTTAATTATATGCCGAATCAATTCGAAGAAGTAAAAGCGATTTATGATTTATGTTTGCCTTCAACGCAGGCCAAAATCAATCTGGAGTTTTATGCTAAAAGCTTAAGAGATTTTATCGCAATTCAATCACAATGCGATGCTTTAATTGGCAACGAAGGCGGTGCGACCAATATGGCGAAAGCTTTAAATATTCCAACCTTTACGATTTACGCACCTTGGATTAACCGAACTTCATGGAATATCAAAGAAGAAACCGGTTTCTACGACATCGTTCACTTGAGTGATTATGAGCCGGAATTGTATCAAAAGCACGCCAAAAACTACAAAGCATTAGCCTTTGAATGGTATGAAAAATTAAAACCGGAATTGTTTGCAGAAAAGTTGAAACAGTTTGTCCTTCGAATTACGAAGTAAACTTATCCAAATACCATTGTACTTGTTGTTCTAAACCTTTTTTGAAGGTGACTTTGGGTTCGTAACCCAATAGTTTTCGGGCTTTATCAATCACCGCAGAAGTTCTTTCCTGATCGCCTTTTCGAGCTGGCTTGTGGTCGATAATTAAGGTTTTATTCATGATTTCTTCAACCAAATTGATACCTTGTTGTGTCGTGTGTACTTCGTCTGTTCCTAAATTGATGATTTCGCCATTGACAATAGCTTCTTTGCCAATAATAGCGGATAAACCATCAACAATATCGCCCACAAAAGTAAAACTTCTTTCATGCTTCACGCTGCCTTCAAAAAGTGGAAAAGGCTTGTCAGTATATAGGTTTTCAATCAGTTTGGTATACAATTTTTCCGGACGCTCTCTTGGTCCGTAAACAGAATACAATCGAATGGAACAAGCATTTAATTTTCCCAAACGCTGCAATCCCAACACCAATTGTTCCGCTGCCAACTTCGTACTTCCATAAAAGGAAATCGGTTTTGCCGGGACGTTTTCATCCACATTCGCCACCAATCCGTATACGGAAGACGTTGCAATATTGATAAAGGATTTTAAATTCGGATTGTATTGTAAAACCGCTTCGAGTAAATTTTGAGTGGCAAAAATATTATTGGTCACATAATCACTCAAAGGCGTTTCAGCTGAAATTCCGGGTTGTGCCGCTAAATGATAGATATAATCATAAGGTATTGAAAAAACCGGCTGCAGATTGTCATTCAAATCAATTTCGAAAACTTGAATTCCTTTAGCTTTCAAATCGGATGCGTTTAAGCGTTTTAGCGCCGGACTGTAATAATCATTAAAATTATCCAAACCAACCACTTCATGACCTAAATCATGTAGTTTTTCACAAAGATGTGACGCAATAAAACCTGCTGCTCCGGTGACTAATATCCTCATGAACTATGCTTTATCCTTTTTAATGCCAAAAGGTGTCCAAACTATTTTTTGGTCTTTTACTTCTTTTCGAATTGCCAAGTTGGCCGCCAAAGATTCGGGCGTTTTGTAACCTCTTGGATGATCTAAATGTAAAACTATGGCTTTATGGCGAATTTGTTTTCCTTTGATGCCATTATTTTCCAAACGCTCACCAAATTCTCTATCCGGACCGCCATATTTCATTCGCTCATCATAACCGTTAATCGCAATCATGTCTTCTCTGAATCCCGAGGAATTGCAGTTGTTAAATGAAGCATTGGTTGGCGAAAAGAAATCTAAAATATTCGCGGATAAATCAGTGGCACCGATTTTTAATTTATTAGAAAGGTTCAACTTATCAATGCTTTTGAGCCATTTCAAGTTAAAACATCTTCCGGAAAGTATATCGTCTTTGGAAATTTCCGAACTCAATTTCATCGATAATTTGCAATATCCACCGGAAAGAAACGTTCCTTTTTTGGCATATTTAGCATGAATTTCGACAAAGTCTTTTCTCGGAATACAATCACCATCAGTCATTAAAATATATTCATGCGAAGCTTCCATTATCGCTACGTTCAAGATTTCCTGACGGCGATATCCTAAATCCTCGTGCCACAAATGACGCACCGGAACCGGATAATTTTTAGCATAACTATCAATCAATTCCTTGGTTGAAGGTCTTGATCCATCGTCGGCAATAATCAATTCAAAATCTTTGTAAGTCTGAACGCTGTAGCCAATCAATACTTTTTCTAACCATTCTTCGGCATTGTAAGTACTAACGATAACTGATATTTTCATAGTTGGAAATTATATTGCAAAGGTAATTATATTTTCAATTTATCAATCCCATTCTCGATTCGGATTACGTGGTGTTTTTTGTTATAACGTCGGATTTCCATATTGTGCCTGATTTTTTCTTCATTGGCATAACCTCTGGCGTGGTCTAAATGCAGACAAATAGCACTGTAGCGAATTTGTTTTGACAACATTCCGTTATTGAACATGCGTTCGCCCAATTCCCTATCCATGCCGCCATAATCCATTTCTTCGTTGAAACCGTTGACATCTAATATGTCTTGCTTAAAACCCGAAGAATTGTGTCCGTTCCAAGAGCGTTTTGTTGGTGTCAACCAATTCATAAACGCGGCAATAAATCTATTGTGTGTAAGTTTGGAAACTTTAAAATTGGCTTTCAAACCTTGTTGGAGCAGCCAAGAAATTTTAAAACATTTTTGGCTTACAATATCTTCATCCGAAATCGCTTTAGAAATGCTCATCGGCAACTTAAAATATCCGCCGGAAAGAAAATAACCTTCCTGTTTTTGCTTGACATGAACCGCTACATAATCCTGGCGTGGAATACAATCGCCATCAGTAAAAAGCAAATAATTGGAGTTGGATTTGAGTATCGCTTTATTTAAAATCCTAGACTTTCTAAAGCCTTTATCTTCGTGCCAAACGTGTAAAATTGGGTATTGAAATTGACCTTGAAAAGACGCAATAATGTCAGCCGTTTTAGAAGTCGAACCATCATCAGCAATTACTACTTCGAAGTCTTTTTCGGTTTGAACGGTAAAGCCCAAAAGTACTTTGCGCAACCATTCTTCCGAGTTGTAAGTCGTAATAATAACTGATAATTTCATCTAAATATAAAAATGGAAA